>CAXUBX010000005.1:0-63208 GCA_964249405.1 uncultured Acetobacteraceae bacterium | reverse complement strand
TGGGCGCGCCGCGCGAGCGGAGTTTGAGGCGGAGCCTCAAGGTCTTCCGAAGCTTTTCAGCAGCCTGCTACCGGACATCCGGATAGTGCCGGTCGAGGCTTCGCCGGAGGCCAAGCCCCCAGCGCACCCCGACCTTGAGGTAGATCCAGTTCGCCCGGAGCGGCCCCCAGGCCGCGATCCTCCGGTCCGACGTCGTCACCATCCGGTTGACCTGCCGGACCCGGCCGAGCCGACACAGCCGGATGCAGAGATCGGCATCCTCCATGACGGCCAGCGTGGTGTCGCAGCCGCCGACGGCCGCGAAATCCGCCCGGCGGAAGAACATCGCCTGGTCGCCGAACAGCAGCCTTCCGCCGCGCAGGAACAAATGCGGCCGGAACAGCAGTGCCGCGTACCAGGTCTTCGTCCAGGCATGAAGACTGGTTCCCCAGCGCACCCGCCGCGGACCCCTGATCAGGGGCAGGAACCCCGCGAGCGCGACGCCGCGGTCGGCGAGCACGTCGCGGATGACCGAGACGGCGTCGCCCGGCAGGACCGTGTCGGCGTGGAGGACGCAGATCAGCGGCGACCGCGCGCCCGACACGCCGCGGTTGATCTGGTGCGCCCGTCCGCGCGCGGTGTGCTCGATGACCCGGATGCCGGCGGCTCGGGCGAGCGCCGCGGTCCGGTCGGTGCTCCCGCCGTCCACCAGGATGATCTCCGCCGGCGGCGGATCGAGGATCGCGAGCGAGTGGAGGAGACGCGGCAGCGCGGCTTCCTCGTCGAGCGCCGGCACGACGATGGCCACCGCGTCGGTCACGGAAGGAGATCCGCGAACCGGGCCAGGTCCTCGGGCCGATCGAGATCCGCGAGGCGAGCGAGCCGCAGCGGCTCGATGCCGCGCTCGGCGAGCACCTCGATCGTCCGGCCGAACAGCGACGCCGTGCTCCAGGGCATGTCGCGGAACAGGAACGGCGCGGGATGCGGGATCGCGAGCAGCCAGTAGCCGCCATCGTCGGCCGGTCCGATCGCGAACCGGCCGCCGGCGACCGCCTCGGCCGCCTCCAGGAGATGCGACGCGGTCAGCCGCGGAGCGTCCGCGCCGAGCAGGATCACCGGCGGCGCCCGCGACGCCCGGTCAAGCCGCGCCCCGAGGTCGCCCTCGCCCTGATCGACGATCCCGTGCCGGTCGCCGAGCCATCCCCGGAACGCAGCCACGGGCGCCCCGGTGACGCGGATCTCGATCGGCAGGTCCGCCTCGCGCATGGTCGCCAGCGTCCGTTCCGCGAGACGCCGATGCAGCGACGCGGCACCTGCCGCCCCGAGCGCCGGGATCAGTCGCGTCTTCGCCCGTCCGGCCTCCGGGAAGCGCGTGAACAGGACGAGGCGCGGCCTGCCTGCCGCGGTCACCCCTGCCTCGTCATGCGCTTGCCGTCGCGGCCGCGCCTCTCATCTCCGCCTCATGAGATCTTCGATCCGCACCACCGATCTCCTCGCGCCCGCCGCTCTCGCCTCCGCGATGCTCGCCGAGCGCGCGTTGCCGCTGCGGGGCCGGACGGAAGCGGAACGGCGGCGCGCGCCGGTCAACCTGGCACTCGGCGCGCTCAGCATGGCGGTGGTCGCGGTCGTCGAGGGGCCGATCGTCCGCCGCCTCGCGCGCCGAAGCGCGGACCGCCGCACCGGCCTCGTGGCCCGGCTGCCTCTGCCGCGGCCGGTCCGGGACGCGCTCGCCTTCGTGGCACTCGACTATACGATGTTCATCTGGCACGTGCTGACCCACAAGGTCCCGTTCCTCTGGCGGTTCCACCTGGTGCATCACGTGGATCTCGATCTCGATGCGACCACGGCGCTCCGCTTCCACGCCGTCGACATGCTGATCTCGGTGCCCTGGCGCGCGGCCCAGGTCACGCTGATCGGGGCGTCACCGCGCGCGTTCCGGGCCTGGCAGGCGTTCTTCTTCGGTTCGGTCGTGTTCCATCACTCGAACCTGCGCCTGCCGGAGCGGGCGGAGCGTCGGCTCGCGACCGTGCTCACGACACCCCGGATGCACGGCATCCACCACTCGGCCGTGCGCGGCGAGACGGACAGCAACTGGTCGAGCGGGATCAGCTGGTGGGATCATCTCCATCGCACCTTCCGGCTCGACGTCCCGCAGACGCGGATCCGGATCGGGGTTCCCGCCTATCGCGATCCCGGCGAGACAAGGCTGGTGCGATCGCTGGCGATGCCGTTCGCGCGCCAGCGCGACGCGTGGTCCTGCCTCGCAAACGGTCCGGACCGACGCTAGACAGCCAGTCGCGGGGCGGGGCGGTTCGCCGATGCGGCCTCCCGGAGCAGCGCGTAGAGCTCGTCGGCCTGCGCGTCGAGGGTCGCGATCCGTGACGCGTGCGGGTTGCGATGGGCGCGGATCGCGTCCTTGCGATCGAGCACCGCCTCGATCGCACGCGCGAGCGTCTCCCTGTCGTTCCGCATCGGGATCAGCGTCCCGTTGACGCCATCGACGACGTCTTCGGCCGCGGCACCGCTCTCGGTCGCGATCACCCAGACGTCCCGGAGCAGGGCCTCGCGAACCGTGAGGCCGAAGCTTTCCTTCCACTGCGAAGGGAACAGCAGGACATCGACATCGGCATAGAAGGCGTCGATCTCGTCCTGGGTGTAGGCCGGAACGATCTCGACGCTGCCGGACAGCCGCCATTCCGAGCGGTCGATCGACGGGAAGCCCAGGGCGAGCGAGGCGTCGACGAGGCGGAGCGCCCAGTCGGAGCGGTCGAGCGTCGCGAACGCTTCGCGGATCAGCTTGATCCCCTTGATCGCGTTGTTGCCGCCGACGAAGGCGAAGCGGATCGGACCGGTGCGCGGACCGCGATCGCCGGACGGCCGCCGCACCCCGTTCCGGTTCACCCGGATCTGCCAGGCCGGGATCCCGTTCGCCCGGTAGAGCGCCGCGTGCGACTCGCTCGGCGAGAGCAGAAGCGCCGCCTCGTCGAGGCCCTGCATCAGGATGTTCATCCGGCTCTGGAGATGGGCGATCTCCGGGACGCAGGGCTGGCAGACCTTGAGGTCGATCGTGGTCTGGTGGCAGTACGTGTTGTCGCCGCGGACCATGAACTGCCGCGGGCAGACCCACCACGCGTCGTGCAGCGTCACCACGTAGGGGATCGCCGCGGCCTGACAGGCGCGCAGCAGGCCCGCGCCGAGATGCTGCACGGAGTGGAAGTGCACGATGTCGGGCCGGACCGCGTCGAGCGCATCGGTGAACGCGCGCCCCATCTCGGGATCGTCGAAGGCCAGCACGGCATCGTATCCGAGAGGGGGGGCCACGGCGAGCACGGGAACGCCGCCGTCCACGTAGCGGCACATCGAATACTGCGAGGCGGTATGGCGCTCGTGGGTGGTGAAGACGAAGACCTCCGTGTCGTCGCGGCCGTGCAGCCTCCTCACCATCTCCTCGGCGACGATGGTGGCGCCGCCGAGCGATCTCGGCGCGTAGTAGATGTTGACCACGAGGATACGGAATCCGGCGTTCCGGCGGTCCGGCATCAGCGACGCGATCGGCGCGACCGATCCGAGCGCGACCTGATCGGGCGCGTATCGCTGCATGATCGCCCGCTCGGACGCCGCCGCGACCGATCTCCGGCAGGACGCATCATTGGCGAGCGTCCGGATCGCGTCGACCCATTCCTCGTCGGTGCCGGCGAGGAAGCCATCGACACGATCGGTGACGATTTTCCGGAACTCCACGGCGGGCGAGCACACCGAAGGCACGCCGACGATCGCCGCCTCGATCAGCTTGATGTTGCTCTTGGCGTCGTTGAAGATCGTGGGCTCGAGCGGGGCGATCGAGATGTCGGCCCGCGCGAGCTCGGCGAGGTAGTTCTTGTAGTCGGTCAACGGAAGGCGTTCGACGCGGTCGCCGTGCGCGACGAGCGACGCCGGCAGCGTCAAGGGTCCGACCACGCGGAACACGATCCGGGGATCCTCCCGCATGGCGGTGGCGAGCGCATCCGCCGCCACCGCGATGTCGGCGTCGTGCGTCGTGGTGCCGGATCCGTAGAAGACGACGATCCGGCCGTCCGCCTCGCGTCCGGCGGCCGCGCGCCTGGCCTGGGCGGCGAAATCGAGCGTCTCGCGGTCGAGGGCGTTCTCGATGACGTGGCTCGGGCGGCCGGTCGCCTCCTCCATCAGGCGTGCCAGCGTCGTCGTGGACGCGATCGTCCGGTCGGACGCCATCATCGCATCGCGGTAGAGCTTCACCCCGTGGAGCAGTTCGGCCCGTTCCTTCTCCGGAACGGTGACGAGGTTCGCGTTGCGGCTGTACAGGTCGATGTCGAAGATGAGGTCGTCCACCTCCCAGACGATCTGGACCTTGAGCCGCCTCGCCTCGCGCACCAGGGTCCGCATGTCGGGAAACAGCGGAACCCGATAGAGCACGAGGAGCGTGCGGGCCTGCAGGCGCGACACCGCCTCGATCCAATGGCGCCAGTCGATCACCAGGCACTGCAGCCCGAGGCGCTCGAAATGCGCCTTCTTCTGCCAGACCCGGTATTTCGCGCACTGGGGCAGCGTCGTCTCGCCGACCAGCAGGACGCGATGGGCGAGAACGGAGGCTGCCGGCTCGGCGATCGGCCGGCCGTAGACCCGGGCGAGGGTGGATCGGTAGTCGGCCCGGGGCTGGACCGGCATCTGCTCGTCGCTGGTCGCGACATCGATCTCGCCGGCGCTCTCCGGCACCCCCGGGAGGCGCTCCGCCGGACGCGCCGTCACCGGCAGGGGCGTTCCGATCGTGTGATGGAGGACACGCCGGAACGAGACCCCGGCGCCGTCCTCGCGGACCGAGCGCACGGTCCGGCCCATCACCAGCCGCGCGAAAGCCGCCCGGTGCTCGAGGCGCGCGATCGCCGTCTGGGCCCAATCGGTCCGCGGCAGCCAGCCACGCGGACGAGCGCCGGCGCCACGATACCGCTCCGCCTCGGCCCGGAAGCTGGCCGCCCGCATCGCGTGGAGCAGCGCGCTCTCGGCAAGCGCCTCCTCGCGCGACACGGCGCCCCGCCGATCGGTGGACCCGATCGGCTCGCGCCCGTCGTCGGCGTTGCGGACCGAAGCGCTCGAAAGCATGGACCTGGCCTCTCCCCGCGATCAGCCCCAGCTTCTACGGCAACATTCGGTTGCGTGAAATCACCCATCGAGCGCGGGACCGAGGACAAGGCGGGCGCCCCGGGCGGGACCGAGGTCCCGCGCCGCGGTCCGGCCGGCACCTACGATGCCGGAAGCGTGCGCATGTCGATCGTGAAACGGTATTTCACGTCGCTCCTCAGCATCCGCTCGTAGGCATCGTTGATCTGGTCCATCCGGATCACCTCGACATCGGCCGTGATGCCGTGTTCGGCGCAGAAATCGAGCATCTCCTGCGTCTCGGGGATGCCGCCGATCAGCGAGCCCGCGAAGGCACGGCGCTTGCCGATCACCGAGAACGCCGCGACCGGCAGCGGCATCTCCGGCGCCCCCACGAGGCAGAGGGTGCCGTCGCGCTTCAGCAACGTGAGATAGGCGTCGATCGGATGCTTGGCCGAGACGCAGTCGAGGATGAAGTCGAAGTTTCCGGCGTGCGCCGACATCTGCGTCTCGTCCCGAGACAGCACGACCTCGGCGGCCCCGAGCCGCCTGGCGTCCTCGGTCTTGCCGGCGGTGGTGGTGAACAGCACGACATGGGCCCCCATCGCATGGGCGAGCTTCACGCCCATGTGGCCGAGACCGCCGAGGCCGACGACCCCCACCTTCTGGCCGGGTCCGATCTTCCAGTGGCGAAGCGGCGAATAGGTCGTGATGCCGGCGCAGAGCAGCGGCGCCACGCCCTCCGGCGGCAGGTTGTCGGGGATCCGGAGCACGAAACGCTGCTCGACCACGACCCGGCTCGAGTACCCGCCGTAGGTGTTCCCGCCACCCTGACGGGTGTCGTCGCCGTTGTAGGTGCCGACGAAGCCGACGTCGCAGTACTGCTCGAGGCCCGCCCGGCAGTTCGGGCACTCGCGGCAGCTGTCCACCATGCAGCCGACGCCGGCGAGGTCCCCCGGCCTGAAGGTGGAGACCTCGGCGCCGACGCGGGACACCCGGCCGACGATCTCGTGACCGGGGATGCAGGGATAGATGGTGCCGCCCCACTCGTTCCGGACGGTGTGGAGATCGGAGTGGCAGACGCCGCACCACTCGATCTCGATCTCGATGTCGGTCGGACCCGGTTCGCGTCGCTGGAAGGTGTGTCGCGCGAGCGGAGCGCTCGCTTCCGAAGCCGCGAAGCCGATGCAGTCCAGCATGATCGTTCTCCGCTGTTGGAACGACCGCTATCTTGGCCCGCACTCGCGACCCGACAAGCGCCATGCTACCCGACGGCATCATGGATGCGACAGAGACCGCCTCCCACCAGACCCGCCGCCACGCTCTCGACCGGCTGTGGGACACGGTCGAGCAACGCCGGAACGGCGATCCCGAGACCAGCTACGTCGCATCCCTGACCGCCCGCCATCCCGGCAAGCCGGCCCAGAAGGTCGCCGAGGAAGCCGCCGAGGTCGTGATCGAGGCGGTGGCCGGCCGACGCGACGGGGTGGTGTCGGAGAGCGCCGACCTGGTGTTCCACCTCATGGTGCTGCTGACGGGCGCCGGCGTCGACCGCGATGCCGTGTTCGGCGAGCTCGCCGCCCGGATGCGCGCCTCGGCCGCACGCGCCCGGCGCAGCGTCAAGGCGGCGAGACGGACGATCGGGACCAGCAAGATCCCCTGACCGCCGGAGGCCGCTTGCGACCGGCACGTCGTTTTGATACCGTTCCGTCTAACCAAGACGCCGGACGGGTCATGGACGCCGGACTAGACGCCGTTCACCGCCAGTTCCGGGACCGTACCGACGAGGCGTGGCTCGACATCCTCGTCGCCTCGCTCCGGGTGCCCGAGATCGACGGCGTGCCGATGCCGCTGTTCCCCGACGAGGGGCTGCAGCGCGAAATCCACGGCCATTCGGGCGAGGTCTCGATCCACGAGGCGCACGCCTTCTTCCGGGAAGTGAAGGCCTATTGCGACTACGCGGGGCGACCGATCGCGCCGCATCGCCGCCTGCTCGATTTCGGCTGCGGCTGGGGGCGGGTGTTGCGCCTCTTCATGAAGGACGTGGCGCCGGCGAACCTGTTCGGGACCGACAGCACCGGCCGCTTCCTCGGCCACGCGCGACGCTGCAATCCGGCGCTCACGTTCCTGCCCTGCGAGCCCACGCCGCCGATGGTGCTGGCCCCGGAAACGCTCGACTACGTCATCTCGTGGTCGGTGTTCTCCCATCTCGACGAGTTCTACGCGACGCGCTGGGTCGAGGAATTCCATCGTCTTCTCAAGCCGGGTGGGATCGTCCTGATCACCACCCAGAGCCGGCGGTTCATCCAGTTCTGCGCCGAGATGCGGGTCCGGCGCGCCTCGGGGATCCGGTTGGAGCATCCCTGGTACGAGGCCTGTGCGGACAGCTTCGTCGACGAGCACGCCGCCAACTCGCGCTACGAGGCCGGCCATTTCCTGCACCACTCGCCAGAACTCCCCCCCTCGCTCTCCGCCCATTACGGCGAGGCGATCATTCCGCGCGGCTTCGTCGCGAGACACTGGGGCTCGATGTTCCGCCTGATCGACTTCGTCGACAACGCGGTGCGCCTGCCCCAGGCCCTGATCGTTCTCCAGAAGCCCCTCTGACGGAACCCACGTTGCGACCGGGTCGCCGGGATTTGACAGCCAAGCCGGGCTCCGCTTCACAAGCCCCCATCCGCCGCAACGGAACCATTGCCGAATGTCCGTCCACGCCTTCATGTTCCCCGGCCAGGGCAGCCAGGCCGTCGGAATGGGACGCGATCTCGCCGCCGCCTTTGCCCCGGCCCGGGAGGTTTTCGAGGAGGTCGACGACGCAATCGGATTCCGCCTGTCGAAGCTCATGTTCGGCGGCTCGATCGAGGAGCTGACCCGGACCGAGAACGCGCAGCCGGCCCTGATGGCCGCTTCGATCGCGGCGCTCCGGGTGCTCGAGGCGGAAGGCGGGGTCTCGGTCGCGCGCCGCGCCGTGGTGGTGCTCGGCCACTCGCTCGGCGAATATACGGCACTCTGCGCGGCCGGCGCGATCGACCTCGCCGGGACCGCCCGACTGCTCCGGCGGCGCGGTCAGGCGATGCAGCGCGCGGTGCCGGAGGGCGAAGGCGCGATGGCCGCCCTGATCGGGATCGAGATGGCGGACGCGGACGAGATCTGCGCGCTCGCCCGCGTCCGCCCGGTGGACGCCGAGACCGGAACCCCGGACACGGCCGGACCGCGCACGACCGACGTGGTGGAGGTCGCGAACGACAACGGCGGCGGCCAGGTCGTGATCTCCGGCCATGTCGACGCGGTGGACCGGGCGAGCGCGCTCGCCCGCGAGCGTGGCGCCAAGCGGGCGCTCCGGCTCCCGGTGTCGGCGCCGTTCCACTGCTCGCTGATGGCGCCCGCGGCACGCGAGATGGAAGAGGCGCTCGGCGCGACGGCGCTCGCCGCTCCCGCGGTGCCGGTGATCAGCAACGTGACCGCCGCCAAGACCACAACGCCCGACGAGATCCGGACGCTCCTGGTCCGTCAGGTCACCGGAACGGTGCGGTGGCGGGAAAGCGTCCTCCACGCCGTGCTGCTCGGCTGCGACCACTTCGTGGAGCTCGGCGCCGGCAAGGTCCTGTCGGGCCTGCTCCGTCGGATCGCACCAGATGCGACGGCGACCGCCGCAGGCACGCCCGACGAGATCGAGGCGCTGGTCCGCGGCTTCTAGACCCGTCCGGCCGGGCAAGGGGGAACGATGTTCAGGCTCGATGGGCGCGTCGCCCTGGTCACCGGCGCATCCGGCGGGATCGGCGACGCGATCGCCCGGACCCTGCATGCGGCGGGGGCGCAGGTGGCGCTGTCCGGAACGCGCGAGGCCGCGCTGGCGGCGCTGGCGGACGATCTCGGCGGCGAACGGGTCTCGCTCCACCCGGCCGACCTCGCCGACCGCAGCGCCGCCCTGCCGCTCGTCAGGGCCGTCGAAGCCGGACACGGGCGGCTCGACATCCTCGTCAACAACGCAGGGCTCGTCCGGGACGGACTGGCGATGCGGATGAAGGACGAGGATTGGGACCGCGTGATCGAACTCGATCTCGCGGCCCCCTTCCGCCTCTGCCGCGCGGTCCTCGCGGGCATGGTCCGGCGTCGCCATGGCCGGATCATCAACATCGCCAGCGTGGTCGCGCTGACCGGCAATGCGGGACAGGCGAACTACTCGGCGGCGAAGGCCGGGATGCTCGGAATGACGCGCTCGCTCGCGCGCGAGGTGGCGAGCCGCTCGATCACGGTGAACGCGGTCGCACCGGGCTTCGTCGACACGGCGATGACCGCGACGCTGCCGGCGGCGCAGAAGACGGCGCTCGCGGAACAGATCCCGCTCGGCCGGCTCGGCACCGGCGCCGACATCGGGGGCGCGGTGCTCTATCTCGCATCCGACGAAGCGGCCTGGGTGACCGGAACCACGCTCCACGTGAACGGCGGGATGTTGATGTCGTGACGGCCGCGTCCGCGAACGCGACACCGTCCGGGCCCATCGGATCCCCATCCGGGCCGGGTGGGCCCGTTCTTGGCGTCCGGCACGGAAGCGTGCTAATCGCCCGCTGCTTCGTCCGGAGCGGGAGCGAACGCGAAGGCCGGCATCCCACCGGCCTGACGCGTGCAGAGGACGAGAAGACCACCAACCGCCAGCAGGACAGAGGCCGATGAGCGACATTTCCGACAAGGTGAAAAAGATCGTCGTGGAACACCTTGGCGTCGAGGAAAGCAAGGTCACTCCGGAAGCCTCTTTCATCGACGACCTCGGCGCCGACAGCCTCGACACCGTCGAGCTCGTGATGGCGTTCGAGGAGGCCTTCGGCGTCGAGATCCCGGAGGACGCGGCCGAGAAGATCAGTACCGTCAAGGACGCGATCGACTACATCGAGAAGCAGAAGGCGGCCTGAGCGGACGACACGCGCGGTCCGGGACGAACGCATGGCGCGATGGAGCGGGGGCACGCAGTTCGGCCCGAACGGTCTCGGAAGGCGGATCGTGGTCACCGGAATGGGGATCGCCGGTCCGCTCGGCGTCGGGGTCGAGAAGAGCTGGTCCCGCCTGATCGAGGGTCAGTCGGGCATCGGTGCGATCCAGTCGTTCGACGTGGCCGACATGTCCGCCAAGGTGGCCGGTCAGGTCCCGGTCGGCACGCGGTCCGACGGCGGACTGACACTGGACGAGTGGATCCCCCACAAGGACCAGAAGAAGATGGACCGCTTCATCCATCTCGGCCTGGTGGCCGCGATCGAGGCGGTCGAGAGTTCGGGTTGGCAGCCGGACGATGACGAGGGACGCTGGCGGACCGGCGTGATGATCGGCTCCGGGATCGGCGGTCTCGAGACGATCTACGAGGCGTCGGTGCAGATCCGCGAGGGGCGCGGCAGGCGACTGTCACCCTTCTTCATCCCGTCCGCCCTGATCAATCTCGTCTCCGGCCACGTTTCCATCCGCTACGGGTTCAAGGGCCCGAACCATTCGGCGGTCACCGCGTGCGCGACCGGCGTGCACGCGATCGGCGACGCGGCACGGCTGATCCTGCTCGGCGACGCCGACGTCATGGTGGCGGGCGGCGCCGAGGCGGCGGTCTGCCCGCTCGGGATCCAGGGATTCTGTGCGTCCCGGGCGCTGTCCACCAGCTACAACGATACGCCCTCAAGGGCATCCCGACCCTGGGACGAGGGACGCGACGGGTTCGTGATGGGCGAAGGCGCCGGTGTTCTGGTGCTGGAAGAACTCGAGCACGCGCGCGCGCGCGGAGCCACGATCCACGGCGAGGTCGTCGGCTACGGATTGTCGGGCGACGCGCACCACATCACCGCACCGGCGGAAGGCCATGACGGGGCGTTCCGCGCCATGCAGGCGGCGTTCCGGAACGGCGGCCTCGATCCCGGCGATGTCCAGTACGTCAACGCCCACGGGACCTCGACGCCGCTCGGCGACGATCTCGAACTGGACGCGGTGGAACGTGTGTTCGGCGGGCACGCGCGCGGGCTCGCGATGTCGTCGACCAAGTCCGCGACCGGGCACCTGCTCGGGGCGGCCGGCGCGGTCGAGGCGATCTTCTCGCTGCTCGCGATCCGCGACAACGTGGCGCCGCCGACGCTGAACCTGGAACGGCCGAGCCGCCCCAGCGTGATCGACCGGGTGGCGCTCGCGGCGCAGGAACGCCGGATCGACACCGCGCTCTCGAACAGCTTCGGGTTCGGCGGCACCAACGCCAGCATCCTCTTCGCGCGGGCATAGCATCCGGGGCTCGACCCCTGGACCTCCATCCGGAGACGCCAGGACCTGATACGGGCAGCCCTCCTTCTCGGCATCCTTCTTCTCATCGTCGGCGGTGGCTTCCTTGCCGCCCGCGACTATGAGCGGCCGGGACCGCTGCCGGACGCGCGCGATGTCGTGGTGCCGCGCGGGTCGATCGATACCGTGGCGTCCACCCTCGCGCGCGAGCGGGTGATCGAGGGGACGTGGCCGTTCCGGATCGCGGCCAGGCTGACGCGCGGACGAGGCCCGGTGCACGCCGCCGAGCTCGCCTTTCCGGCCCATGCGAGCCTCAGGACCGTTCTCGTCATCCTCCGCACCGGAAAGCCGGTCGAGCACGCGATCACGATCCCGGAGGGCTGGACGTCCGCCGAGATCGCGCGCGCGCTCGCCGCGTCGCCGGCGCTGGCCGGCCCGGTTCCGGTGCCGCCGGAAGGGGCGGTGCTGCCGCAGACCTATGACTACGAGCGCGGCACGACGCGGCGTGCGCTGCTGACCAGGATGGAGGGCGCGATGACCGCGACGCTCGGGCAGGTCTGGCAAGACCGGGACCCCGCCGTCGGTCTGCCCGGCGCGCGCGCCCTCCTGGTGCTGGCGAGCCTGGTGGAGCGCGAGACCCATCTCGAGGCGGAGCGGCCGCTCGTTGCAGCGGTGTTCCTCAACCGGCTCCGCCTCGGCATGCGCCTGCAGTCCGACCCGACGGTCGCCTACGAGGCCGCGGGCGGCCTCGGACCCCTGCCCCGGCCGCTGTCGCGCGCCGACCTCGCGGAGGACAACCCCTACAACACCTATGCCGTGCCCGGCCTGCCGCCCGCGCCGATCTGCGCGCCCGGCCTCGCCTCGCTCCGCGCCGCCGCCCATCCGGCGGCCACGGATGATCTCTACTTCGTCGCCGACGGCACCGGCGGCCACGTCTTCGCCGCCACGCTCGCCGACCAGAACCGCAACGTGCTCCGCCTGCGGGCGCTCGAAGGGACGTCCGTCAGGTAGGGAGGCTCCGGAGCGTGTCCGGCCGAGGTCCCCCGGTCGCCCAGTCGAGCAGCTCCACCGTATGGACGACCGGCGTGCCCGTTCCCGCGGCGATCTGGGTGATGCAGCCGACGTTGCCCGCCGCGACGATCACGGGCGCCACCCTCGCGATGTTCGCCGTCTTGCGGTCGCGGAGCCGACGCGCGAGCTCCGGCTGGAGCAGGTTGTAGGTTCCGGCCGATCCGCAGCAGAGATGCGCTTCCGGGACGTCGACGACCTCGAAGCCGGCCGCCGCGAGCAGCGCCTTCGGTTCGCGCCGCACGTTCTGGCCATGCTGGAGCGAGCAGGCGGCATGGTAGGCGACGCGCTGCCCGGTGGGCACGACGGGCGGGAGCAGCCCGATCGAGGCCACGAACTCCGTGACGTCGCGCGCGAGCCCGGCGATGACGCGCGCGCGGTCCGCGTAGGCCGGGTCGTCGGCGAGGATGAAGCCCCAGTCCTTCACCACGGTCCCGCAGCCCGAGGTGTTGATCACGATGGCGTCGAGGCCGTTCCGTTCGCGCTCGCGCCACCAGGCATCGATGTTGCGGCGTGCCTCCGCGGCGCCCCCCCGCCCGAGATGGTGGGCGAGCGCGCCGCAGCATCCGGCCCCGACCGCGACGACCACCTCGCAGCCGTGCCGGTTGAGCAGGCGCACGGTCGCCTCGTTGATCGCGGGCGAGAGCACGCGCTGGGCGCACCCGGTGAGCAGGGCCACACGCGCGCGGCGCGTCCCCTCGGCCGGGAACACGCGCGGCCGGTCGGTCGGACCCGGCGGGGGAACGGTCGGAGGCGCCATCTCGGCGATCCCGCGCAGGCGGCCCGGCATCATCCGCGCGAAGGGGCGGGCGAGACGGCCGGCCCGGAGAGCCGCGCGGAACAGGGCGGGACGCGGCAGCACGGCGAGGAGGAAGCGGCGGAGCAGCCGGTCGGGCCACGGACGCCGATACGTGCGCTCGATGTGCGCGCGGGCGTGGTCGACCAGGTGCATGTAGTCGACGCCCGACGGACAGGTCGTCACGCAGGCGAGACAGGAGAGGCAGCGGTCGATGTGCCTGACGGTCTCGGCGTCCGCCGGCCGGTTCCGCTCCAGCATGTCCTTCATCAGCACGATGCGACCGCGCGGGCTGTCGAGCTCGTCGCCGAGCAGGACGTAGGTCGGGCAGGTCGCGGTGCAGAACCCGCAATGGACGCAGGATCGCACCGCCCGTTCCGAGGCCTTGAAGTCGTGCCGGGCCAGGAGCCCGGGGGCGAAATCGGTCTGCATGGCGCCGCCTTCCGTCAGAGATTGGCTCGCGAGAGGTCGGGGCGGAGCCGGCCAGGGTTCAGGATCCGGTAGGGGTCGAACGCGTCCTTGACCCGGGCCGAGAGGGCGGCGAGCGGCCCGGCCTCCGGCTCGAAGACGGGAACCGCGGCCCGGATCGCGGGGTGGGCACGGACCAGCGTCGCGTGGCCGCCGCCGCTGCGGGCGATCGCGGCGCGCAGCACCGAGGCCCCGCCATCCTCCGGACCGGGCGCAACGGCGCACCAGAGCAGACCGCCGCCCCAGTCGAGGAAGTGCTCGAGCGACAGGACCCGGCCGATCGCCGCGATGATCGCGGGCGCCTTCGAGGGTACCACGGACAGGCGCCAGATCGCGTGATCGGCCAGCGCCGCGAAAGGCTCGACGTCGGCGATCGCGCGCCAGAGTGCCCGCGAGGCGTCCTCGTCGAGCGTGCCGGACGGACCGCAGGACGCGGCCAGCGGGCCGAGCTCCGCCACGCGGGAGGCGACCGACGGACCGTGGCCCTCGACCCGGACGACCGAGGAGGCGCCGGCGAGACCGAGGCGGCGTGCAACGGCGGCCGGAAGATGGGCGGCCGCCGAGACCTCGTGCGGCGAGCCGAGCGACGCGGCGAGGAAGGCGAGCGCGGCCGCCTCGGCGAGCCCGGTGACGACCAGCGTCCGCTCGGTCTCGGGACGCGGCAGCAGCCGGACGGTGACCTCGGTCAGCACCGCGAGCGTGCCGAACGCCCCGCAGACGAGCTTCGGGAGGTCGTAGCCGGTGACGTTCTTGACCACCTTGCCGCCGGCCTTGAAGCGCTCGCCGCGCCCGTTGACGGCCTCGAAGCCGAGCAGGTGGTCGCGCGCGGCACCCGCGGTGAGGCGGCGCGGTCCGCCGGCGTTGACCGAGAGCGCGCCGCCGATGGTCGGCACGCGGTCAGCGGTGCCGAGCAGGCGACGCCAGTCCGGCGGCTCGAAGGCAAGGATCTGCCGATGGGTCTCGAGCGACGCCTCGATCTCGGCGAGCGGGGTCGCGGCGCGCGCGGTCAGCACGAGTTCGGGCGCGTCGTGGTCGACGATGCCGGCGAGGCGATCGAGCCGGAGCGTGTGCGCGGTCTGCGACGGCCGCCCCCAGCCCGCCTTCGAGAAGCCGCCGCCGATCGAGAGCCCCTCGCGGTTCGCGCCGGCCGCCTCGATCACCGCCGCGACCTCGCCGGCGTCGGCAGGCACGAACTCCGCCATCGTCAGAACCTCGGCAGCTCGGGAAACCGGACCTGGCCCTCGTGGACGTGGACGCGCCCGAGCTCGGCGCAGCGGCAGAGCTGCGGGAAGACCTTGCCGGGATTGAGCAGTGCCTTCGGATCGAACGCGCATTTCAGGCGCTGCTGCTGGGCGAGGTCGATCTCGGTGAACATCACCGGCATCAGGTCGCGTTTCTCGACCCCGACGCCGTGTTCGCCGGTGAGCACGCCGCCGACCTCGACGCAGAGGCGGAGGATGTCGTTGCCGAACTCGACCGCGCGATCGAGATCGCCTTCCCTGCTGGCGTCGTAGAGGATGAGCGGGTGGAGGTTGCCGTCGCCGGCATGGAAGACGTTGGCGACGCCGAGATCCCATTTGGCCGACAGGTCGCGGATCGCGGTGAGCACGCGCGGCAGGGTGCGGCGGGGGATCGATCCGTCGACGCAGAAATAGTCGGGCGAAATCCGGCCGACGGCGCCGAACGCGGCCTTGCGTCCGGCCCAGAACACCTCGCGCTCGGCCTCGCTCGCGCTCGCGCGCGTGGTGACGGCGCCGTTGGCCTCGGCGATCCCGGCGACGCGGCGGACCAGATCGTCGACCTCGGCGGCGCATCCGTCGAGCTCGACGATCAGCAGGGCCTCGACGTCGAGCGGGTAGCCGGCGTGGACGAACGCCTCGGCGGCGTGGATCGCCGGCCGGTCCATGATCTCCATGCCGGCCGGGATGACGCCGGCACCGATCACGTCGACCACGCACTGGCCGGCATCCTCGACGGTTCCGAACCCGATCAGCAGCGCGCGGGCCAAGGGAGGTTTCCGCTTCAGCCGCACCGTCACCTCGGTCACGACGCCGAGCAGGCCTTCGGAACCGGTCATCACCCCCATCAGATCGTAGCCGGAGGCATCGAGATGACGGCCGCCGAGCCGTATCACGGTGCCGTCCATCAGCACGATCTCGAGCCCGAGCAGGTTGTTGGTGGTCAGCCCGTATTTGAGGCAGTGCACGCCACCCGAGTTCTCGGCGACGTTGCCGCCGATCGAGCAGGCGATCTGGCTCGAGGGGTCGGGTGCATAGTAGAAGCCATCGGCCTCGACCGCGTGGGTGACGCCGAGATTGGTGACGCCGGGCTGCACCACGGCGCAGCGGTTCACGAGATCGACGTCGAGGATGCGGTTGAACTTGCCGAGACCCAGCAGCACCGCGTCGCCGAGCGGCAGCGCGCCGCCGGAGAGCGACGTGCCGGCGCCGCGCGGGACCACCCGGATCCCTTCCTCGTGGCAGTAGCGCAGCACGTCGGCGACCTGTCCGGTGTCGGACGGGAGGACCACCACCATCGGCTTCTGGCCGTAGGCGGTCAGGCCGTCGCTCTCGTAGGCGGCGAGCTCGCGGTCGGCGGTGATCACGCCCTCGCCGGGTACGATCCGGCGGAGGCGGGCGACGATGGCGTCGCGTCGCGCGAGCACGTCCCGGTCGAGCTCCGGCATGGTGAGCATGGCCGCTCCTTCTCCCTGCCAGGAGGATGGTTGCGCCGGACCGCACCGTCCAGGGACGGGCGTGCACTCAGTGGGGAATCATCCAGGGGAAGACGAATTGCTGAAGGATCGCGATCACGCCGACGAACGCCGTGATGATCACCGAGTGCTTGAAGGTCCGCGAGAAGACGAGGCCTTCCTGGTTCTTCAGCGGCGTCACCGACACGCCGGTCGCGAGGTTCTGCGGCGAGATCATCTTGCCCATCACGCCGCCCGACGATCCGGTCGCCGCGAACAGTATCGGACTGAGACCGAGCTGATGCGAGGCGACGACCTGGAGGTTGCCGAACAGGGCGTTCCCCGAGGTGTCGCTGCCGGAGAGCGCGACCGCCATCCAGCCGAGGAACGGGGAGGCGATCGTGAACAGCAGGCCGAGATGCGCCACGCCGTAGCCGAGCGTGTAGGTCATGCCGGAATAGTTCATCAGGTAGGCGAGGCCGAGGATCACCGAGACGGTCAGCACGGCGATCCGGACCTGCCGCCAGGTGAGCACCGCGCACGCGATAAAGGCGCGCGGCGACAACCGGAACAGCGCGGCCGTGATCGCGGCGGCGAACAGGATGGCGGTCCCGGTGGCCAGCGGCTCGAAGGTCCAGACCGCCGTGTAGGGTCTGTGATACAGGGTCACGTAGACGGCGTTGTTGAGGCCCGGCCAGGGAATCTTGCGCTGCCCGATCCCCGCGATGCCGAGCTGCGTCCACACGATCACGACGATGCTGACGACGATCCAGGGGATCCAGCCCTGCCAGGGCGAGAGGCGCCGCGGCGGGGCGATGCCGGTCTCGGCGGCGGCCGTCGGCCGGACGTCGTGCCTGGCCGCGAACTGCGCGTCGGGCGCCGGCGTCCAGACCCGGAGGAACAGGACGGTGACGATGAGCGAGCCGAGCGAGGCGAACACGTCCGTCAGACGGTAGTTCAGGTAGTTGGAGACGCCGAACTGGATGAGCGCGAAGGAGCCGCCGGCGATCAGCAGCAGGGGCCAGAGCGCCCGGATCGAGCGGCGTCCGCCGTACACGCCGATGACGTAGCACGGCAGGATGAAGGCGATGATCGGAAGCTGGCGTCCGACCATGGCGCCGAGCTGCTCGGCCGGCAGGTGGGTGATGACGCCGAGCACGGTGATCGGGATGCCGAGGGCGCCGTAGGCGACCGGGGCGGTGTCGAAGATCAGCGAGTAGGTGAGCGCCTCCAGCGGTTCCCAGCCGACCATGATCAGGAGCGAGGACGAGATCGCGATCGTCGATCCGAAGCCGGCGATCCCCTCGATCAGCGCGCCGAAGCAGAAGCCGACCACGATCAGGACCACGCGCCGGTCGGCGGGCAGGTTCTGCAGGATCCACTCGCGGAACGCATCGAAGCGGCCGGCGGCGACGGCGATGTTGTAGAGGAACAGCGCGTTCACCGCGATCCACATGATCGGCCAGAGGGCGAACACCATGCCGGCGACCGTGCTGTCGAGCGCGAGGCCGACCGGCATGCGCCAGGCGAGGATCGCGATGACGAGGCCGACCACGAGGCCGCCGACGGAGGCCTGCCAGGCCGGGCGCCGGAGCACCCCGAGCATCACCAGCACCGTCGCGATCGGCAGTGCCGCCACGATGAACGACACCGCCAGACTGCCGCCGATCGGCGTCAGGTCCTGATGGAACATGCTCCCCCCCCCGGCGATCTTATTCTGTTCTAACAACCATGTAAGCAGCCGCGCGCCAGAAATGGAAGGCCGCCCAGGGCAACGCGAGCGCGGTCGCGGCGAGGGCCATGCGGAGCGACGCGGCGCCGGCGAGCGGGGACAAGGCGTCGCTGAGCACGCCGACCGCGATCGGGCCGAGCACGGTTCCGGACGCGTTGAGGATGAACAGCAGGAGGGAGAAGGCGAGCGCGCGTTCGCTCGCCGGGGCGATGGCGCGGATCGCCGCCGCGGACGGGCCGGCATGCGCCGCGCCGAGCAGCGCCGGCAGGACGAAGAACCACCAGGGCAACGCCCGTCCGGGCGCCAGATAGAAGGCGAGCAGCGACGGAAAGGCGACCAGGCAGGCGACCGACACGAGGAGCGGCCGGCCGCCTTCGCCGCGCCGCTCGGCGAAGCGGTCGGCGAGGATCCCCGCCAGCACCGCGCCGACCCCGCCGAGCACGCCGCTCGAGAGGCCGAGGAACAGGCCGCTCGCCGCGGGGCCCATCGCGTGATCGCGGGCGAGAAAGGAGGGGATCCAGGCCAGGGCGGCGAAGGCGGCGGCGGAGGCGAGGCTGCCGCCGGCGGCCAGGTGACGGAGAGCCCGATGGCCGGCGAGCGCCTGGACGGACCTTGCGAGCGAGCGTTCGGCCGGTCTCGCGGCCCCCTCGGCTCGCGGGTCCGGCAGGGCGAGCCGTGTCAGGATCGCGACCGGCATTCCCGCGAGGCCGAGAACGGCGAACGCCGCACGCCATCCATCGGCCGCGACGAGAATGCCGCCGACCGCGAAGCCCAGCAGGATGCCCGCGTTGGCGAACGCGGCGTAGGCGGCATAGGCGACCCCGCGTCGCGTCGGCGCGACGAGGTCGCCGATCAGGGATTGCGCCGCCGGCGTCGCGCCCGCCTCGCCCACCGCGACGCCCACTCTCAGCGTGAACAGCATCACGAGCGAGCCGGCGGCGGCGCCGAGCGCGGTCGCGGCCGAGAAGAGGGCGATCGAGATCGCGACCAGGCCACGGCGTGACCCGCGGTCCGCGGCGCGCGCCAGTGGGACGCCGAGCACGCTGTAGAACAGCGCGAACGGCAGCCCGCCGAGCAGGCCGAGCGCGGTGTCGCTGAGGGAGAATGCCCGCTTCAGGGCCGGCAGGGCGACCGACAGGACCTGCGCATCCGCCCATTTGAGCGCGTAGCCGAGGCCGAGGATCAGGACGGCGCCGAGCGTGGCCGGGCTCACGACATCGCGGGAGGCGCCTTGGACGGCTGGCGCCGGAGCAGCTCTTCCCGCGCCCGGGTCGGCAGCAGGCCGACGACACGCGAGCCTGCGGCGATCCACCCCGGGAAGACGGCCCGCCGACGGCCCGCGGCCACCGCGCGGAGAATGCGGTCGGAGGCCGCGCTCGCTTCCATGAGCCCGGGCATCGGGAAGTCGTTCCGCGCGGTCATCCGGGTCCGGACGAAGCCGGGACAGATGGAGGTCAGGAGGACGCCGTGGGGCCGGAGATTGGCACCGGTCGCGACCGTCCAGGTGTCGACGGCCGCCTTCGAGGCGCAATAGCTCGGCGTGTTCGGGTAGGCGAGGAAGGCGGCGACCGACGCGGTGACGGCGATCCGGCCGCGCACGCCATCGTCGCCCGGCATCTGCGCCATCATGAGCGTGATCGCCGGAAGCACGGTGTTCATCACGCCGTCGAGGTTGACGGCGAAGGTGCGGCGCACCTGCTCGGCGCTCTCCATGCCGCAGGGCGGCGTCCCGTAGGACACCCCGGCATTGGCGAACACGAGGTCGAGCGATCCGTTGCCGGCGACCGTGCGCCGCATGAAGTCCTCGTCGGTGACGTCGCCGACCGCCGGCCTGACGATCGCGCCCCGGTCGCGGCAGGACGCGGCGACACGGGCGACGCCGCCCTCGTCGCGCCCGGCCAGGATCAACGTCGCGCCGGGACGTGCGAGCGCGCACGCGATGGCCTCCCCGATGCCGGAGGAGGCGCCGGTGATCAGAACCCTGTCCTGCTTCATGGTTCCGAGGATAGTCGCCCTCTGATAGAAGCGACCAGCCCGCCATGGCCCCGCCTCCGTCGGAGTAGAAGCGCGTGTCCGACCCCGCCCCTGCCGCCGCGCCGGGCCAGGCCCGGCGGCGCGGTCTCTGTCTCGTCATCGCGGCTCCCTCGGGCGCCGGGAAGAGTTCGGTCGCGAACGCACTCAGGGCCGCCGACGGAAACCTGATGGACAGCGTGAGCGTGACCACCCGGAAGCCGCGGCCGGGCGAGGTGGACGGCATCCACTATCATTTCCGCGACGAGGACGCATTCCACCAGCTCGCCGCGGGCGGCGAGCTTGTGGAATGGGCGGAGGTCTTCGGACGCTTCTACGGCACCCCCCGGTCGCCGGTGATCACGGCCCTCGAGGGAGGACGCGACGTCGTCTTCGACATCGACTGGCAGGGTCACCGCCAGCTCCGGGCCGCGCTGCCGGGCGACGTCGTCTCGTTGTTCATCCTGCCGCCCGACCTCCGGGCCCTGGCCGAACGGCTCCGGGAACGTGGCCAGGATGACGAGACCGAGATCGGCCGCCGGATGGACGCGGCCCGCGAGGAGTGCGCGCACTGGCCGGAGTTCGACCACGTGCTCGTGAACGAGACGCTGGACGTCGCGGTCGCGGAAGCGCGCGCCGTGCTGGTGGCGGCTCGCCTCGCGACGAGGCGGCAGGGTGCGCGTGCCGCCGCGATTGCGGGATCGCCACCATCGTCGCCGACCGGCCATCCGTCCACGTGATCCACAGGAACCCACAGGAGACGGCACGGGACGGCCAGCGATCGCGTGGCTAGGTTCGGCGGGTGAACACTCTCCATCGAAGCGAAGGCGTGTCGCACCTCGGCGACGCGCGGCTCCCGCCCTCCAATCTCGCGGCCGAACAGGCGCTGCTCGGTGCGCTGCTCGCGAACAACAAGGCCTTCGAGAGGGTGGCGGACTTCCTGGTCGCGGACCACTTCGCCGATCCGGTGCATGGCCGGATCTTCTCGGCGATCTCGAGGCGGATCGAGGCGGGGCAGCTCGCGGACGCGGTGACCCTGAAAGCGGAGCTGGAGCACGCCGACGCCCTCGCCGAGGTCGGGGGCACCGCCTATCTCGCGCAGCTCCTGTCATCGATGGTCGGCATCATCAACGCCGCCGAATACGGACGCGCGGTGCACGACGCCTGGGTTCGCCGCCAGCTCATCGAGATCGGCGAGACGCTGGTCAACGAGGCGTTCGGCGGCGAGGACGGCGCGCTCGATGGGCGGGGACAGATCGAGCAGGCGGAACGATCGCTGTTCGAACTCGCCGAAAGGGGTGCGTCCGGGAACGGACCGATCACCTTCGAGCGCGCGCTCGCGAGCGCGATCGAGATGGCCGAGGCGGCGTTCAACCGCGAAGGCGGGGTGTCGGGTCTGACCACCGGGCTTCGCGATCTCGACGCGAAAACGGGCGGGCTGCATCCCTCCGATCTGGTGATCCTCGCCGGCCGTCCGGGCATGGGAAAGACCGCGCTCGCGACGAAGATCGCCTTCGGGGCTTCGCGGGCGATGCTTCACGCGGCGATGCGGGAGGGCGACACGGTTCCGAAGGGATCCGTCATCATCTTCTCGCTCGAGATGAGCGCCGACCAGCTCGCGACGCGGCTGCTGGCCGAGGAGGCGCGCGTCTCCGGCGAACGGATCCGTCGCGGCGAGATCGGCCATCGCGACTTCGACCGGTTCGTCCAGGTGTCGCGCGAGCTGCAGGCGCTGCCGCTGCTGATCGACGACACGCCGGCGATCACGCTGTCCGCGCTCCGCACACGGTGCCGCCGGCTGAAACGCACGCGGGGGCTGTCGCTGGTGGTGGTCGATTATCTCCAGCTCATGCGACCGGCGCTCGGCACGCGGCCCGACAACCGGGTGCTCGAGATCTCGATGATCACCCAGGGGCTGAAGGCGATCGCGAAGGAGCTGGCCGTGCCGGTGCTCGCGCTCAGCCAGCTCTCGCGTTCGGTCGAGAGCCGCGAGGACAAGCGGCCGCTGCTCTCGGATCTCCGCGAATCGGGTTCGATCGAGCAGGATGCCGACGCGGTCATGTTCGTCTATCGCGACGAATACTATCTGCAGCAGCGAGCACCGAAGCAGATGGCGTTCGACACCGAGGACAAGTTCCAGTCCGCGCTCGAGAAATGGCAGCGCGACATGGAGCAGGTGCACAACCGCGCGGAGCTTCTGCTGGAGAAGCAGCGCCACGGGCCGACCGGCAGGGTCGAACTGTTCTTCGAAGCGGAATTCACGCGCTTCGCCGACCTCGACATGCTGCACGGCTGATCGACGCAGGGATGTTCATCGGCCTGTTCGGCAAGACTCCCGTCAGCCTCTCGGCTGCAACGAGGCTTCGGGCAAGCTTGAGCGCGCCGTAGAATTCGCCGGACGACATCGCGTCGCGAATGGCGCCGAGCATCGCGCCGGCCTGGTTGTCCGGACCGGCGGCTTCCCTCTCGGCGACAAGGGCAAGCGCGGTCTCGATGGCTTCCGTACGCTGCTCCTCGGGACCGACGTAGGCCATCTGAAGGGCATGGTAGAGACGTGTCGCCGGGGACGACGCATCTTCGGTCTCCATGATCTGCTTGCCGAACAGGAAGCGCGCGCGGGAGACGAGCTCGAGGCGGGTCCGCGTCCGGAAGCGGATCGCGGCGCCGTTGATCAGCATTGTCTCTCCGGGCTTCAGTTCCAGGACCAGGTTCGACATCCGTATCCTTTCCGAGCGGCAACCGACGACCGCCCGATGTCCCTATCCTGACCGAGTTCGCTTAAGAGCCGGTGAAACGCTCAGAGATAACTGGCAAGCGAAAGGCCCTTGAGGTCGGCGATGAGTTGGTAGGAGGCCTGAAGAGCCGTTTCGGTCCCGGTCAACTGGGTCGAGACGCTGGCGAGATCGACCGACGTCAGCGAGCCGATCTGGGTCGTGAGGGCACCGGACAACGCGCCGTAACTGGTGCTGGTCGAGGCCACGAAATCCTGCGTCGCGCCCAACGTGCCCTGGAGATCGGACAGGCCCGAGACGGCGCCCGCCGTCGTGGTCCGCAGTGCCGAGACGAAATCGGAGAAGCCGGAGACCGATGCGTCGGACGAGCCCATGCTGGCAACCGCAGAGAGCACCGCGACAAGGTCGCGGATCGGCGAGCCGGTGGAGCTCGCCGTAGGGGACGCGAGCGTGCCGGAGGTCGCGGCGACGCCGACCGCCACGCTCTCTTCGTTGCCGATCACCATCGTCTGGCCAACCGGATTGGCACCCCCGATCGAGGCCGAGAACGGCTGGTCCGCGCCGGTTGTGGTCGCGAGCGACAGGATGCTCGCCATCGTGCCCGCCGCACCATTGTCTGCCAGCCCGGCGACCGCGCTGCCGATCGCCGAGGCCAGCGATCCGGAGCCGAGCGTGGCGGGATTGGTGACTGGCGGGATCGTGGCGTCCGCCCCGCCGAACACGTAGGCGTCGGCGGATTGCGTATCGAGCAACGTGCCGAGCTCGCCGAGGGAAGACGAGGCCTCGGTCGCGGCGGTCGCGATCGCCGTCGTGACATCGGTCCCCTGGTCGCCGGAGAGACCGGTCAGCGTCGTGTACAGCGACGATGCGATCGAACCGATGCTGGCGAGCGCGGTCTGCGCCACCGCCAGCTGGTTCCCGGCCGTCGTGAGATTGCCGCTCCAGGCATTGTAGGCGGCAAGCTGCGGCTGGAGATCGAGCACGGTGCCGGTCGAAGCGCCGAGATCGGCAACATCGGGAGCGACGAGGCCGCTCGCGGATTGCGCGTCGAGCGCATCGTAGCGGTTCGCGAGCGAGAGTGCCGCGACGCCGAGCTGGCCGACCTGCCCGAAGGGCAGGAGCGTCGCGGCGATGGCACCGCTCACGTCGTCGCGTCCACGGCGTCGAGAAGATCCGTATACATCGATTGTACCGCCTCGATGACCTTGGCGTTGGCTGTGTAGCTGTTCTCGAGCGCGGTCATCTTCGACATCTCGCTGTCGGTCGAGACCGCGGTGGCGCTGCCGAGGCTGGTCTGCAACGACGTCTGCACGGCGCTCTGTACGGTCACCTCGCCCGACGCGGCGGTGGCGTCGGCGCCCTGGCTGGAGACCAGCCGCGTCGCCAGATCGGCGAGGCTGCCCAGGCCGGAATACGGAAGCGACAGGGTGGCAGCCGGCCCGAGCCCGCTCGTCGCGACCGGCGTCGACGGCGTGCCGAACGTCGTCTGCAGGATGCCATCGATCAGGGTGGACGATGCATCGGCGGTCGTGCCACTCGAGACGAGCGACGGCGTGGCCGCAACGACGTTGTTGACCTGCATGACACCGGAGAAACCGACCTGGCTGGCGACGGTCGTGGGGACGTTTCCGTTCGCGTCGGTGAACAAGGTCAGTCCTTGCGCGTCGAAGCGCTGGGCGGTCGTCGACGAGAAGCTGTCGAGCTCCGCCTGATCGGTCGGAAGCGTCACGTCGCGGAGCTGGATCTGCGCACCGATCGTGCCGCCGCTCAGGCTCGACGTCACGTCAGCACCGGCGAGCTCGATCGCCGGAATGGTCGAGGTCGGGGAACCCGCGACGTAGGCGCTCGCCGCCGACAAGGTCGGCGAGACGTAGGAAAGCGGACCACTCGTCGCGTCCGTCGGGAGCGCGAGCCCCGACGTCGTCATCACAAGCATGTCGCCGTTGCTCTGCTCCTGGAACTTGACCCCGACCAGGCCCGACAGCGTCGACATCGCCGCGTTCCGCTGGTTCTCCAGCCCGGCGGTGCTGCCGCCTTCGGCCTGAAGGCCGACGATCTGGTCTGACAACGACCCGATGGTGGACAAAGCCTGGTTGATCGCGGCGACACTCCCGGCGATCCCGTCCGAGGCGGATTGGCGCTCGGTCGCGTAGGTCGATGCGAGGCTCTGCACATTGGACGCCAGCGCGGTCGCGTCGTCGACGACGGTCTGCTGTTGGGACGCGTTGGTCGGATCCGATTGCAGCGTCGTGAAGTCGGACTGGAGCGTCGCCACGCCGTCGGTGAGCGATCCCGACGAGCCGCTCGCGCTGTCGGTCGAGCCCTCGACGGCGGTGATCGCCGACATCGCCGTGCTGAGGGTCGTCTGGTAGGCAACGGCGGCGTTCTGCGCGTAAAGGCTGTTCTGCAGCGCCGGCGCGGTCACCAGCGTCGCCGTGCCAAGCCGGACCCCCGACGGCTGGTCGCCGGCCACCAGCGACGTCGTGCCGACCGTCTCCTCCGCGTAGCCGGTCGTTCCCGCATTGGCGACGTTCTGGGAAACGACCGCGATCTGCCCCTGGATGGCAGCGAGGCCGCTGGTCGCGATGGACAGGACGCCGTCGAGGCTGGTCATGGCTGCGCGAGGCTAGGCGGGAAGGATTAATAGATCGTTTCGTCGGGCTTCTGCATCACTGGACCATGCCGATCGCCGTCTGCATCATCTGGTCGGCGGTCGTGATCATCTTGGCATTCGCACCGTACGCCTGCTGCGCCGAGATCAGGCGTGTCAGGTCGGTCGAGATATCGGTGTTCGAGCTCTCGACCGATTGCGTCACCAGCGATCCGGCGCCGTTCTGGTTGGCGCTTTCCAGGCTGGCCTGCCCGGAACCCTCGGTCGCGGTGAAGGCCTGCCCGTCCTGGCGCTGCAGGGCATCGGGCGCGGTGAAGGTCGCGATCGGGATGGTCGCGATCACCCGGGTCTGGCTGTTGTCGTAGGAGGCAACGACATCGCCGCTGCTCGTCATCGACACGCCCGTGTAGTTGCCGACGGATTGGCCGTCCGCGCTGAGCGAGGTTTCTGAATAGCTGGAACCTGCCATCGTCAATCCGTTCGACGACCCGATCGTGCCGAGACTGAGCGTCATCGGCTGGGAGGTGCCGGTGAAGTTGGGCGACAAGGTGAGTGATGCGGGACTACCGGCCGTGCTCGAGCCGCCGGTCACGCCGGAGACGGGGGTGACGCTCGCGAGCGTGCCGTTGGCATTGAAGTCGACCGTCGCGCTGCCGAGCGAGGTGCTGCTGTCGGGAGCCGTCATCGTCAGCGTGTACTGGTCGGCCGTTCCGGTCGGCGCCCAGGAAAGATTGATGTCGTGGGAGGCGCCGGCGCTGTCGTAGACCGAGACGGTGGATGAGGCCGTCGTGCCGGCGCTCATCGAGGTCGGCAGCGTGGCGGCGTAGGCGACGGACGACGTCGCGACCGCCGGGAGGCTGCTCTCGTCGACCTTGATCGGGGCCAGGCTGCCGGTGTCGATGCTTCCCGTGGCCGGATCGATGTTGTAGCCGTCTAGATATTCGCCCGACCCGTTGACGAGATACCCGAGCGTGTTCTGGGTGAAGTCGCCGTCCCGGGTGTAGTATTGGGTATTGTTGAAGCTTGTTCCGTTCGCACCGGTCGTCTCGTCGACCGCGAAGAAGCCCTGGCCCGAGATCGCCAGCGCGAGAGGATCAGAGCTTGATGTGATCGTGCCCTGGACGTCGTTCTCGTATTGCGGCGTGGTGGTTACCGCACCGGACATGTTCTCCGCCGCAGTGCTGCTGGTGAGATAGTCGGCGAACGACGTGGTGACGCCCTTGTAGCCGACCGTCTGGCTGTTCGCGATGTTGTCGGAGATGTTGGTGAAGGCGGCGGACTGGGCAGTCAGGCCGCTGTCCGCCGTGTTCATTGCGCCAAGAAGGGACATGAGCGGTTCCTTTCTGCTGCGGCGGCCCGGCCGCCTCGGTCGGCGAGCCGGCAAGCGTCCCGCCAAGCGTGGGATACAGCACGCGGCGTGCCACCGCTTGCCCCCCGTTTTCCCCTCGCGAACCATCACCGTTCGCCACGGAAGCGGCAGGATCTGCCGGGCAAGTTTGGCCGGGCGGGCACCGGCTGCACCTTCAGGAACTGCGGCGCGCGAGGTGTTTCCGGCTGCGATCCTCTGGTCCGGGACTTGCAGAATGGCTGCGGGATCGCGATCGCGGGTCCGGCATGCGGAGCGGCAGAGAGTGCGGGCAGAACGTCAGATGACGAACGGAGGCGCGAGAGCATCCGGCCTGATCGCGGCCGGCGCGAGCACCGGCGCCTCCACGGGAACCGGAGGCCCGTCGTTCGCGATCGCTCTCGACGCCGCGTCGCCTTCCGTCACGGATCCGGATCCCGGGGGCCGCCTGGTGCCGCTGACGGCGAGACCGGGTGCCGCGCGACTTCCGTCCGCTCGCCTGTCGCCGACGAACACGGATGGCCGGAACTCCGAGCCGACGACGCCCCGACGATCGATGGCGAAGAGCGAGCCTCTCCGCCGGACGGGGGAGACCGGAAACGATCCGGCCGAGGCGAAGGCCGGCACGATCCCGTCGGCCGCGCCAGCCGGGCCGGTCGGCCCCGAACCCGCCACGGTTCCACTTCCGACGCCGATGCCCTCGCCGGAATGGGCCGCTGCCGGGGTCGGCCCGATACCGAGCGGGGAGCGGTCGAGTTCAGCCACCACCACGCCGGCGGACACGGACGACGAGAGCGGCGCGGCCTCCGTCGGTGCCACGGTCCTCGGTCGCGACGGGGCGAACGCGCGCCGCGGCAGGCTCGGGAGCCCGTCGTTCCAATCGGCGGCAGACGCCGATGGCCTGGCGGACATCGCGCCGACCCAAGCTCCGGCCGGTGCTGCCCTGCACGACTGCCCGAACGAGCAGGCGGCGACGCGCAAACACCCGGGCGCGACGACCGGTCCTGCTTCGACGGCCGGCAGGTCTGGCGGGGAAGTTGGTGCCGCAGGAGCACCGGCCTCGGAGCTCTTGCTGACCATGACCGGTGCGACCGGCGCGAGTGTCAGCGGAACCACAAGCGGCATCCAGGCGCCCGCCGCTGGCCCGCTGCCGACCGTCGACCGGCGCACGTCGCCGAACACGACCCGCGAGACCCGCGCTTCTCACGATCCGGAAGGCCGGGCGGAACGGGACCCGACAACATCGGCGGACCCGAGCGCCGCCGGCCCCGCGGCGATCACGGCGCAGGCCTCGGCTGCCGGCACCTTCGTCGTCTCCCCCGAACCCCACATGGTTGATTTTGAGAGCGGCTTCAGAGCGGAGCATTCCATCCCTCTGAGCCCCGGTTCGGAATTTTCGTCCGACAAGACCCTCGCCGCCGCCGATCCGGCCACGCCGGACATCATCGGCGAGGACAAGCCGGCTCCGCTGGCCGGACGCGCCGAGGTTTCTTTCGGAGGCCAGCAGCCCGACGCGGTCGCCGTCCGCGTGTCGCTCGCCGCGCTCGGCACCCTCGAGGTCCGGCTTGCATCGGGAGAAGACGGCAGATCGACGCAGGTGACGGTCACCGCCGATCAGGCGGACACGCTTCGCGCGGTGATGACGGATCACCGCGAGCTGCACGCGATGCTTGACCAAGCCGGCATCGAAGGCGACCGCGCCGTTCGCTACGAGCTCTCCGACGCCGCGTCCACCCGAGATCCTTCGGGCAGCTCCATGAACCCGAACGACGGCGCGGGATCCGGCAGCGGCCCCGGATCCGGCCGGCGTGACGGCTGGCATCAGGTGTCGGGCGACGACATCCGCCGGGCCGGTGATGCCGGCGAGGCGTCCCGAACGATCCGTCTGCAGCATGACGCCGGCGGCGGCACCGCCATCAACATCACGGCCTGAACCTCGGCGCGGAGACACCGGAATGAGCGGGACACTGACCAACACGCAGCTGAGCGCGCTGTCCTCGGCCGCGCTCACCGCATCGAGGACGGCGTCATCCTCGTCGACCAGCGCCGCAGCGGCGGTATCCGCCTCCTCGGGCAGCTCCGGCGCTACGAGTTCATCGAGCGCCTCCAGTTCGTCCGGGGCGCTCGGTTCGCTGACCAGCAACTACAACGACTTCCTGACCCTCTTCACGACCCAGCTCCAGGATCAGGATCCCGACAGCCCAATGGATTCCGACCAGTTCACGACCGAGCTCGTGCAGTTCTCGGGCGTCGAGCAGCAGGTCCAGACCAACTCCAACCTGACACAGCTGATCCAGCTCACCCAGGCCCAGGATCTGTCCCAAGGATCCGGCGAGGTCGGCAAGAACGTCAGCATCTCGGGCAACGTGATGCCGCTCCAGTCTGGTTCCGCCACGGTCAATTTCGATACGCCGAGCGCCGAGCCGGTCGCCATCTCGATCACCAACTCGAGCGGTGTCGACGTGAAGGACGTGACCCTTACTTCGAGCGCAGGCGCCAACAGCTGGAGCTGGAACGGACAGTCGAACACCGGCGTGCAGGAGCCGGACGGCGCCTACAACGTCTCGGTGATGACCGGCGACAGCTCCGGCGACACCACGGCCGTTCCCTTCACATCGACCGGCACCGTGACCGGCGTCGCGAAGAGCGGGTCCTCGGTCGACTACTCGTTCGGTGGAATGAGCCTCGACGAGAGCGACATCGGCTCTCTGTCGAACTGACCCGGCATTAGCTGCCGGGGTCTTCACACTTCCGCAAGAGATCCACGCCATCCTGGACGTGCGGCAGGTCGCCGCCGTCGGGATACGCGAGATCATGACCAGCACGACCATCGCGGAGCCTGCGTCTCCGACCGGCCCACGAGCCCTGCTTGACGGATTTCGTGCCCTGGGCGCGCCCAAGCTCGCCGCCCTCGGACTCGTGACCTTCGGGATGGCCTGCATGCTTCTCCTCCTGGTGATCCGTGGTGGCGGCTCGGGATCGGACGACGGAGGCATGTCGCTCCTTTACGGCGACCTTGACATCCATGAGGCGTCCGAGATGGCCGATCTCCTGGACAAGGCGCACATCGCGCACGCGTTGAACGCGGCGGACGACGCGATCACGGTTCCAGCCGCGGCAGTCCCGGCAGCGCGCCTCCTGCTCGCCCGGTCCGGCCTGCCGTCCGGCGGCTCGGTCGGAGACGAGATCTTCGACAAGTCGGACGGTCTCACCGCGACACCGTTCGAGCAGGACATCAGCCGAACCCGCGCGCTCGAGGGTGAACTCGTTCGCAGCATCCGGCTGATCGACGGTGTCCGCAACGCGCGCGTTCATCTCGTACTCCCGCATCGGGAACCGTTTGCTGCCGTCGAGGACGCGGCCCAGGCCAGCGTGCTTCTGGAGCTCCGCGGCGAAGCCCGGCTTGACACGGAAACCGTCCAGGCAATTCTCAATCTGGTCTCGGCAGCGGTTCCGGGCCTCAAGGCACAGGCGATCGCCATCATCGACAACCGGGGACACGTGCTGGCCCGGGCGGGCACGCCTGTCGAGGGTCTGGGCATGGCGAGCAACGCCGACGAACTCCGCCGTTCGATGGAGCTCCGGCTGTCCCAGGAAGTCGAGTACATGCTCGACGCTTCGCTCGGCCCCGACAAGGTCCGGGCCGAGGCTTCGGTGACACTCGATCTCGATCAGGTCAACGAGACCGACGAGACCTACAATCCGGACCAGCAGGTTCTCCGCAGCCAGCAGACGACATCGGACAAGAGCAACCATCAGGAGGCCCAGCAGAACACTTCGGTCCAGAACAATCTTCCGAATGCCGATGCCGGCCGGCTGCCCGCTGGAAGCCAGGACGAGCGCAAACAGGAAACCGACAACTACGAAATCGGGAAGACCGTGCGCACGCTCGTCCAGTCGGCGCCGCGGGTGAAACGGATCAGCCTCGCGGTGATGGTCGACGGCAGCGAGGTCGAGGACGCGACCGGGCATCCCGTGTGGAGGAAGCGAAGCGACGCCGATCTCGCCGCGATCACCACGCTCGTCAAGAGCGCGATCGGCTTCGATGCGAAGCGCGGGGATGTGGTGACGGTGGTGTCGATGCCGTTCTCCGTGCCAGACGCGGTCCTGCCGGACGAGCAACCCCGGCGACTTCTCGGTCTTCCCGAAGCCGACGCGATCCGGCTCGGCCAGAGCGGGTTGATTGCCGTCGTCGTTCTCGCCGTCGCCTTGTTTATATTCCGCCCGATGATCGGTCGGCTGACCGCAGTCGGCACCCCGCCCGCTACGCTCGGACGGGATGGCGACACCACGACACGGCCCGGAACCCGGGAGAGCACGCTGGTTGCGCTGCCGGCGGACGAGGTGAAGCGGCTCGCCGCTCCGCCGGGTGCCGGGCGGATCGAAACGGGCGGCGGGACGGTCGAGATGGATCACGTCGACGGACGCGTACAAGCCCAATCCATCAAGCGTCTGGCGAACCTGGTCGAGCACTATCCGGACGAGAGCCTGTCGATCGTGCGCGGCTGGCTCGGCGAGGGAGACAGGGAATGACCGTGCCCTCGAGCCAGGCCTTCACCGGCCCGCAGAAAGCCGCCGTGCTCATGCTGGCACTCGGCGAGGAACGCTGCGCGCGCCTCTTCGAGATGATGCACGAGGACGAGATCAAGGAGATCTCGACGGCGATGATCCGGCTGGGCTCGGTGGCCGCCGAGACCGTGGAACGACTCTGCCACGAATTCAGCGAGACGGTCGGCAGCACCGGTTCTCTCCGCGGCTCCTTCGAGAGTACCGAGCGACTTCTGATGAGCACGCTCCCGCGCGAGCGGGCACAACACATCATGGAGGAGATTCGCGGGCCGGCCGGACGGACGATGTGGGACAAACTCGGGAACGTCAGCGAAACCCTGCTCGCGAACTACCTGAAGAATGAATACCCGCAGACCGTCGCGGTGGTTCTCAGCAAGATCAAGCCGGAACAGACGGCCCGCGTCCTGGCGCTCCTGCCGCAGGGTCTCGCGGTCGACGTGGTGTTCCGGATGCTGCACATGGAGAGCGTGCAGCGTGAAGTCCTGGACGGTGTCGAGAACACGTTGCGAGCTGAATTCATGTCGAATCTGGTCCGGAGCACGCACCGCGACAGCTCCGAGCTGCTGGCGGAGGTCTTCAACAATCTCGACCGGCAGGTCGAGCAGCGTCTGATCACGGCGCTCGAGGAACGTAACGCCGAGGCGGCGGAACGCATCAAGGCGCTGATGTTCACGTTCCAGGACCTCGGCCGCCTGTCGGCACCGGCCATCGGCAGCATCCTGCGGGTGATCGAGAAGGAAAGACTGCCGGTTGCCCTCAAGGGGGCGTCCCCCACCGTTCTGAACGTGTTCCTGGCTTCGATGTCGGATCGTGCTCAGAAGATGCTGCGCGACGACATCGCGGCGCTCGGCCCGACCCGACTCCGCGACGTCGACGAGGCGCAGGCCAGCATCGTGGCCGCTGCGAAGGAGCTGGCGCAGGCGGGCGAGATCGACATCTCCCCGGGTGCCGCCGACGAGATGGTGATGTAACGCGATGGAAATCCTCGCCCGCCACCTGTCGAGCTTCATCCCCGGTGTCCTGTTCGCCGAGGATTTCGATGACGAACCGGTACCGTCCCCGTGCCCTCCGGAGCCGCACCCGGACCTCGCCCCGGAGCACACGCCGCCGGAGGACATCCCGCGCTACTCGGCGACCGAGTTGCAGGATGCCGTCGCGATCGCCCGCGAGGAGGGGATCCTGGCTGGGCGACGAGAGACGCTTGCTGGGCTCGAGGCCAAGCGTGCCGTCTCGCTCGAGCAGGCAGCCAGGTCGCTTGCCGAAGCGCGAGACGCCGCTTCATCGCGTCTCGAGGCCGAGTGTCGTCGCATCGCGTCGACCGCGCTCACCATGCTGACCAGCTTCCTTCCATGCCTCGCGGATCGTTTCGCCGCAGACCAGCTTCGCTCGACGCTCGCCGAGATCATGGCCTCGCTGGTCGACGAGGGCCCGATCTCGATCGATCTGCACCCGGACCTTGTCGCGACCGCAGAGCAGACGCTCGGCCCGTGGAGCCAGAGCGGGACCGAAATCTCGCTTGTCGCCAGTGCGGCGCTCGGTCGCTCCGACCTTCGGGCGAGGTGGCGAAACGGCTCGGCGACGCGGGACGTGAACGCGATCCGGACGATGATGGCGGCCGCGCTCTCCGAAGCCGGTCTGCTGGACGAGGACGTGCTTGTCGCCAACGCTCGAGGAGAGAAATGATGGCCACCAACGTGGATCTTGCCGAGCTTGCGGGGTCGGCATCTGCCGTGCCGGATGCTCCCGCTCCTCGCTCCACCTATAACCTCGACGCGGTGTTCGACATCCCGGTGACGGTCAGCGTCGTGCTCGGCAAGGCGACGATGCAGGTGAACCAGCTTCTGAAGCTCGGTCGCGGTGCCGTGGTCGAGCTCGACCGTCGGCTGGGCGAGGCGATCGACATCTACGTCAACAACCGACTAGTCGCACGCGGCGAGGTCGTGATGATCGACGACAACCGCCTCGGTGTGACGATGACCGAGATCATCAAGACGGACCGCGCCGGATGAGCGCCCTGCGCGTCATGATCGTGGGATCTCTCGCCGGCGAACTCGGGCGGGCTGCGTCGATGGCGACCGCGCGCGGCGCGGCTCTCGAGCAGGCGGATGCACCCGGCGAGGCTCTCGATCGACTCCGTTCGGACGGACGTTTCAACCTCGTGCTCTACGAGATCGGACCGTCCATCTCGCCCGACATCGGCTGGCTCGTGACCCGGCTGGCGGCGGAGCGGATCCGGATCCCGGTGGTCGCGTGCGGCCGGGACGTGACGCCGGCCTCCGCGGCCGATGCAATCCGCGCCGGCGCATCCGAATTCCTGCCTCTCCCGCCCGATCCGGACCTGATCGCGTCCATCCTCGAAGCCACGGCCGGCGCGCCGCATGCGCTGATCGCGCGCGACCCGGCCATGCTTCGCATCGTACGGCGTGCCGAGCAGGTGGCGGTCTCCGACGCCTCGATCCTGATCGCAGGCGAGTCCGGCACCGGCAAGGAGGTCCTGGCCCGCCGGATCCACCAGAAATCACGCCGCGCAAACGGTCCTTTCGTCGCGATGAACTGTGCCGCCATCCCCGACACGCTCCTGGAGTCGGAGCTCTTCGGTCACGAGAAGGGCGCCTTCAGCGGAGCGCTCGGACGACGCATCGGCAAGTTCGAGGCGGCGCACGGCGGCACGATCCTTCTCGACGAGATCAGCGAGATGGATGTTCGCCTGCAGGCCAAGCTCCTTCGGGCGCTCCAGGAACGCGAGATCGACCGACTGGGAGGGAATGCGCCGGTCCGGATCGACGTCCGCGTGGTCGCGACGAGTAACCGTGACATGCAGGCCGAAATCGAAGCCGGACGTTTCCGGGCGGATCTCTTCTTCCGCCTCAACGTCGTCTCCCTCGCGATCCCACCCCTCCGGGCGCGTCCAGGAGACATCGCCGTCCTGGCCGAGCACTACGCGGGGCGATTCGCGGAAGCGAACGGGTTGCCGCACCGGCGCCTGACGCCCGACGCGATCGAGATCCTGACCTCGCATGACTGGCCCGGCAACGTCAGAGAACTCGAAAACGCGATGCATCGCGCGGTTCTCCTCGCCGAAGGGGACGTGCTTGGATCCCCGGCCCTGGAGCTTGGTCGACGGACCTCGTCGAATGACGGGCCGTTCACCCGATGCGGTGACGCGCCGTCTATCGGTGACGGATCGATGGCGACGCTCGTCGGACGGTCGGTGTGCGATGTCGAGCAGGCGCTCATCATCGAGACGCTGCGCCATACGCTCGGCAACCGCACGCATGCGGCGACCATCCTCGGGATCTCCATCCGTGCGCTCCGGAACAAGCTGAAGGACTATGCGCGCGACGGGATCGACGTGCCCGCGCCGGCCAGCGGGGTCGCCGCTTGAGCGGCAGCATTGCCCGGACCGAGACGTTGGCACGGGGCGGCCTCGCCGGACTGGCGTCGCGCCTCCGGAACGGAAAGCCGCAATCCGACGTGCTCCTGGCGCTCGGGGTGGTGGCTCTGCTGTCGATCCTCATCCTCCCGCTTCCGACGCTCGTGCTCGATTTCGGCCTTTCGCTCTCCGTGACCGCCGCGGTTCTCGTGCTCATGGTCGCCCTGTTCCTCGAACGTCCTCTCGACTTCACGAGCTTCCCGACGCTGCTGCTGCTGACCACGCTTCTCCGCCTCTCGCTCGAGGTCGCGACGACGAGGCTGATCCTCAGTCACGGGAGCGAGGGGTCGCTCGCGGCCGGCCGCGTCGTCGCAGCGTTCGGCGGTTTCCTGATGGGCGGCGACGTCGTCATCGGCGCCATCCTGTTCACGATCCTGCTCGTCGTGAACTTCATGGTGATCACCAAGGGCTCCGGGCGCATCGCCGAGGTCGCGGCCCGCTTCAGCCTCGATGCCATGCCCGGCAAGCAGATGGCGATCGACGCCGAGCTCTCCTCCGGCGCGATCAACGAAAGGACGGCGAGGACGAGGCGTCGGGAACTCGAGGAGGAGAGCGGGTTCTACGGTGCGATGGACGGCGCGGCGAAGTTCGTCCGCGGCGACGCGATCGCCGGTCTCCTGATCACGGTCATCAACATCCTCGGCGGGCTCGCGATCGGGCTCGGCCGCCATGGGATGGCGATCGGAGATGCGGCCTCGACCTTCACGACGCTGACCGTTGGGGACGGGCTCGTGTCACAGATCCCGGCACTTCTCGTGTCCACCGCGGCGGGCATCGTGGTGACCAAGGGCGGCGTCGACGGACGGGCGGACGTGGCGCTCGTCCGCCAGCTCGGCGGCAGCCCGAAACCGCTCGCTCTCGCAGCCGCGGCGGCGGGTCTACTGGCCCTCATGCCCGGTCTCCCGGCCCTCCCCTTTCTCGCGCTGTCGGGCATCGCCGGCGGCGGTGCTTGGCTTCGGCACAAGCATCCGCTGGATCGTCCAGGCATCGAGCCCGACGCCGTGGTCGTCGGAGCCGCGCCCGCCAGCACCGAGCCACCGGTCTCGGAAGCCATGCGGATCGACATGGTCCGCCTCGAGCTCGGCTACGGGCTCCTCGGCCTCGCCGGCGGCGACGGGGCGCGTCTGCCCGAGCAGATCAAGTCGCTGCGCCGGGCGATCGCATCGGAGATGGGGTTCGTCCTGCCGCCCGTCCGCATCCAGGACAACATGCAGCTCGACCCGGAGACCTACGTCATCCGGATCAAGGAGGTCGAGGCCGCGCGCGGCCAGGTCCGCGCGAGCCGACTTCTCGTCATGGATCCGCGGGGCGGGATCCCTGAATTGCCCGGCGAGAAGACAAAGGAGCCGACATTCAATCTTCCCGCGGTCTGGATCGACCAGTCGATCCGCGAGGAGGCGTTGTTCCGCGGCCTCACGGTCGTCGACGCGGCCAGTGTCTTGACGACGCATCTGACAGAGACGGCACGCGAATGCATGGCCGAGCTCCTGACCTATGCCGAGACCCAGAAGCTCCTGGAAGAGCTTCCCCGCGAGCAGCAGCGCCTCGTCTCCGACCTCATTCCATCCGTCGTGACGGCCGGAACCGTGCAGCGGGTGCTCCAGGGCCTCCTCGCCGAGCGCATCTCGATCCGCGATCTCCAGACCATCCTCGAAGGGATCCAGGAGGCGGCCAGCGCCGGTCTGCGGGGCATCCCGTCCATGCTCGCCCATGTCCGCACCCGTCTCGCCCGCCAGATCAGCGACGCGCATGTCGGCGCTGGCGGATACATTCCGCTGATCACCCTGTCACCCGAGTGGGAACTGGCCTTCGCCGAGAGCCTGAGCGGCTCCGCGGATGACCGGCAGCTCGCGATGGCGCCGAGCAAGCTGTCCGAGTTCGTCGAGCGACTGCGAACCGCGATCGACAACGGCGTTCGCGGCGGCGAGACGCCCGTTGTCTTGGTCAGCCAGGCGCTCCGCCCGCATGTCCACGCGATCGTGGATCGCGTGAGGCCTTCGACGCCGGTGCTCTCCCAGAACGAGATCGCCGTCCGCGCCCGGATCAAGACGCTGGGAACGGTATGACGATCGTGGCAGGTGACCAAGGATGAGGCTGCGCGTTTTCCGCGGACCCGATCTCGCCGCCGCGATGACCGCGGTCCGGCGCGCGTTCGGGGAGGACGGGCTCATCCTCGAGACCCGCGAGGCCGAGTGCGGGATCGAGATCGTGGCGGCAAGCGCGGCCGGCCCGAGCGGGACGCCTGCCCCGCTCGTCATTCCTCCGCCTCGCGACAGCGACGGTTCCATTCTGCGGGAAAGCCTCGCATCGCACGGGATCTCGGCGGATCTGGTGCAGAAGCTGCTTGAACCCGATCTCGTGCAGGGGCTGGCGAGCTCGATCCGGTTCGGCAAGCTGCCGCTGCGGCTCGGCGACGCTCCGCTCTTCTTCGCCGGCGAGCCCGGTGCCGGGAAGACGCTGTCCGTGATCAAGGTGGCGACCCGGCTCGTGCTGCGCGGCGAGAGCCCTCTGGTGATTTCCACCGACGGGAACAAGGCCGGAGCGATCGAGCAGCTCGCAGCGATGACGCAGCTTCTCGGGCTCACACTGGTTGTCGCCCGTGAGCCTGGACAGCTCAGGCGGGCCGTCGCGCGGCGCATCGGGGGCGCCCCCGTCCTGATCGATGGCGCCGGCCTCGACATCTTCTCGGACGGGGACCGGGCCAGTCTTGCGGCATTGAGCAAGGCGGCGTCGGCGGAGATCCTCCTTACACTCCCGGCCGGCCTCGACGTCGGGCACGCCTGCGAGATCGCCGCGGCGTACGCCGCCCTCGGCGCCAGCCATCTGCTGCCGACCCGCCTCGACATCTCGCGACGGCTCGGCGGCATCATCGAGCCCGCGGTCCGGTCCGGCCTGGTGCTCACCGAAGCTGGCAATGCACCCGGCGCCGTCGACGGTCTGGTGCCGCTTGACCCCTTGATGCTCGCCGAGCGCCTCCGGACCCCGGCCGGGCGCCGGGATCGCCTCCCCGCACCGATCAGCGGCGACCCGCTCGCGTCGTCCGAACAGGAGTGGTCTACCGATGGATCCACAACGCGGCATGCCGTCGCTGCCGGCACCGGCTGACGACATGATGGCCCCTACGTCTCATCCACCCCGAACGGTCGCCGTCGCGTCCGGCAAGGGTGGTGTCGGGAAGACCTGCATCGCCATCTCGCTCGCGGCGTCGCTCGCCCGCGACGGCGAACGCGTGCTGCTGGTGGACGGCGACCTCGGTCTGGCCAATGTCGATGTCCAGCTCGGGCTTTCGCCGACCCGCGATCTGGGGGACCTGATCGATGCGACCTGTCCGCTCGCAGATGCCGTGACCGTTTATGGCGAGGGCTGCTTCGACGTTCTCCCCGGACGCGCCGGTTCCGGGGCGCTCTCCACGATGCCGGCGGCCGATCTCGAATCGATGCTGATGATCCTGGACAAGCAGCATGACTACAGTGTCGTCATCCTCGATCTCGGAGCGGGGATCGACCGGGCCATGCGCCGGATGGCTTGCTGGGCGGACACCCTCCTCGTGGTGGCGACGGACGAGCCGACGTCGCTCACGGACGCCTACGTCGTCCTGAAGCTTCATGCCCAGGACAAGAGGCGGCTGGCATCTCCCGGTAGCCCGTCCGTCGCCATCGATGCTCGCATCGTGGTGAACCAGGCGAGTAGTCATGGGAGCGGAGAGCAGACTTTCGCAACCTTGTCCCGGGTTTCGCGGAGCTTCCTCGGCCTCGAGCCGGGATGCGCCGGAGTGGTCCGGCGGGACGGGCGGATGCGTGACGCGATCAGGAGCCAGATCCCGCTGCCGCTTCGCTTTCCGGTCTCGGCCGCGGCCCAGGACATCGGACGCCTCGCCGCGGGCCTCAGGATCTCGACCTTTGCGAGATGATGCCGAGCGGGCTGCGAAACCCGTGGGCGTGCTTCGCGCTGACGTTGCATGAGCGGATGGGATGCAGAGCAGGCGGCCCGCATCGGTTCGGCGACGGAAGCCGAACCGATGCTGATGTCCTGGATCCGGGACACGCTGGCTCGAGAATACGATCCGATCCTCCGCGAGACGTTGCCGCCGGAACTCGCGCGTCTTCTTGAGCCGGATCGCGGCGAGCGCTGAGCCGAAGCCAGGGAGCGTTCCGATGCGCCTGTCGGTTTTGCAGCTCTCGCCAGGGCATGATCTGACCCGGAACATGTCGGAGGTCGAGCGCGTGGTGCGGTCGGCGTGTCGCGCGGACCAACCGGACCTCGTGGTGCTCCCGGAAATGTGGAGCTGCCTCGGCGGCACGCGGGAAGCAAAATACCTCGCGGCGGAGCAATTGCCCCGCGCCGGCCATCCCGAGGACGCTGGGCCGATCCACCGCTTTCTCGGAGCGCTCGCCCGCGCCCAGGGGATCATCCTTCATGGCGGCTCGATCGGCGAGAAATCCGGCGAACGGCTGTTCAACACCAGTCTCGCATTCGGCCCGGATGGTCAGGAACTGGCGCGATACCGCAAGATCCACCTCTTCGACATCATCACGCCCAGCGGCGAGGGTTACCGCGAGAGCGATCTATACGGGCCCGGCGACAGGATCGTGACGTTCTCCGCGGGCGGCCTCACCGTGGGCTGCACCATCTGTTACGACCTCCGCTTCCCGGTGCTGTTCTCAGCCCTTCGGGACCATGGGGCAGACCTCGTTCTCGTGCCGGCCGCCTTCACCCAGGAGACCGGACAGGCACACTGGGAGACGCTGATCCGGGCGCGAGCCATCGATACGCAGTGCTGGATTGCGGCGTCCGCGACGACCGGACGCCACACCGATGCGAGAGGGACCGAGCGCCTGACGTTCGGCCACGCCATGATCTGCGATCCCTGGGGAACGGTGGTCGCGCAGGCGTCTCCCGGCGTCGGGTGGGCGACGGCCTCGGTCGAGCTCGATCTCGCCGCGCGCATCCGGCGCGACATGCCGGTGTGGTCACACCGGAAGGCGCTTGATTGAACGATCACCCTTCCCCGCTTCGCGCCGTGCCGGATGCCGAGAAGCCGCGCGCGCTGACGCGCGTCGCGCTCCGCGCGGCCGGAACACGGGTGGCGCAGGAGGGGGCGGAGCTTCTCGCCAAGCGTTACGGCGACGTGCCGCTGTCCGAGGCCGACGTCGTCGTCTGCCTCGGCGGTGACGGATTCATGCTGGAGACGCTTCATCATACGATGACGACGGGCCTCCCGGTCTACGGGATGAACTGCGGGACGGTGGGCTTCCTGATGAACGGGTTCTCGCCCGACGACCTTCCGGTACGGCTCGCCGGAACCCAGGCCGCCACCCTTCACCCGCTCCGAATGCATGCCGTCACGAGTGCCGGCATCGTCGAGGAGGCACTCGCGCTGAACGACGTGTTCCTGTTCCGGCAGACGAGGCAGGCCGCCAAGATCCGGATCACCGTCGACGCCAAGGTGCGACTGTCCGAGCTGGTCTGCGACGGCGTCCTGGTCGCGACGCCGGCAGGATCGACGGCGTACAACCTGTCGGCGCACGGGCCGATCGTCCCGCTTTCGGCAAACCTGCTTCCGCTGACGCCGATCAGTGCCTTCCGCCCCCGGCGCTGGCGGGGCGCCCTGCTGCCGAGTTCCGTCGATGTGAATTTCGAGGTGCTCGAGCACGAGAAGCGTCCCGTGGCAGCCGTCGCCGACTTCACCGAGGTCCGCGACGTCGTATCGGTCGGGGTGAGCGAGGATCGAAGCGTCGCGATCACGGTCCTGTTCGATCCGGCGCTCAACCTTTCCGAAAGGATCATCGTCGAGCAGTTCACGGCCTGACCGCGAGCCGGAGACGTCAGGCCGCCGAGAGGATGGAAGCAGCCGTGGCCTGCGCATGCCGGAAACCGGACTCCGCAGGATCCTTCATCATGTAGCCTCGCCCCCACACGGTGCTGATCAGATTGTCGGCTCCGGCCAGCGCGAGCTTCTTGCGAAGCTTGCAGATGAAGACGTCGATGATCTTGGCCTCGGGCTCGTCGAGACCGCCATAGATGTGATTGAGGAAGGCATCCTTGGTCAGCACGCTCCCTTTCCGGAGCACCAGAAGCTCGAGGATCGCAAACTCCTTGCCGGTCACCCGCACTTCCCGCCCGGCAACCGTCACTTCCCGACGATCCTGCCGGACGACGAGGGATCCGACGGTCAGCGACGCCTCGGCGAAGCCCTTGCTGCGGCGAACGATCGCCTGCATGCGGGCAAGCAGTTCCGCGGGATCGAAGGGGCGCACGAGCACGTCGTCGGCACCCATGGAGAACGCGTGGATGCGCGTCCGCGGATCATCATCAGCCGACAGAACCACCACCGGGGTCGCGATCCGGGCCATCCGCAGGCGGCGCACCAGATCGGTCCCGCTCTGGGCATCGCCCGGCGCACCGGCGATGATGAGGTCGTATTCGTAATGCCGGAGGAGATCGAACGCCTCGCCGATCGCCTCGGCGTGGTCGGCGACGACCCCTTGGGTCCGGAAGAGGGAGAGGAGACCACGCGCGACCGCCATGCCGCTTTCTACGAGTAGGGTACGCATTGTTGCACCTTCAGCCTGTTCCCTGACGATCTGTTTACCACTTGAGGTTGTATTGGTCCAGCAAATTCTCGCGTAACCGGAATGAATCCGGGAAGGAGTGCGATGCTCGACCAACATCTCTCCTCGCTCGAACAGGCCCTGCGCGGGGTCCCGCCCATGCTCGTGTCGGGTCGGGTCACGGGAGCGGCCGGGCTGACGGTCGAGATCGGCGGCGTCGCCGGCCATGTGGGGCTCGGCGACAGGGTGCTTCTCGCCACCCGGGCCGGCCCGGTGGACGCGGAAATCGTGGCCTTCCACCAGGGCATCGCGCGCGCCATGCCCTATGGCGGAACGGACGGGATCGGTCCGGGAACGCGCGTCGAGGTCCGCCGCGCCGCAGCCGGCCCCGGCACTCGTCCCGGGCTCCCGGTCTGCCAGGGATGGCTCGGGCGGATTGTCGACCCTCTCGGCCGACCGCTCGACAGGCGGGGACCGTTGCCTTGCGGTCCTGTCCGTTCGTTCCGCGGATCGCCGCCTGATGCGGCGGGACGCGCCCGGCTCGGCGACCCCCTCGAACTCGGCGTGCGCGCGCTCGACCTGTTCTGCCCGATGCGGACTGGACAGCGGCTCGGCCTGTTCGCGGGATCAGGCGTCGGCAAGTCGACGCTGATGTCGATGCTGGCCAGGGGCGCCGCTTGCGACGTCGCCGTCTTCGCCCTGGTCGGAGAGCGCGGCCGAGAGGTTCGTGAGTTCGTCGAGGATGACCTCGGCCCCGAAGGGCTTGCCCGATCCGTGCTGGTGGTCGCGACCTCCGACCAGCCTCCGCTGATGCGCCGGCAGGCCGCCTATGCCGCGATGGCGGTCGCCGAAGCGTTCCGTGACGAGGGGCGGTCGGTTCTCCTGATGATGGACAGTGTCACCCGCTTCTGCCTGGCCTTGCGCGAGATCGGCCTCGCCGCCGGTGAGCCGCCCGCCACCCGGGGCTATCCGCCGAGCGTCTTCGCGGAATTGCCCGGCCTCCTCGAACGAGCCGGGCCAGGACCCGCCTCGACCGGTTCAGGCGCGATCACCGCCCTGTTCACCGTTCTCGTCGAGGGCGACGACCACAACGAGCCGGTCGCGGACGCCGTCCGAGGGATCCTGGACGGGCATGTCGTGATGGATCGCACGATCGGCGAGACCGGCCGCTATCCGGCGGTCGACGTGCTCCGCTCGCTGTCGCGTGCCGCGACCGGCTGCCTCGGCGACGAGGATGCGGCCCGGGTCACGCATGCACGACGGATCCTAGCCCGCTGGGGAGAGATGGCCGACATGGTCCGTCTCGGAGCCTATAAGCCGGGCAGCGATGCCGAGGTCGACGAGGCGATCCGTCTCGCGCCCCGGATCGAAGCCGTGCTCCGGCAGGGAAAGCTGGAACGGGGCAGCCGGGCAGACACCCTGTCGGCACTCGCGGCCGCCATGCAGCCGGACCGGCAGGGGAACGACCGGTGACCCCGCGCGCGACCTCGATCCTGACGAGTGCGCTCGCGGCGAGGAAGCGACGGGCTCGGCGTCATCATGCCGCAGGGTCGCGTCATGCGAGCCGATGATCTCGCGCGCCTGCTGGAGATCCGGCGAGGCGAACTCGACGGGGCAAGACATGGGCTCGCCGATGCGCTGGCGACTGAAAGTCAGGCGGAACGGGCGGTCGCCGAGGCGACCGCCCGCCTGGCTCGCGAAGCCGATCTCGCGCTCGCCGAGAACGGGGGAGACGCCACCGTCGAGGCCTACGTGCGCTGGCTGCCGCTCGGGCGCCGTGCCCTGACGGAGGCAAGCGCCCGGCGCGACCGGGCGATGGAAGGGGTCGCACTCGCGAGAGCGGCGCTCGCGCTCGCGGCCGCATCGGAGCGGGCCGTCGAGCAGGTTCTTCGAAAGAGACAGCAGGAGGAAGCCGGTGCCAGGTCGAGACGGGAGACCGCGACGCTCGACGAGATCGCCGGCCGACGCCACTCGGCCCCGAGCGGAACGCCGTTCAGCGCCGCCGGCGGCGGGACAACGCCTTTCTGACGAGGCCGAAGACGCCGCGGCCTGCCAACCGTCCGGCAGGTCCGGTCACCGTCGCGAAGGCCGCCGCACTTCGAAGGTCGGCGAGCGCACGATCGCGCGTCATCCGTGCCTCGATCTCGATCGGGCCGGGACCCCCGGCGCTGCCGACCAGGACGAACAGGAGGGCGATCGCGACATCAACCCCACCCACGATCAACGCGGACCATGCCGGCGTAATCCGGGCGTCGAGTTCCAGAACGAAGAACAGGGCGATCTCCGCGGCCGTCAGCGCACCGAGCGCGAGAACGGCGGCGGCGACCAGGAAGACGACCCGACGAACGTTCCGAAGCGCAAGGGCCTTGACCCGCAGGATCTCCGCCTGCAACGCCGCGCGACCAAGGTCTACGATCCGCATGTTCGTCAGTCGCCCCTGTCCATGCCGGCCGGATCAATCCCGGACGCGGCCGTTCCGTTCAGCGGGCGGCACGCCCATCCAGGCTCAGCGGGCAATACGCCCGACCAGGTAACCGATCGCTCCCGAGATGGCGATCGCGATCAGCGGGCGGCCTCGCACTCTCGTCGAGACATTGTCGGCCGTCGAGGAGGTCACGTCGCGGGCGGTGTAGACCGCGTTCCCCGCCTTCTCGGCCGCGTCCGCGATCGCCGGTGTCACACGGTCGTTCAACAGCGATTCGATCTGGGCGCGAAGGGCGAGGAGCTGTTCCTTCGAGTCGTCCGCCGTCTGCTGGACCTTGGTCGTGGCCTGCTGCACCTTGCTCGTCACATCCATCACTCCCCGGGAACGAACGTTGCGAACGCGTCGGGTCTCGACAGGGTTCCGCTCGCGGCGCCGTTCGTGGGATGGTCCGGGCCGTGCGCAACCCCTCTCCGCCGGTGCCGACCCCTCCGGGAGGCAAGGCTCCGGATCTGCCCCGTCGTTCCGGTCGCGGCCCCGCCGCCCGGCGCCGCGACGACCGCGGCGGGTTCGCGCTCGCGACCGTGCTGCTCGGGCAGCGTGGCGAGGCACGGGCGCGTCTGCTCCGGGAGCTGGCGCGCGACAGCGGCCGGCGTCCGTTCGTGGTCAAGGCGTCCGACCCTCTGTTCCCGACGCTCGACGTTGCCGGAAACGTCGGTTTTCCGCTCCGGGCACGCCGGCTTCCCGTCGGTGAGCAGGCGAGGATCGGCGCGGAGCTCCTCGCCCTCGTGGGTCTCGAACGCGACGGCAGGCGGCAGGTCGCGACCCTCGACCGGGGCGAGCGCGCACTCCTCCTGTTGGCTCGCGGCCTCGCGACCGATCCCGCCGTCCTCCTGATGGACGACCCCGCGGACGGGCTCACGCCCCCGGACCGGGAGCGGCTGTTCGCGGCGGTCCGGCGCGTGATCCGGCTTGGGCGTGCAGACGTCATCGTCGCGACGGGCGACCGTGTCGAAGCCTTCGCCCTCGGCGACACGATCGTGGTGATGGACGGCGAGCGGATCGTCGCGACCGGCACGGTGGACGCGCTGATCGCCGATCCCGGCTCGGCTGCAGTCGCCCGAGCGATCACCGATGCGAACATCCTGGTGGCCCGCGTCGAGCCCGACCCGGCCGATCCGGACGACGCCGATGCCCGGCTTCCCTCGGGTCAGACGATGCCGGCGCGGCTTGCCCCCGGGGTCGGTCCGGGTGACCTCTGCCTGCTCGCGATCCCGCCCGGCCGGATCGCGTTCGCCGCTGTACCCGCCTCACGGATGGGGGATGCGGCGCTCCCCGCGACGCTGATCGAGCATCGTCATTTCGGAACCCATCTCCGCCTTCGGCTCCGGCTGGAGGACGGAACCCCGATCATCGTTCACCGGCCGCCCGGCTCCTTGTCGGCCCGCGACGCCTCGACCGCGTCCAACCCCGGCGGTGCGGCGCTCGCCTGGCGTGCCGGGGACGCCACCGCGTTTCCCCACCCGGACGCATGAGCCGGAACCGCTCCGGCCCGGCGAGCGCGATCGCGCTGACCCTCGCCGCTCTCGCTCCGGTCGCGCACGCCGACCAGGCGTCGTCGAGCGCCGAGATCCTGGTGCCGTCCGCTTCCTTCGTCCTCCGATCGGCGGCCCGGGACCGGCACAGGCTCGCCGTGGTGGTGGATGCGCACCCGTTGCGGACGATCGAGGATCGCGCGGCCCGTGGCGCCCGTCTGCCGGCGGCGGCGCTGATGACGGCCACCGATGCCGCGCTCGGCTGCGACGAGGGGCTGCTCGTTCCGACCGGCCCGAAACGCGGCTGCGACGGCCCCACGCTCGCCGACGGGCTGTTGCTGCTGACGGCGGATCCGCGCATCGGAACGCGCCCGCGCTGGCGCGACCTCTGGGATGTGGCACGCCTCCCGGGACGACGCGGCCTGCCCCGGGACGGCGTCGGGCTGCTCGAGATCGCCCTCCTCGCCGACGGCGTGAGACCCGGCGACGTGTACCGCACGCTCGGCTCGGGCGACGGAGAGGCGCGCGCCTTCCGCAAGCTCGACCAGCTCCGCCCCTATATCGCGTGGTGGACCGACGGAGCCGAGGCCCGACGGGCGCTCCTGTCCGGCGCGGTCCTGATGACGGTTCTTCCGGCGGACCAGCTTGCCGTCGAAACCGCGCCGCCGACCACGGATGCGCTCAGGGTCGGTGATCTCCTGTCGCTGCCGCTGGTCTGGGTGACGCCCACCGCGACGGCACCGGGGCTTCCGGGGGGCGTCGGCAACGCGGCCTCGGGCTCGGCGCTTCCGCCAGCCGAGCTGCCCTCGGCCCCGAGCGCCGCCGCGACGGTCCCGGCCGGTGCGTCGCCCACGCTCGGCGTGGACGTCCGGTTCTGGCGCGACCACCAGGAATTGCGAGCGCGGTTTCGCGTCTGGCTCGGATCGTGAACGGTCCGATGCTTCCGGCCGGGCTTCCGACACTGGTCTCGTCCCTGGTCCTGTCTCTCGCCGGAGCGACGCTCGCGGGCGGCCTCGCCGCTTCCGTGCCCTCGAATGCGGTGTTCGCGGCCGTCATGTTCGGGGCCGCGACGCTCGTCCTTCCGGCCGCCGCCGCGGTGCTGCTGGCATCCTCCCCCGCCGCGTCGTCCATCGGCCTCGCGCTCGTGCTGTTCCCGGTGATGTCGTATGGGTGGCGACGTCTTCCGCCCGGGCTCTGGGGAGCGGCCCGCGCGCTCGGCGGATCGCCGCTGCTCGTGGTCCGGGCGCTCCTGCTGCCCGTTCTCGCGATGCCGATCGCTCTTGCGGCCTGTCTCGGGACGGCGCTGCTCGTCGCCCGGATCGCGCTTCGCGCTTGAGGCGGCCGGACGCCGCCCGTAGGGTCTCGTCCCGATGTCCGTCGCCGCACCTTCCGGGACAGCCCGGTTCTGGGAAACCCTTCCGCTCGAGGCGATGAGCCGGCCGCAATGGGAATCGCTTTGCGACCGTTGCGGCCGGTGCTGCCTCCACAAGCTGCGGGACGACGACGACACGATCCACTTCACCGACGTCGCGTGCCGGCTGCTCGATCCCGACACGGCCGAGTGCGCCGACTATGCGCGCCGCGCCCGCATCGTTCCCGATTGCGTCCGTCTCACGCCCGACGCCCTCTCCGACATCGACTGGCTGCCGCCGTCCTGCGCCTACCGGCTGGTCAAGGAGGGCAAGCCGCTCCCCGCGTGGCATCCGCTTCTCTCGGGCGACGAGGACAGCGTGGCTCGGGCCGGCGCGTCGGTCCGCGGGCGCGTGATCAGCGAGCGGGACGCGGGCCCGCTCGAGCACCACATGGTCGACTGGCCAGGGCGGATGCCGAGGCCGCCGCGTCGGAAGCCTCTGGTCCGGCGCAGACAATGAGCGCCGGCCGGCAGGATCCGCGTCGCGCGGCGGCGTTCGCCCCGCCATCGGCCGCGCCCGAACGTGGCGTTCTCGCCCTCGCCGGCCGCGACGTGGACGTGCTGTGGCGGCGCAGCGCCCGGGCGAGGCGGGTCTCGCTTCGGGTCGACCCCACGAGCGGCGGCGTGGTGGTGACGTTGCCGACCCGTGCGAGCCGGGCGAGCGGGCTGGCCCTGCTTCGTTCCCATGCCTCCTGGATCGCGTCCCGCCTCGACGCCCTGCCCGGCCATATCCGGTTCGCGGCAGGTGCCGTGGTGCCGATCTGCGGAGAACCCCACCTCGTCCGACACGAGCCGGGCGCACGAGGCGGCGTCTGGATCGGTGCCGACGGCGCGCTCGTGGTCAGCGGGGGTGCCGAGTTCCTGGCACGCCGGATGGGAGACTTCCTGCGCGCCGAGGCACGGCGGCGCCTGGCCGAGACCGTGGACCGGATCGGCCGCCCGGCCGCCCTCCTGCCTCGTCGGGTCACGATCAAGGACACGCGCACACGCTGGGGGAGCTGCTCGGCGTCCGGCGTGGTGATGTTCGCATGGCGGCTCGTGATGGCGCCCCCGGAGGTGCAGCACTACGTCGCCGCGCACGAGCTGGCCCACCTCCGGCACATGGATCATGGGCCGACCTTCTGGTCGCTGGTCGAGGCGCTGACGCCACATCGCCGGACGGCGGAGAACTGGCTCCACGTGCACGGGACCGCTCTTCTCCGGATCGGCTGACAGCGACGCGCATCAGGCGCCCGCCTGGCGGAACGGTAGACGCAGCGGACTTAAAATCCGCGGCCGGATGGCGTGGGGGTTCGAGTCCCCCGGCGGGCATCAGATTACTTACCTAAGTCTCTAATCTGGCATACTTTCCTATGGACCACGTCGTCGTCACCCCTCTTAGGACTACTCTAGCGCTTGTAGAGGCTGAACGGAATCAGTTGAGGCTTGAGCGGCAGGTTCTCTCCCCGCCAAACCGCCAACGCGAGCGCCAGAACCAGGTCATCGTGGACGCCCTCCCGCCACGCCTCGAGGGCGACGGAACCGGTCGGCCGGACCTTGGCGTGGAAGCCCGCCAACTCGGCTTTCAAGGCATCTGACGCGTCGGCCTGATCGGTGATGGCGAGGCGGTCCTCCGCCAGGCAGGCGTCGACTGTGGACGCGAGCAGCAGCTTCGGCACGTTCAGGTCGTCGCCCGAGCCGGTGGTCTGCGTGCCGCCCGTGATGCCGATCGCGATCGGCTTGAGGTCCATCTCGCGCAGCCCGTCGACCACCGGAGCGCCCACGCCCGTCCGATCGACCACCAGCTCCGGGTCTCGCTTCATTGCCGGCAGCTGTCGCAGCACAGACGCCACGTTCCGGCCAATCTCGGGGTAGGACGTCCCTCGCGCGTACCGGTGCAGGTTCCGGATCCGGTGGCGCATCACCCGCTTGCGGCTTGCCTCGGAGAACACGGGGGCAAACGCAATCTTCTCGAGCACCACCCGTTCGCACTCGATCAGCTCGTCCACAGCAAGGGCGGTGAAGTCCTGCGACTTGCCGAGATCCAACCCCAGCACGAAGCCCAGTGAGCCGACCTCGCGGAGCTCAACCCGGCGTTCGGCAATCTCGACTCTGGGTCGGGGGAGCAGGAAGTCGAGCGGGTGCGTCATGCTGCGAACACCAACGGGAGGAGGGGAACGTTCTTGCTGAAAGCCCGGCTGATTACGGCGTCGGAAAAGTACTGCTCCTCGCTCTCAACGAAGCGGCCCTCATACTCCTGAGCGAACTTGTGCGGACCCAGCTCGGCTCGCGCCTCGTCGATGAAGTCTTCCCGGATGTGCGGCACCTCGCGCCAAGTGACGCTTTCCCGATGCCATGCGGGCGATAGAGACGACCAGACCCGGTGGAAATGGCCCCTCTTCCCGTTCGGGGTCGACAGCAGCCAAAGCGAGCCGGACGACCGGCCCATCATCGGCAAAATTGCCTCGTACAGCTCGTCACTGACGAAGCCCGCTTCGTCTTCGATCACCAAGTCGGGCGCGCTGAAGCCTCGCGTCGTGCTGCCATCACCCGGCAGGGATACAATCCGGCTTCCGTTCGCGAAAACCAGCTCCTTCTTTGCGTCTCCGACCAGAGCCGGCGGCCGAGACATCCTATTGAGATACCCGATGATCTTGCCAACCAGCTCCTGGGATTGGCGCTGCGACTTCGAGAAGACGAGGCTCAAGGACCCCGGCTTGAACATCGCGCAGTGCAGCACCGCTACCGCCGTCACGGTGGTTTTCCCGGCCTGTCGGCAGCAGTTGAGCAGCACCCTCTTTCGTTCGGTCTCCAACACTCGCGCTTGCCATGGGTCTGGCTCGAACCGAAGGCGCTCCCTTGCGAACGCGACGGGACTTAGCGCTTGGCGAAGTTCGGCCGACGCCTCCTCCTCGATCACGACGCGATCGGTGCCTCAAGAGCCCGGACCACCGCCGCACGAGCCAGCGGATGCGGCTCAAGTGCATCGATGATGCGCGATTGCACTGACAGCCACGTCGGGCCGGTGAAGATCGCGACCGACGCAGACTGATCGATTTGGCCTTTCAGCTTCCCAATCAGCTCAAGGGTCTGCCGGCACTCCCGGAGCGCGCCGCGCATGTCAGCCGCCTTCCCACTAAACTCGGCATTGTCGAGCATCTTCGTGGCGCGCGCGAACAGGACCGCGGCCTGCTGCTCGACGGTCTTGACCTGGTCGGGCGGCACCCGATCGACCTGACCGGCTTCCGGACCGACTACATCAACGGGTGCAACGTGACGCTTCTGCCGTGGCAGACAGTTGTCTTTGTGTCTCTGAGCAGCCTTGTACGGCAGCCCGTAGAAGCGAGCGACACCAGCCACTTTCTGCCCCGGCACACGAAGCCGAGCGTCGATGTCGCCGACCAGATCATGCCGGCAGACCTGGCATCCGCGCCTGACCGGACGCTTGCTGGTGGTGCCCGGAACCACGTCAGACCACGAACACGTCGCGCATCAGTTCGGCCGCGATATACCGCTTCGTGGCCACGAGGATCCGCTTGTCTTCCTCAGTGAGCTTGGCGGCCGGTAGCACCGTCAGCCTGCCCTCCGCATCGGCCGAAATGCTGATCCCACGACGGCGGAAGTCCACCAGGCGCGCACGAGCCGCTGCGTGATGGTCAGGGGCCGGAGCCGGCCCGGCCAGCGCTGCGATCGCGGCCGGGATCTGCAACGACGGCATGCCGATCCACTTCTCGAACTCGGCGAGTGCCGCTTCGAGTGCCTTCCGACGCTCGCCGGCAGGATCCTGAATGTATCTCGGATCGCTCGGTGCGAAAGCGAGGCCCGGGTTCCCCGTGATCGCGGCGAGCCGGTGCCGAAGCGCCATGTAGACGGCCTCGATGTGCCCGATCGGCACGCCCTGGCGACGGCGCGCTTCCTGGTATGCGTCGTTGACGCGTTGCTCGAGCGGACGGTCAATCGCTGCGTTCATCGGAGACCAATCTTCCTGCAAAGGGCTTTGTACTCCGCGTCAGGCATGTTCCGCACGTCTCCGGCCTGCGTGATCGCGTCGGCGATCTCGGCATTCCGCCTTCCGGTCCACGAATTTGCCTGCTGCATCTCCCGCCATCTGGCGTCGACCTCGGTCCGGGGCGCAGTGCGGGCGTCGAACGGAGGCTTGAAGGCGGCGGGATACTTGAGCTGAAGCTCCTTCAGCGCGACGCTGACCGGCACGCTTTCCTGCGCCAGAAACACGAGATCGAGGTCGATCAGGCCCATCTGGCGCGCACCCTCGCGGAGGGCAGCTGATCGCTGTTCAGGCGTCATGTCGGTCATGCTGTCACCAACCCCGGAGGTGTGGGCAACGCTCGAGGGTCCCACGTTGTCGTGCCAGGCAGCGCGTTTGGCGTCATGCGCCGCAGGATCTTCCGCTCGGTATGCGTCGCGATGACGTTGCCATCGAGATAGACCGGCATGCTCACGTGAAACGTGATGCCGTCACTCCCAGGTTCATAGGCCGTCGTCGTGAGCCGGGGTTGCTGACCGCTTACACCGGTCTCATACGCCGTCGGCCGAAACCGATGGGATAGGTCGGTGTCGCCCGGCACCGCGCGAGGCTGGAACAGGGGTTCGGGAGCAGACGACGGCGGGGGTTTAAAGCGGTCCTTGTAAGGACGCTCGTCGTATTTGCCGTAGCCAAGCGCACCCTCAATCGACTTCACCAAAGCCGGGAAACCGACCAGCGCCGCAGCAATGGCGGTGATCCCGCCTGCGACAGTCAGCAGGCCGGCGCCAACTGGCTCCAAGACCGCTACGGCAGCCGCGATCTCGGTGCCGCTCAGAACACCCACGAGCCCTCGGAGACCCGTCACGAACGGCCCTAAAGCCGCTTTCGTGATTGCAAGACTGCCGCCGACGACGCCAAGCGCACCCAGTCCGGCCGCCACATCCTCGATGACCCCCACGGTGTTCTGGTGCGTGCTCGCCCATTTGGTAAGCCCCGTAAGGGCCGTGGTCAGCCTGCCGATCAGCCCCGTCGCGTCGTTCACAATCGGAGCGCCCAGTGCGGTTAGAAGGTTCGACCACGCCGTCGTAAAGGCCGCCATCTTGGTGGTCGGATCGGTTTTCTGAGCGACGTCGTATTGGTTCGCACCGGCCGCGATGTCGATGAGGCGAGAGCCTTTCGAGAACGAGGCGTAAGACCGCAGGATCTCCCCAATCAGGCCCGTGACGGTCGTCCGGAGATGGCTCTGCAACACCGCACCGGCTTGGGTGTCGGGAGTGCTGAACCCTTCCCGGAGAAGGCCGCCGCCGATGTATTTCTTGATCCACTCGCGAGGATCACGTCGAAGAGTTTCCTCGTCGATCAGCGCGCCGGCATCGAACTGCATCCGACCGCCACGCATCTCGTGAACCCGCTTGGGGTTGACTACCCCGAGATGCTCCAGCCAGTGCGCGGACGCATTGGTCATCACGCCGCCGATAAGCTGGTTCTCGAGCGACGAAAGCTGGGTGCCGACCGTGCTGGCAGATTTGGCCGCCGCAATGACCGGCGCCATGTTGATCAGGCCCTGGTCGGACAGCTGCGCACCGGCCAAGCGCGCGGTTGTCTGAAAGCCTAGCAGCTGATCAGGGCCGACACGTCCCCTGGTGCCGGCCGTGATCGCCGCGAGCTGGTTGGCATTGTGCTCCATCAGACTGGCGTCGATCTGACCCGTCTTCGGGTTGACGAGCGAGCCCCGCTGCTCGAGGAAACGGGCAGCGGAATACCCGGCCGCTTCTTGATCCTGGCCGGTCAGGTTCTGCAACACCACGCCCAGACGGGCCATCGACGGCGCCGCGGCAATCGCCTCCGGCATCGAACCGAGACTGTCTCGAAGGTCACCGATCAGCGCCAGGTTCTTCGTCGCGCTCGACCCAATGACGTCACCGGCCGTCTTCCATGCCGCTGCCGCAGCATTCGCAATGTCGGCCTGAGACACGCCAGCTTGCGCCATCACCGACTGCTGGTGGACGAACTCCTTGGCGTGCTCGACCAGCTTGGCCAGGCCGCCGACGATTGCCGAGCCCCCCAAAACCGAGCCGAGGCCGATCGCAGCCGCCTTAACCCGCCCCAACGAAGCCTCGGCGCCTTTCGCTCGAACGTCGATCCCAAGCAAGTCCTTGCCGAGCACCCCCAGTACTTGGCTGGCATTGCTTGAGAGAGCGATCCGAACGCCGATCGCGTAGACGTCAGGCATCGCGCGCTCCTAGTTCGGCACCGACGGCACAGGAGCCGCCGCGAGTTGAGTCACTTCCAGGTATGCCCGGACCAGCGCGCCGACCTCCGCGATGCTTTCCTCGGGATCGAGATGCGGGTTGGCCCTGATCGTGTTCGCGATCAGCACACAGAGCAGCACTACGAACCGGCCCTGAGGCACGTCGTGCGCAATCGGCAGCAACGCCGCGTCGATCCGGTGCGCCGCGTCCAGCATCACAGGATCGGTCGCAACCGAAGCCAGCTCCGCCGGGTTTGCTCGAATGCGATCCGCGGCCCTCACGAGTACACCACCGGTGCCGCCACGACGGTCGACGAGGCGCCCGCCAGAGCCCGATTGACGTATCCACCGGCCTGAGTGGCACCGGCCAGGATGCCCGCTTGTGCCGTCACCTCCTGCAGCGACGCCGCGTCCGAGCAGACCCCGTTCGATGCCGAACCCGCGATGCCGGCAATCGACGAGTCCGCACCGGCGATCGTCGTCATCAGCCCCGAGCCCGCACCCTGCATAGCCGTCACGAAGCCGCCCAGAGCGGCCGGAGAGCCGGCTAGGGACGCTCCCGTGCCCGTCAGGGCAGACGCGGCCGTGAGGCTGCTGGAAACGGCCGCCAAAGGCCCGCCAGCGCCCACCAGGGACGCGACCGGCACCGCATCGCCCAAGATGGCCGTCGCCTGCCCCGTGAGGCCTGCCACGTAAGCCGACGTAGCGCCGATTGTGCCGGTAACGCTGGTCAGCGCGCTCGCCGCATCGGAGCCGATCAGACCCGACAAAACCGATGTGCCGGCCGTCGAAAGCGCGCTAGCGAGCTGCGGCACCACCTCTACGGTGATCTCAAAGGGCACCACCGCGCCCCGCTGCTGGATCGTGTAACGGAACCCCGTCACGACCGCCTGCAGGGCCAGCCCGGCCGCCAGGAGCTGCACCGGAGCGCCGACAATCCGCATGGCATCGAGGGCCTGATACCGGCTGGTCGTGTTCGGCCCGGTGAACATCCCCGCCAGCGTGATCGGAGCCGGATCGGCGCCGAACGAGTTAATGACCCGATCCCCGCCGGGAAGCTTGTGAATGACAGTCTGCTGCTGACCGGCAATGACCAGCTCCGATGGAACCTCGACGCCTTGCAGCGTCACCGTGCCGAGCTGGACCGGTGCCGACGCAAAACCTCTCGCGATGCCGCCGATCCCCGCCTCGATGTTGTTGAGGAGCGTCGCGCTCATGGGAGGACGGTCATCCCGCTATTGGTCCAAGTCTGGCCATCCGGCCCCGTCGCGGGATAGCTTGCCGCAGTCGGGATCGGCGGCTCCGCCAGGATCGTTCCCCCGAAGCCCGTGCCCGGCGTGTAGGTGAGCGTGTAGTCGCCGAGCGCCGCCTGATAGATCGTCCCGGTGATCGGTGCAGCGCTGGACGTGACGTTGAAGTCGCCGATCTCGAACGGCGATCCGTCTCCGGACACGTTGAACCCGCCCTGACCGACCGAAAGGTAAGACCCGACCTGCGTCCAGCTTCCGGCTGCGCCCGTGCTGGACTGGAACAGCCCGGCATCGCCAGCCGGAACACTCGCGCCAATGCCTGCGAACGTCACCGCCGATGCGCTCGAGTTGAGCGCCCACGCGACGAAGGTCTGGGCCCCTTGTGTCGGCAGTACGCTAAAATCCTGGATGACTGCCGAACTGCCCCCTGACGGGATCGTGGCCAGCCCGATCTCTTTGTTCCCGTAATCGTAGAACAGGAGATACTCGTCGCCGGCCGACGACCATTTCCCCATGATCCCGCCGTCGCTCGTCGCCGAACCGCTGAAGTTCACGTCCCATTGGGTCATGAAGAGCAGGGTCTGGTTGCCGTTCTCGTTCGCCTGCGTCAAGCTCCCGCCTTGCGACAGGTAGCTGCTCCCGGTCGACGCGATGCTGACAGAGTCCTTGGATCCCGACGGGGTGAACGCGAAACCGGACGTCGCGTAAAGGGATGTGGTGGTCGGCTGCCATGCGCCGTTCGCATAAATCAAAACCCGGCCGCGGGGTCCGATGAGAACGTCGTTCGTGTTCGCCGTACTCGGAGGATTGCCGGTGTAGTAGGCGTGGGTCCCATCGCCGGAATCGAGCGTCAGATCGTTGTCGGTCCAACCGGACGTCGTCTCCGTCCAGGTCTCGCCGGTGCCTTGGACGACGTATTGGTCGCCAACCTGAGCTCCGATCGTCGGAGGTGACGCGATGCCGCCGTAGTAGGCCGGCGGAACGCAGCCGAGCAAAACAGACGTCGAAGTAGATGGACTGGTGCAGGCCGCGTGCGCGCTCGGAGCGGCTAGGATGCTGGCAGCGAGGAGAAGCTTCCTCACGATCCCACCGCCGCCGGCATGACGTCGACCGTTCCGGCATCCACCGTCGCGACGAGGTGCCCGTTGATGATCCCGACGGATGCTCCGTTGCCCGGCGAGTAGAACACCAGCGTATCGGGCCCGAAAGCCGGGACCGCTATCGCGACCGACTGACCGGACCCGACGCCGAAATCCTCGAGATGCGGCGTCGCTTGCCCGTTGGCTGCCAGCCACCACCGACACGACACCCGTTGCGGGCCTTGGTTCACCACCAAGATCGCGGCCGTGCCGGCTGTGGGGCTATTACCGGGCGACACCGTGAGTGGGATCGTGCCGACCCAACCAGCCGCCCCCAGAGCAGCCGCCGTGTAGACCAGCCCGGACGTGGTGGTCGCGAGCGCCGAAGCTTGGAACGTCTGCCTTACCAGCATCAGCGGTAGTTCCTGAGGGCTTCTGCCCCGGTTCGGGCCGGCAAGGTGTGGCGATCGTGGTAGGCCGGCTCTTCCTTGGTCAGAGGCGCTTGGCGCGTGCCCGGAGACCCGACATTGCCCCAAGCGTCGGCAATGAAGCCGACCTCACACGGAACGCCCGTCACCTCGACGACGTGCTCAACGAGGGGGTCGATCCGCCTGCGCGGGTGCCGCATCTCGATCGCCAGAAACGGGCGAGGCTGCCCTAGCGGAACCGCCTCGACGGCAACGACCCGGCCGCCGCGGACGTGCGCGAACCGGCGGGATTGGCTGTCAGGAAGCATCAGGATCTCCGTTGATCGAGCGGCGAGCGGGTCGGCGCATCCACGCTACCGAGCCCGCCCGCGCTCTGTGGCGCCGCGAAGGCAGGAGTGCCCCTTCCGCGTCCTGTCGGGGTTCTTGCTGAGGCGGCACTCGCCGACTGATCCGCCATCGGCGGGGACTTTCTGACCGCCGATCTCACGCTGCACGCTCCTCAAGCGGAGGCAGCGACCAAGAACACGTCCTACGAATTGCATCCGACCGGGTGCCGCCAATGGACCGAGCGAACTGGTCGATCCTGCGAACGAGATCCGCGGGCATTAGGACCTGGACGAGGCATACCTCATCAGCAAGAGGCGGTCGGCCGCCAACGCGCTTTTGCTTCTCCATTGAAGAAACTTAGCAAAAACCGTTGCTCTTATCGAGTATCCTGCGGATCTGCTTATTGTGCCTCGACATGCCCGGACGTGCCAATTACTTGGCAGCAGGTCACATCGGCGTTACCTTTAGTCGGGTGTCAGCAGGCGGCTCACCAACCCCGCCGTCCAAGCGCCACCTCGTGGTGTGCGAACGCCGCGATCCTTCAGCTCGGCCACGCAGCCCCGGAGCGACAGGCCACGCTCGCGCATCTCGATGATCACCGGCAGTACGGCTCTAGCGTAATCCCTGGCGCGGTCCTGGCGAGCTTGGACGCTCTTGCGCCAGTCAGGAGCCGGAGCGCCACGGGAACCGCCCAGAACCGTACCACGTGCCCTGGCAGCAGCGAGGGCGGCCTTCGTGCGGGCGGAAATAGCGTCGCGCTCGTTCTCCGCGACCAACGCCAGGATGCCGACCGTAAGGGCGTTGGCATTCGGCATATCGGCCGCCACGAACGAGACGCCCGCATCGCGCAAGCCGATCAGGAACGCCGCATTTCGCGAGAGACGATCGAGCTTGGCGATGATCAGCGTCGCACCGGTCAGCCGGCATTCGGCCATCGCTGCCGCGAGCTGGGGACGGTCATTCTTGCCGCCGCTCTCAACCTCGGTGAACTCCCGGAGAAGCGACCAGTCGCCGCCGTTTAGGTAGTCCCGGACCGCCTGGCGCTGCGCCTCGAGCCCAAGCCCAGAAAGACCCTGTCGGACAGTCGAGACGCGGTAGTAAGCGATGAACTTCCCAGCTGCCATGTTCTGTCTCACCAACGCCATCGACCGTTGACGTTCATAAGACACGCTCACAAAGCGGCAGGCAAGCGAATTTCTGACCAATCTGACCGATTGCGTCGTCCGTTGCGTTGGCGACCCAGAATGGCGTGATTCCCCGCCATCTCGGAAGCGGCTCGATTGCGCGGATTATGCGAAAGGCATGTGTATGGCCGCAAGATCCACCACAACACTTGCGCGCTCGGCCGAGCCAGCTCGATCGGGGGTCGACGACCGAATAGACAGTTCAAACATACAAGGTAGCAAGAATTTTTGGGATCGCGGGCGAAATTACGAGCATGAGCTTTGTGGCTCCGTTACGCTTTCCGCCTGATCTCTCGGAGAGCCTTTCGTGACCGGTATGTTGCAGATCCTGACCTATCTCCTCGCCTTCTACCTTGTGATCAAAGGCATCGAGATCTTGCAGATCGGCTTATCGTCCAGCCGCCCCAACCGGAGTGGAGTTATCGCTCTCGGCCTTTTGACCGTGGTGGGGTGCGCCATAGCCGCGGGCACGTTTACGTCTATGCAGGACACTCAAGCAGAGCATGTAAGCGCGTCCATGCCGAACCTGTCTCAATGACGCTTCCCGCGCCCGGCTGCCAAAGCCGGGGCGCATGCGTCTATACGTAGTATAGGACCGACCGCACCACGACCGTCGCCCAACCGTCGCCCCTGATTCTGTTCAGTATTTTTCGAACCGTCGCCGACCATCGCGTAACCGTCGCGATGAACCCTCGCCATTGATTTCATTAGGTTTTTTCTAAACCGTCGCCAACCGTCGCCCCCTACGAACCGTCACCATCGGGGCATCGCTCGATCCGGAACGTCCGGTCGGACGGCTTGCCGTATGGCGTGAAATGGATCTGTCCCGCCTCGAATAAGGCGTTCATGGCGCGTTCAAACTCGCGCTTCGTGTAAGCGCCGTTGTTCGGCCAAGCGGCCATCTTCTTTGGTGCGTAGTTTCCGGAGTGGTTGCTGTGAGAGAGGCTGACGCCTTGCTCGAGCATACGATCGAGTAGATCGAGGAACTTGTCCCGGCAACGGTTTTCGGATGCGACGCGATCGAAGCCCGAATCTGGCTCGGCGCTGCTGAAGGACCCTTCGGCCCAGCGCAGCTTGATCTCGTTGCCGCGCCCCGCGTAGTTCGCCTTGGTCCGGCGGAGCGTCCGCTGGTTGTGGTCGATCGGTTGCCCGTCGTCGCCCTTCGGCGTCTCTAGCGACCACCGGGACCGTGCAGAGCCCGTCCAGGCCGTAGAGCCGCTGTCGAGGCCGCTAGCGCCTGCCGCGAGGCTCGACTTGCTCGGGTGCGCGTTCAGCAGCACGGCGGCCTGTAGCTGGCGCGCAACGCGTCCCAAGACCGTTTTGACGTAGGCCGACACCTGCGCCCGGTCGTTCTCGGAGCCACAGAACGTGTCGGCGGCGGTGTCGATCACGATTAGCTCGGCGCCGTGTTCCTCGGCGGCGGCGAGCAATTCATCGAAGCGAGGCGTGGTCACTGGCTTGCCGTCCGCCTCAAATCGGACGAGGGCGTTGTCGTCGCCGACTGGGCAAGCCCAGCGCATTGCCTCGAGGTCTTGGTAGTCGCAGCCCATCATCCGATTGATATCGTGCTGCCGGCGGTGCAGCTCGTCGGCATCGTCCTCGCAGAACATACCGAAGGAGCGGCACCGCTTGGTCGCCAACCCAAGCCATGGATCGCCGATCGCGGTCGCGGTCATGAGTTGCTGGGCGAGGAGGGTCTTACCCTCGCCCCCTGCGGCGTAGTGCAGCGTGACGGCCGCGGCGGGGAGCCAGTCCTCGACAATCCAGTGACGTTGCGGGATAGCGAGGCCGGCCAGAGCGGTGGGATTGATCGGCGTAAGCCGGCGCTGTCCGGAAGATGTATTGGCCCCTTCGGCTGTCCGCTCGAACAGGGGTGCCGAGGTGGTAAGCGTCCGCAAGCGCGCCGCGTCGCCCCCGGCACTGATCCAGTCCGAAACGTCGCCTTTCGGCGGCAAGCCAGGAAGACGCAGGACTTTCACCGACGCGGCCGAGCCGGTAAGCCCGGTCAGGTTCATCGCGACCGCCGTTGCGTGTAGCTCGCCGGCCTCGTCGTTGTCCGGGATGACGACGACGTCTCTGCCGTGAAAGTAGGACGCAAAGATGCTGGGCCACTTGCTGCTCTCGCCCGGCTTCGCGGCACCACCGGCGTTGCACGTCGCGACGAGGCCGAGGCCGATCAGGGCATCGACGTCTTTCTCACCCTCGACGATGAACACGGGGTCGCCGGGGAAGGCATCCACCAGATCGGGCAAGCGGTACGGGATCCGCTCGATACCCTTGAGGTTCCAGATCCACCCGCCGCACCCGTTCGGTCGGCGTTGGCGGAAGTCCTTCGGATCGAAGCGGACCACCTGGTAGAGCACCGACCCATCGGCGGCTCGGTAATCGTAGGTCGCGACGATCTTCCCGCCACCGCGCTTCGGCTCGATCGGTGCCCCTTGCGCCCGGAGCCAATCCAGCGCGGCCGGCTTCTCGAGGCGCCCGTAGGTCCGGAGCAGATCGAGGACGCCGCCGTGCTCGCCGGTCTCTTGGTTGAACCAAACGCCGCGCCGATCGCCTCCGATCTCAACCGACAAGCTGCCGTTCGTTCCGAAGCGGAGGTTTGTGTCCGACGACATTCGCTCGTTAACGGTCCCGCAGAACTGGCGTGCTGCGGGCTCGATGAACGGTGAGAACACGTCGCCGCGTTCCGGCGGCATCGCGTTCACTGTGAGGCCTCAGCCGCTCGGAGCCGTAGCGCTCGCATCGCGAGTTCGGCGGCCTTCTCCTCGTTCCCACGTCTCGCCTCAAGACGAGACAGCGCCTCGATCTCCTCGATCTCCCACGGCTGGGTCGTCCATCGCCTGCGGAACGCTGGATTGCACGCAGGGTCGCTCATCGCCGCCGCGATGTGCGCTCGGGTTGCGGTCATCGTGTGTCCTCGCAACCGATCTTGCTTGATCAGGCCGCGGAGAACCCGTAGAAGACGACTGCCAGGTCGTCAGTACGAGTTCGCCGCCGGTCCGTCGCTGGATCGGCGGTTTCGTTTTACCGGGTCGTGTTCGCCAAGTGCTCGATGTGCTGGCGCAAGCTAGCGACCAAAAAAAGTCGCTTGCGACCGACCTTGAGGCCGCGAATGTCTCCGGCTTGCAGCAGTCGGTAGATTTCCCGCTTCGAAAGCGAGACGAGTCGGCACGCACCCGCCACGTCGACGACGAGCGGGTCCACTTCACTGACGATGATCATGGAGGGCTCCAAAGCCCATCCTGGGGAAGCGTACATGCCAACGGCGGCGCTGCACGAGTGCAGAACCGTGGCCGACGTTTGCCGAAGATAGAGCCGGTTTCTGGATGATCCCAGGCTGCGAGCACAACACTGAGACTGTGACTATTCCTGTAAACGACCCCGGGCACGAGGTCAATGGTGTTACCCTTAAGAAAAGGTCCGCTTGATTGGCGGACCACTCCCTAATCACCGGTCGTCCTCCGACTTCCGCGGCTCTGGTTCAGGCGGTTCCGGCCAAGGCTTGACCGGCGGCGGCCTCGCCCCGCCCTGGCAGGAGGTTGTCAGCGGCCACTTAAAGGGGCGCGGGATCATGCCGCCCTCGCCGTCGCAAACCGTGCCAACCCGGCGAGGAGCCGCATCTCTGCGGTCTCGAGCACACTTCCGACCGCGCGATAGTAGGCCCCGACTTCCTTCACGTGACGGAAAAGCTCGAGGACGTCATCTTCCCCCGCCTCGGCCACGAGCTCGCGCATGCCTTCCGCGTCGCGCTTGAGAGCCGCGAACGCCAAGCCGATGACGGTGTAATGCGCCTCGGTTCGGGCTCGCCACTCCGCCGGAGTAGGGACCTCCTCGAATGGCCTATTGTCCCCGCCGAAGGTCAGGCCGGCGAAGTCTTCGACCGTCGCGACGGTTTTCTTGCGCGCGTTCATGACGCACCCCCGATCAGGTCATCGCACAGGGACAGGGCGAGCCGCGCTTCTCCGACGTCCTCCTCGAGGAACAGCCGGATCACGTACTGGAGCAGGGTCGCCTTGACCTTCAGCTCTTCGTGGGTGCTGGCACGCAAGACGATCGCCGCCTCCGTCAGCTCGTCGATCCGTTCGGCCGCCGCGATCTCGGCCTTTCCGACCTCGTCCCAGAGCTGACGGTTCTCGTCCTCCATGTTGCGCAACCGCATGCTGAGCTGCGCGTGTTCGACCAGCAGGGGACGCGCGGCCTCCCCGATCGCGAGCAGGTCGGTGGGGGCGCTCAAAGCACCATCTCCGCCATGTCGCGGACCAGGCTCCATGCCATCTCGTGATGGATGTCGGCGACGCGATGGAGGTCGCGCAGCGCGAATGGGGTGGCGCGCGTCATCATCGTGAGCTTCGCTCGGACGCCATCAGGGGTCACGGCCCGGATGGCCGCCGCTTCCTCCACAATCTCGTTCAAGCGGGCGCAGAGCAGGTCCGAGCGGCCGCTCAGCGAGCGCCAGGCAGGCGAACCGCGCGTGAAGCTGTCCAAGTAGCGGTCGAGGCGATCCATCTCCTCGTTGGTGCGGAAGTACTCCGCGCCGAGCGCGATGAGGCGCTGGTCGGGGGGCTCGCCCAAGCTCAGCGCCCCCGCGGGAGCCGCGAGCGCGAGGGTGCCGGCGCTGCCGAGCATCACCGCTCGGCGCGTGGTAAACGGCGTTCTAGCTTCCATGGAGTGACAGCTCCTTAGAGGTTAGGCCGGGCGGGGTGGTGAGACACCTCGTTCGGCCGCTTATGTTGGCCTTTCAGCCGAAGTCAGCTATAATCGCTGGCGAACCGGTTAGTCAACGATGGAAACCAATGCTGGCGATATCCGCTGAACAATGCCTAGGGGCGCGGGGCATGCTGCGGCTGACTCGCGACGATCTGGCTAGGCGCGCCGAGGTGGCGATCGCTACCCTCGCTGACTTCGAGGTCGGACGTCGGCAGCCTCACCCCCGCACCATTACCGCCATCCGCACCGCCCTCGAGGCGGCAGGCGTAGAGTTCACGAACGGAGACGCTCCGGGGGTGAGGCTGGTAAGGTCAGGCGATGGCTGACTTCATAATCCGGATCGAACTCCATAACCCGGGGCCGGACTCCTACGATCAGCTGCACGCCCAACTGGCTGCCGTGAACGTTCGTCGAGATATCATCGCGACTGACGGGCGCACATATCAGCTTCCAAGCGCGACCTACCGCTATGAAGGCGATTATCTTCTCGACGCCGTTCGTGATTGGATCATCGAGCAGGTGACCCCAATTCATGGAAACTTCTGGGTATTGGTTACCCAGGCTGCAGGTTCCGCCTGGAGGCTGTCTTTTGCGTGAGTGAGGGTGGTAAGAAGGAAAGCAATATCATCCCCGGCCCGGGCTATCCGGGCAGTTCGGGAGGAGGTAATGGCGAGCCTCCTAGCTCAGACGCACTCGCCGCAATCCGAGATCGTCTCTCGATCGTGGAGGGGCACATCGACCGCTTCGACGATCGTCTTCGTGCGGTCGAGACTGCCGTGGCCGCTGTCAGCGCGAAACTTGACCTGATCGCTACTAGGATCCCAGCGTCGTGGCATTCTCCGCTGAGCGCTGCCGCCCTGATCGCGCTTATGGCTACGCTGATCGCTCTGGCGCGGTTATTCGGGTTTAGGTGAGGCCGCAAACCTCCCCCACTCCTCCATCACCGCCCGCCGCCTCTCGAACAGATCCCCGCGCCGGTAAGCGGCCTCAACGCGATTGCTGACCACGTGCGCCAGCGCCATCTCGGCGACCTCGTGCGGGTAATCGGTCGCCTCGGCGCACCAGTCCCGGAACGTCGACCGGAGCCCGTGGACGGTGACGTCCTTCGTCCCGGCCGCAAGATGGAGGGCCTTGGAGAGGGCGACGTCAGAGAGCGGGCGTCCCGGCCTACCGCCGGGGAAGATCAGGTCGGTCGGCTTGCTGGCGAGCGGCCGGACCTTCTCCAGGATCTCGAGCGCGGGTCGGGAGAGTGGGACGCGATGCTCGCGCTTCATCTTCATCCGCGCGGCCGGGATCACCCACATGC
>CAXUBX010000004.1:0-64527 GCA_964249405.1 uncultured Acetobacteraceae bacterium | reverse complement strand
GCGGCGGCGCGCGGCGCCTGGGCCCCCGCCCGCGGGGGGGGGGGGGCGGCGGCCTGCCCCGCCGCCGCCCGCGCCGCCGACCCCGGACCAGTCCGCATCCCGCCAGTCGGCGCCGGCGAGGCCGGCGATCCCGGCGGCGAACGGCGTCAGCAGGCCGAGGGCGAGGACGAGGCCGAGAACGCGGAGTGACGCCGGCGGCCGCCTCACCTCGTCGGCGCGTGCGACGCAGCGAGCGCGCGTGTCACGTCCGGCGGCACGTCTGCGGTGCGGCCGGTGATCGTGGCGCGGACCAGATCGAGACCGTGCGCCCGCATCAGCGCCTGACCGTCCGGCCCGAGCAGGAAGGCGACGAAGCGGGCCGAAGCCGCCGGGTGCGGAGCGTCGCCGAGCACGGTCACGGTGTAGTGCGCCGAGGGGGCGATCGCGTCGGGCAGCGTCACGGAGGGGATGTGGAGTTCGGCGGTCTCCGTCGAATAGAAGAACCCGACGTCGATCTGGCCGGACTGCAGGCGCCCGACCAGGCTCTCCTCGGGCACGATCTGGGCGGGGTTTTCCGGGGTGCCGAGCACGGCGTGCGCGAGGCCGGGCCGGTGGTACACGCGTTCGGCGTCGTCGAGGAGCTGCACGGTCAGCCGGCCCTTCGGGTCGAGCCTCGGGTCGGTGCGTCCGATCCGGATGCCGGGCTCCTCCAGCACCTCGTACCAGGGACGGTCGCGGAACGCGCGGGCAAGGCGGCTGTGCGGCGCGATGCCGATCACCAGCGGCGACTGCGCGAAGCTCGCATACCAGGTGACCAGTCCGCCGTTCGCCGGACCGGCGAGAAGATCGTCCACCTTCGGGTTCGCGCTCACGAAGACGTCGGCGCGCCGGAGATGTCCCTTGATCTGCATGGCGAGCGCGTTGGATCCGCCGGCGACGCCCTCGAAGCGGTCCGCGGTCGCGTGGTCGAACGCGGGTCCGACCCCGCGCTCCATCAGCGTCACCAGTGATCCGGCATAGAGGACGTCCACCGGCGTGCCGTGGGCGGCGGGTGCGACGCCCATCCCGGCGAGCGGAACCAGGATCGCGGCAAGCCGCCTCGATGCGCGGATCATGGCGAGGCGGCTCCTCGGGGCCGGGCGTTGTGTTCCGGTGGCCATAACGCCTGGAGAGCGGCGGCTTCGCAAGCCGGGCGTCGCGGCGGCCGCGTCGCGGGAGGCGATGGCGAGGTCAGCCGCATTGCCGGGTGGCGTTCGCGTTGCTAGAGGGACGGCGCCCCGGCGGGAGAGCCATGCCGTGAAGATCGTTGCCTGCAACAGCAACAGGCCGCTCGCGGAGGCCGTGGCCGCCTGCCTCAACCTTCCGCTCTGCCGCGCTTCGGTCCGCCGCTTCGCAGACATGGAGATCTTCGTCGAGATCCAGGAGAACGTCCGCGGCGAGGACGTCTTCGTGGTGCAGTCGACATGCTATCCGGCGAACGACAACCTGATGGAGCTGCTGATCATGCTGGACGCGCTCAGGCGCGGCTCGGCGCGACGCGTCACCGCGGTCGTCCCGTATTTCGGCTACGCGCGGCAGGACCGGAAGTCGGGCCCGCGGACGCCGATCTCGGCCAAGCTGGTGGCCAACCTGATCACCGAGGCGGGTGCCAACCGGGTGCTGACGATGGATCTCCATGCCGGGCAGATCCAGGGCTTCTTCGACATCCCGGTCGACAACCTGTTCGCGGCGCCGCTGTTCGCCCGCGACATCAAGACCCGTTATGACGGCCGCGACCTGATGGTGGTGTCGCCCGATGTCGGGGGCGTGGTGCGCGCGCGCGAGCTCGCCAAGCGTATCAACAGCGACCTCGCGATCATCGACAAGCGACGCGAGCGCGCCGGCGTCTCGGAGGTCATGCACGTGATCGGCGACGCCGCCGGCCGCGACTGCATCCTGGTCGACGACATCGTCGACAGCGGCGGCACGCTCTGCAACGCGGCGGCGGCGCTGATGGGGGTCGGCGCCCGCTCGGCGAGCGTGTATTGCACGCACGGCGTGCTGACCGGCGGCGCGGTGGCCCGCGTCACCGCCTCGCCGATCGAGATGATGACCATCACCGACAGCATCCTGGCGACCGAGGCGGTCCGGCTGGCCGCCAACGTCAGGCAGATCTCGATCGCGCAATGGCTCGCCAACGCGATGCGCGCGATCTCCGACGAGAGCTCCGTCAGCTCGCTGTTCGACTGAGCGCGGCCGGGTCCGGTGCAGGACGTTCCGCGCCGCTCCTTCGTCTATCTCCGGCACGGCGAGACCGCGTGGAACGCCGCCGGCCTCGCCCAGGGCCGGTCCGACATCCCGCTCAACGCGGTCGGCTGCGCGCAGGCCAGGACCGCCGGGGAGGCGCTCGCCGACCGGGGCATCGACCGGATCGTCTCCTCGCCGCTCGCGCGCGCCCGCGAGACCGCCGCGATCGTGGCGTCCCGGCTCGGCCTCGACCCGGCCGTGCTCGACGACGATCTCGCGGAGGTCTCGTTCGGCGTCGAGGAAGGCCGGCCGATGGGCGGGTGGTACGAGGACTGGATCGACGGCATCATGACGCCCGAGCACGCCGAGAGCTTCGAGTCGCTCGGCGCCCGCGGCGCGACGGCGCTGTCGCGGCATCTCGGCGGGGCGGGGACCGTGCTCTTCGTCGCGCACGGCGCGCTGTTTCGGGCGATTCGCGCCGTCCTGGGATTGCCGGTCCATGTCCGGCTCGCGAACGGCGCGCCGGTGCTGTGCCGCGCGGGCGCGGACGGATGGTCGATCGAGGCCGTCGGCCGCTGATCGAGCGACCGCGCTATTGCAGTCCGGCCACAGTCTCGCCCCTGAGACCGGACGCCCCCATCTTGTCACAGGACTGATACAGACGCGGTCTCCGCGATCCCTCTATCCCGCCCTCATGTCGCCCCGAGATCGATCCGGTCCGGGGCCCGATCCGGGGGTTTTCATGACGAACTCGAGCGCCAAGCGTCTCGGCCTGCTCGCCGCGACGGCGCTGTGCGGCCTTCTTCCGCGCACGGCCCTCGCGGCCGATCCCTCGATCGCCGGCATCGAGAGCCAGATCCGTTCGCTGCAGGCGCAGCTGGCCAAGGTGAAGTCGCAGGAGGCGGCCCGCCAGGCCGAGATCGAGCGGGCGCGCGAGGCCGCCGAGCAGGCGCGCGAGGAGGCGCGCGAGGCGAACAGCCGCGCGATCTCGCTCGCCGGCAGCCGCAGCTTCAACGGCTCCGCGCCGGGCGGCGTGTTCACCTCCGGTTCGTCCAACCCGGGCGTGTTCCCGCAGGAGGACCTGCCGCAGAACGGCGTCGGCGCGCACGCGGCGACCTCGGTCGGCCAGCAGCAGGCCTCGGCGCTCGGCCAGAACGGCGTCATCCGCCTCGGCAACGTGACCGTGACGCTCGGCGGCTTCCTCGCGGCCGAAGCGGTGGAGCGTCAGCGGAACGAGACCGCCGATATCGGGTCCTCGTTCAGCGGCATCCCCTATCAGCAATCGCCGATGTACCACGAGCCGGAGTTCCGCGGCTCGGCCCGGCAGAGCCGCCTCGCGCTGCTGATCGAGGGAACGCCGTCCGACTACGAGAAGGTCGCGGGCTATTTCGCGACCGATTTCCTTTCGTCGGGCACCACCTCGAACTCGAACGAGAGCAACTCCTACACGCTCCGCCTCCGCGAGGCCTACGCGACCTACGACAATTCGAACTGGGGCTTCCACCTGCTCGGCGGCCAGTCCTGGTCGCTCCTGACCCTCAACCGGGTCGGCATCACGCCACGGCAGGAGAACGTTCCGCTGACGATCGACGCCCAGTATGTCGTCGGCTTCAACTGGGCGCGGCAATGGCAGATCCGCTTCGTCAAGGATTTCGACGACCACCGTCTCTGGGCGGGTCTCTCGTTCGAGGAGCCGCAGACCACCTACTCCGTCACCACGGCGTCGAGCGGCAATCCGGGCGGCGTGATCGGCGGCACCGACAACTACGACAACGCCGGCGGATCGCTGCTGAACTCCGGCAACATGTACTCGGACGACATCGCCCCCGACGTGATCGCGAAGCTGGCCGCCGATCCCGGCTACGGCCACTACGAGCTCGACGGCATCGCGCGCTTCTTCAACGCCCGCGAGACGCTGAGCGCCCCCAACGTCAACAACGGCCGCAACCGTACCGCCCTCGCGGGGGGTGGCGGCGCCGGCATGATCCTCCCGATCGTCGGCAAGAAGCTGCTGTTCCAGGCGTCCGGCCTGGTCGGCCAGGGGATCGGTCGCTACGGCTCGGGCCAGCTGCCGGACGCCACGATCAACCAGAACGGGACGCCGATCCCGATTCCCGAGGCCGATCTTCTGGTCGGGTTCGTCGCCCATCCGACGAAGGCGTTCGACCTCTATGCCTACGCAGGCACCGAGCAGGAGGAGAAGCGGTCGTTCAACGAGCGGATCGGCAGCTCGAACGTCGCGTTCGGCTACGGCAACGGCGCCTTCATCGATACCGGCTGCGACATCGAAGGCTCCTCGGCGGCCTGCTCGGGGGAGACGCGCGGGCTGGTCGACGGCACGCTCGGAGGCTGGTGGAAGTTCCTGCGCGGCCCGTTCGGGACGATGGAGGTCGGCACCGAGTGGGAGTACATCCGCCGCACGGCATTCGCCGGGACGTCGGTCTCCGGCACCGGCTCGCATGCCGTCGACAGCACGATCACCCCGAAGACCGACGACAACATGGTGCTGTTCTCGTTCCGCTATCTCCCGTTCCAGTAAGGGCGTCCTGCGACGGGCTCGACAGACCCGTCCTGCTGCGAGTTCAGGAGACTCGCGCCTTGCGGCGAGGGGGGATCTCCGCTAAGGCCGCGGCGCGCCGACACCCCTGGAGGTCGGCGCGTCTTCATCTCCGGAGCATCCTCATGGCCGACACCACGGTTCTCGAGGCCTCCTCGCGCGCGAAGGCCGGCAAGGGGGCGGCGCGCGCGACGAGGCGGGCAGGGTTGGTTCCTGCCGTCATCTATGGGTCGAAGCGCGAGCCGGCGCTCGTGGCGCTCGATCCGCGCCTCGTCGTTCGCGAGATGGCACGTCCGGGCTGGCGTTCGCGCGTCTACGAGATCAACGCGGCGGGAACCCGCGAGCGGGCGCTGATCCGCGAGATCCAGCTCCACCCGGTGAACGACAAGCCGCTGCATGTCGACTTCCATCGCGTCGCGGCCGGCGAGACGGTGCGGGTCGCGGTCGCGGTGGTGTTCAAGGGCGAGGATGTCTCGCCGGGCCTGAAGCGCGGCGGCGTGCTGAACATCGACCATCATTCGGTCGAGGTGGTCGCCGACCTGGAGCGGATCCCGGAGCACCTGGTCGCCGACGTCTCCGCGCGGGACATCGGCGATGCGGTCCACTGGAGCGACCTCGAAGGCGCGACCGGGCTCTCGCCGGCCGGTCACGAGGCCGACATGGTGATCGCGACGATCGCGGCGCCCACGATCCCCGTCGAGGCCGAGGAGCCGGAAGCCGCGCCGGAAGCCGTGGACGAGACGCCGGTCGAGGAATGATGCGCCGCCTTGGTCCGCCTGTGGGTCGGGCTCGGCAATCCCGAGCCCGGGATGGCGAACCAGAGACACAACATCGGCTTCATGGCGGTCGACGCGATCGCCGGCCGGCATGGCTTCTCGCCGTGGCGCCGGCGGTTCAAGGGGCTGGCCGCCGACGGTAGCCTGGGCGGCGAGCGGATCGTGCTGCTCAAGCCGCTGACCTACATGAACGAGAGTGGGAGTGCCGTGCAGGCGGCCGCGTCGTTCTTCAAGGTCGCGCCGGACCGGATCACCGCGTTCCATGACGAGCTCGATCTCGTGCCCGGCAAGGTCAGGGTGAAGAAGGGCGGTGGCGCCGCCGGTCATAACGGGCTCCGTTCGATGGACCGGCGGCTCGGCTCGTCCGAGTACTGGCGGGTGAGGCTCGGGATCGGGCACCCGGGCGTGAAGGAGCGGGTGACCGGCCACGTGCTGGGCGATTTCGCCAAGGCGGACGCGGCGTGGCTGGCGGCCCTGCTCGACGCGGTCGCCGACGAGGCGCCGCTGCTTGCCGCGGGCCGCCCGGAGGAGCTGATGACGCGGATCGCGGAGCGGCTGCGTCCGACCGCCTGACCGGTTCGCCGCCACACAGGGGCCGCCACACAGGGGACGTGCGATGGGGTTCAATTGCGGGATCGTCGGGCTGCCCAATGTCGGGAAGTCCACCCTGTTCAACGCCCTGACCGCGACCGTCGCGGCGGAGGCGGCGAACTACCCGTTCTGCACGATCGAGCCGAACATCGGGCGGATGCCGGTGCCGGACGCGCGGCTCGGCGTGCTGGCGGACATCGCGAAGTCGAAGGCGATCGTGCCGACCGCGCTCGAGTTCGTGGACATCGCCGGCCTCGTCCGCGGCGCCTCCCGCGGCGAAGGGCTCGGCAACCAGTTCCTCGGCAACATCCGGGAAGTGGACGCGATCGTCCACGTGCTGCGCTGCTTCGAGGACGACGACATCACCCATGTCGAGGGATCGGTCGATCCGGTGCGCGACGCCGAGACGATCGAGACCGAGCTCATGCTCGCCGATCTCGAGAGTCTGGAGCGGCGCCTCCCGGGATTGCAGAAGCGGGCGAGGAGCAACGACCGCGACGCGGCGTCGGCACTCGAGGTGATCGACCCGGTCCTGCGGTCGCTTCGCGACGGGCGGCCGGTCCGGGGCATGGTGACGGCGGCGAACCGCCACGCGATCGCGCGTCTGCAGCTGCTCACCAGCAAGCCCGTGCTCTACGTCTGCAACGTCGAGGAGGCGGCAGCCGCGACCGGCAACGCCCGCTCGGCCCGGGTCGCCGAGCGGGCGGCGGCCGAAGGCGCGGAGAGCGTCGCGATCTCGGCGGCGATCGAAGCCGAACTGGCCCAGCTCGACGCCGCCGAGCGGACGGAGTTCCTGGCGGATCTCGGGCTCGCGGCTTCGGGTCTCGACCGGGTCGCCGCCGCCGGCTATCGGCTGCTCGGCCTCGTCACGTATTTCACCTGCGGCCCGAAGGAGACCCGCGCCTGGACGGTGACGCGCGGAACCCGGGCGCCGCGCGCCGCGGCGGCGATCCACAACGATTTCGAGCGCGGCTTCATCGCGTGCGAGACGGTGGCCTACGAGGACTACGTGGCGCTCCGGGGCGAGGCGGGGGCGCGGGACGCCGGCAAGCTCCGGATCGAGGGACGGGACTACGTCGTCGCGGACGGCGACGTCCTGCTGTTCCGTTTCAACGTGTAAGCTCCGCAACTCGCACGCCCGCTCGATCCTTGGGTGGTCATGAAACTGACCGCGATCCTCGTCGGCGCCTCGCTCGCCCTCGGAACCGGCCTCGGAACCGGAGCGGCGATGGCCCAGACCACATCGTCCTCCCCGACGTCCACCACCGGCTCGGCGACCGGCGGGACGTCGCCTCCCGTGTCCACCCCGTCCGGGAGCGCCGGCGCTCCCACGGGCACCACCGCGCCCGGCTCGACGGACGGTTACGGCTCGTCCTACGGATCGACGGTCGGCAGCGCCGGGGGATCGTCTTCGGGCGCGTCGTCGTCCGGCGCGTCGTCCGGCGCGTCGTCCGGCGGCGGGTCCTCCGGAACGGCGTCGTCCGGCTCGGCATCCGGTGCCGGGTCATCCAGCTCGACGAGCAGTTCGGTGCTCTGCACGACGCCGAGCCTGATGGAGGGCACGCTGACGGGAAGCAACCTGAGCTGCCAGTAGGACGCCGCTCTTCCAAGCGGACCTTCCGCGTTGCACCATCGGACGCATGACGCCGGGCGCGGCATGACACCGGACGAAGCCAGCCTGCTGATCGCCGATGAGGCCCGGGCCGGGCGAGACGCGGCCCGGATCGTCGCCCGCGCCGGCCCTGCCAAGCGTGCCGAGGCGCTGCGAAAGTGCGCGTCCTCGCTCCGCCGGCACCGCGACGCCGTCCTCGCCGCGAACGGCGCCGACCTCGCGCGCTTCGTCGGCAAGTCCGGCCTCCGCGACCGGCTGACGCTCGACGCGGGACGGATCGAGGCGATGGCGACCGGTGTCGAAACGGTGGCGTCCCGTCCCGATCCGCTCGGCGTCGTGCTCGCCGAATGGACCCGCCCGAACGGGCTCCGGATCCGCAAGGTCGCGTCACCGATCGGCGTGATCGGCATGATCTACGAGAGCCGCCCGAACGTGGGTGCCGATGCCGCTTCCGTGACGCTCAAGTCGGGCAATGCCGTTCTCCTGCGCGGCGGCTCCGACGCGTTCGCGACGGCCGCGGCGATCCAGTCGGCGATGGAGGAAGGGCTGCTCGCGGCCGGGCTGCCCCGCGAGGCGATCCAGGCAGCCCGGACACCGGACCGCGCCTACGTCGCCGCGATGCTCGGGGCGGCGGGTCTGATCGACCTGATCATCCCGCGCGGTGGACGCTCGCTGGTCGAGCGGGTGCGTGCGGAGGCGCGGGTGCCGGTGCTGAGCCACGCCGAGGGGGTCTGTCACACCTATGTCCACCAGGCGGCCGATCCCGAGATGGCGGTCCGGATCGTCGTGAACGCCAAGATGCGGCGGACCGGCATCTGCGGCGCGACCGAGACGCTGCTGATCGACCGGGCGATCGCGCCGGGGCTGCTGCCGCGGATCGCGAGCGTGCTCGGGGCACTCGGCTGCGAGCTCCGCGGCGACGAGCGGGCCCGCGCCGTCTGGCCGGCGATGCGCCCGGCCGGACCGGACGATTTCGGGCGCGAGTTCCTCGACGCGATCCTGGCGGTCGGCGTGGTGGACGACCTCGCCGCGGCGCTCGATCACATCGCCCGCCACGGCAGCGAGCACACCGACGCGATCGTGACCGAGGACCCGACGGCTGCCCGTGCCTTCCTCGACGGGACCGACGGGGCGGTCGCGATGTGGAACGCCTCCACCCAGTTCTGCGATGGCGGCGAGTTCGGCTTCGGCGCCGAGATCGGGATCGCGACGGGGCGGCTTCATGCGCGCGGACCCGTCGGTCCGGACCAGCTCACGACCTTCCGCTACGAGGTGATCGGCGGTGGCCAGGTGCGGCCCTGATCCTCCGGGGCGGGACCACCCGGGCGGGCGCGCCCGGGCGCTTCGGCGACCGGCGGCGGATCACGGTCGGGCTGCTCGGCGGCTCGTTCAACCCGGCGCACGGCGGACATCTCTCGATCGCCCGCCACGCGCTCCACGTGCTGGGCCTCGGGCAGGTCTGGCTCCTCGTTTCGCCCGGCAACCCGCTCAAGGACCGTGCCACGATGACCCCGCACGCGGCCCGGCTGGCTTCCGCACGAGCCATCGCGGACGGCCGACGGGTGGTCGCGACCGACATCGAGCGGCACCTCGGAACCCGCTTCACCGTGGACACGATCGAGGCGCTGCGGAGACGCTTTCCGTGCGTCCGCTTCGTCTGGCTGATGGGCGCCGACAGCTTCCGCGACCTGCCGCGCTGGCGGCGCTGGACCGCGATCGCGCGGCAGATGCCGATCGCGGTGTTTCCGCGACCCTCCTACAACCATGCCGCGCTGTCCGGCCGGGCGGCGCACCGGCTGGCCCGTGGGCGCAAGCGCCCGCGCGAGGCCAAGGGGTTGACGCTGGCCCGGACGCCCGCCTGGACCTATCTCACGGCACGCGAAACCAGTATCTCGGCAACCGCGCTCCGTGAAGCTGCCGGATCGCGGATCGGAGCCGTCAGGGCAACGAGAGGGGAACGGCCATAGCCAGGAAGCCGCCAGGCGAGAGTGATCCGAAGCGGCCGGCCGCGCGTCGGACGTTGAGGGCGGAGCCGCGCCTCGCCGAGGCCGCGAAGACGGCGGGAACCCCGCGCAAGAAGGCCGCGGTCGCCGGCCCGAAGCGGACCGCCGCCCGGCCCGCGCGAGAAGCGGCCGAACCGAGCACGCTCGACCGCACCGTGGCGCTGGTCACCGGCAGCCTGTCGGACGACAAGGCGGAGGACATCGTGGTGCTGGACCTTGCCGGACGCGCGTCGTTCGCGGACCGCATGGTGGTCGCGACCGGGCTCGCCGACCGGCAGATCAGCGCGATGGCGAGCCACCTCGAGGAGCGGGTCGCCGAGGCCGGCCTCGGGCGCGTGCAGGTGGAGGGTTCGAACGGGTCGGACTGGGTGCTGATCGACGTCGGCGATGTCGTGGTCCACCTGTTCAAGGCGGAAGCCCGCGCCCTCTACGGGCTCGAGCGGATGTGGGGCGCCGAGCTCGACGAGGCGTCGTCGTAGGCGCTGGCCGGCCCGGCTTCTGGATCATCGCGGTCGGTCGTGCCGGACCCGGTCCGGAACGCGAGCTGGTCGAGCGCTACCGTTCGCGGATCCGGCCGTCGCCGGAGATCCTGGCGTGTCCCGACGGACGCGGCAGCCCGGCCGAGATCAGGCGGCGGGAGGGGGTCCGCCTGCTCGCCACGATCCCGCCCGGCGCGCTCGCGGTCGCGCTCGACAAGGAGGGCGTGTCGCCATCGAGCGCGGACCTCGCGCGGACGCTCGACGCGTGGATCGAGACCGGCCGGCCGCTCGCGTTCGTGATCGGCGGCGCCGAGGGACTTGATCCGGCGGTGCTGGCGCGGGCGGACGCGACGCTCTCGTTCGGCCCGCAGACCTGGCCGCACATGCTGGCGCGCGTCATGCTGCTCGAACAGATCTGGCGCGCGCGCTCCATCAGCGCGGGCCACCCGTATCACCGGGGCTAGCGCATCACCCAGTCGGACGGGTCGTCGCGGATCAGGATGCCGGGTTCGAACCGGGAGGCCACGATCAGCGGAGATCGCGATCCGGCGCGTCGTCCACGATCGAGCCGGTCGAGAGATCGATCGAGCGCGGTGCGGCCGTCCGGCTGTCGACGGGCGCTTCCGCGACCTCCAGCGTGACCTCGTGCCGGGCCGCATGGGCGCTGGCGAGCGTCACCCCGGCACCGGCCGGACGGGGATAGATGAAGCCGTAGGTCGGATAGATGCTGCCGAAGCTGTCCTGGTGGCCGAGCTCGACCCGGACTTCGGACCAGTCGTTGTCGGCGGAGACATCGATCACCCTGACATCACGCGACACGCCGGCACTCGCCCAGTGCGACTGCTCGATCACCACGGTGCGCGGGTCGAGCACGTCGGTCACCACGGCAACGTGGCCGTCGGGCATCCGGCCGGTCGCCCGGAAGTTGAGCACGCTTCCGGCCTCCGGGGCGCTGCCGCGGGCATAGACACCGGCGGCGTTGTACCACCAGTCCGCGGCGTTCCCGGGCAGCGCGACAGCAGATTGCGCGCGGGCGAACGCGACGCACTGGATGACGTGCGCCGACGCGGCATGGCGGTGAGCGCGGAGCGCGTAGACGCGGTGCTGGTGGGTGCGCGCCTCGGCGTGGCTGGCGGAGACGGCAGGCGAGATGGTGGCGACGGCGACGAAGAGGGAGGCGAGCCGAGCGATCTTCGAAGCCATGAACCCTGCTCACTCTATTGTGAAAACAGGGAATGCAACCCGAGGCGGGTGGCCGCAACATCAACTTGGACCAACGGGCTACGGGGAGCGACTTTCGCCGGTTCGGATCGGCTCGGGACGCCTGATCTAGGATTTTCGTCCTTCGGCGGTGACGAAACCCCACCCGAGCCCCGTCAACATCCCGGAATCACTCCGCGTCGGCAAGCCGCTTGTGGCCAATGAGCAACGACGACGGGAAGTTGTTGCTGGAACGCCACAAACGCGCATCCGTCGGTGCACCACGTCTACTTGGTGGTGATCACCATGACCTCCACCAGGAGGCGCGGATCGGCGAGCGTCGCCTGCACGCAGGCGCGGGCCGGAGCGAGGCCTTCCGGCAACCACGCCTGCCAGATCTCGTTCATCGCGGCGCGGTCGTCGATATTCCTGAGCCAGATCTGCGCCTGCAGCAGGCGTGTCTTGTCGGTCCCGTGCGCCTCCAGCAGGTCGTCGAGCTGCGAGAGCACGTCGCGCGTCTGGGCGTCGAGATCGCCGTCGGGGTCGCGCGCGATCACGCCCGACGAGAAGACGAAGCCGTGGTACTCGACGGCCTTCGACAGGACCGGACCCGGCTCGGTACGGGTGATGCGGCTCATCGCTTGGTTCTCCTTCGCGTCATTCACGTCCTCGGAGGCCGACCGTGGTCCCCCCCGTGGTGGAGGAGGTGCGCTTCGTCACGCAGCCGTCCACCTCCTGGTCATGAGCGTAGAGGGCGCTCAGGCCCTGGCTCGGATCGTCGGGGAGCCCGCTGGACGAGAACGGCGAGAGCGACTGGTCGTCGGCGATCAGCCGGCCGCGGTCCTGCTCGTCCTCGAGCTGGTTCGCCTGTCGCTCACAGGCGTCCTCGGTGGCGAGCTCCGCCGCGCTCTGGCGGGCGGCACAGCCGGCCAGCATCAGGAGGAGCAGGAGAGGGCGGACGCGCATGGTCGAGGCTCCGTCGCAAGGGGTCAACGCGAGCCGGCGAGGGCCGCGTCGCGCATCCCGGTTTCGTCGAGCCGCCCGTCCGAGGTCAACGGAAGGCGGGCTGCGGCCTCGAGGAGCCGTCGGTCCAGATCGGCGCCGTCGCCGCGGAACACGCAGAGCGACGCGGCCCAGCCCGCCCGTGCGATCAGGTCCACGAGCCCGAGCAGCCGAAGCAGCACCGACAGCCCGAACCGGGTCGTCAGCCGGGCGTGCGCATCCACCGATGCCGCCCAGCAGAGCGCGTCCACGTCGGCGAGCACGAGATCGGTTCCCGGACCGCCGTCGCGAGGGGCGAAGCGGAAGGCGAGGGCCGAAGCACCGGTCCTCGACGCGATCGCCGCCTCGCGCGCGCCGTGCCAGGCCGCCTCCAGATCCCGCGCACGGACCGACGGAAGCTCGGAAGGGTCGAGCGCCACGCGGTAGAGCAGCGCGCCGGCCCGGGTGGCGCCGAGAGAGATCGGCGCGTCGCGCGCCCCGTGGTCGTCCATCGGGATCGTCATCTGGGGTCCGGATCTCGCCGTGTCATCGCGCCGCGAGCATCCTTCTCGCGGCGGCGAGGGCCGCATCGGTGTCGATGTCGATCGTGATCCCGTCATCGGCGACGGGCACCAGGATGGGCGTGACGCCGGCCCGTTCGAGCACGACGCGCCCTCCGGCATCGCCCCGGAGCGCTTCGAGCCCTGGAACGTGGCTCACATCCCAGAGGACCGGGTGTCCAGGCACCCCGTCCCGGGCAGGGCGGAGAACCGCGGACGACGCACCTCGTGACCGTGCCCCCGCGAAGGCGTCGACGAGGCGCCCGATCGTCCCGGCATCGATGAGCGGCATGTCGCCGAGACAGACGAGGAGCCCGTCGGCATCCCCGGGCCGGATCGCATGGAGCCCGGCCCGGAGCGACGCCGAGAGACCGTCCGCGAAGTCCGGCGCGGTCACGGTGGCGACCGCGCGCGGTCCGAGCGCCGCGCGCACCGCGTCCGCCTGGTGTCCGAGCACCACGACGATGCCGTCGACCGCGCGTGATCCGAGGATCGCGTCGACCGTGCGCGCGATCACCGGGCGGCCGCCGAGATCGGCGAGCAGCTTGTGCCCGGAGCCCATGCGCGAAGACCGTCCGGCCGCCAGCACGAGAGCGGCGACGCGGACACGGCTCAGGGCCGGGCGCCGAGCGGCGATCCGCGCCGCACCGCGACGATCTCGGCGAGGATGGAGACCGAGATCTCTTCCGGCGTCCGCGCGCCGATGGCGAGCCCGACCGGACCGCGAAGCCGGGCCAGCGCCGCCTCGCCATGGCCACGGCTCCGCAACCGGTCGAGGCGCGACGCATGGGTCCGCGCCGAGCCGAGCGTGCCGATGTAGAAGGCGGGGCTGGCCAGCGCGCGCTCGATCGCCGGGTCGTCGAGCTTCGGGTCGTGCGTGAGCAGCGCGATCGCCGTGGAACTGTCGGGAGCCAGCGCATCGAGCGCCTCGTCCGGCCATTCGTGGACCAGCGCGACGCCGGGGAAGCGCTCTCCGGTCGCGAAATGCGTCCTGGGATCGATCACCACGGCCTCGATGCCGGCCTGCCCTGCAAGCGGCGCCAAGGATTGCGCGATGTGGACGGCACCGACGATCAGCAGACGCGGCGGCGGAAGATGGAGATCGAGGAAATGTTCCTCGCCGCCGATCTCGACCACCTCCGAGCGGCCGCGGGCGAGCGCCGCTCCGGCCGCATCCGCGAGGCTGTCGGAGGCGGCGCCTTCCGAGAGGGTCTCGAGGGTGACGACACGCTGCGTCCCGTCGGAGAGCCTGGTCGCGAGCACGCAGGGGCGACGGGCCTCGCGCTCCCGGCGCAAGGCTCCGAGCAGGGCGGGCGTCACGCCGCCCGGTCCTCCTCCAGTCTCTCGATGAACACCTCGACCGATCCCCCGCACGCCAGGCCCACCGCCCAGGCCCGCTCGGAGGACACGTCGAAGCGGGCCCGGACCGGCGTGCCGGTGTCCAGCACCTCGACCGCGCGCAGCGCGACCTCGGTCTCGATGCAGCCGCCGCTGACCGAGCCCGCCATCCGGCCCGATCGCGTGATCACGAGGCGGCTCCCGGCCGGACGCGGCGACGAGCCCCAGCTTCGGAGCACCGTCGCGATCGCGACCTCCTCGCCGGCCTCGTGCCATGCGCCGGCGAGATCGATCGGGTCGCGCTCGGCGTCGTTGGAGGGCGGGGGCGCCATTCAGAAGATCCCGACCACGATCAGCAGCACCAAGGCGAACAGCGCGCCCCCGATCGCGAGTTCGCGCGGCCAGGCGGCGATCCGGACGAGCATCGGTCCGAACGGCGTGTCCGCCGCGTGCGGCACCGCTTCGACGACGCTCGTCGTGACACCGGACAGGCCCTCGGCGGCGACCGTGACCGGCACGGCCGCATGCTGCCCGATCCTGGCGAGAAAGGCATCGATGGTCGCGGTGAGCGCGCCGGCGTCCGGCGTCTCGCCTTCGGGGCGGAAGCGCCACGTGAGCAGCGTGAAGGCGCCGTCCTCGGCGAGCGTCGCCTCGGCCCGGCCGGCGAGCGCCACCCGGCGGCCGGCCGGGCCGGGCGAGAGACGGAACGCGACGTGCGACGGCGCCTCGCTCGCGAGCGTCTTGACCGAGGCGGCGAAACCCGCGCCCTCGATGCGCGAGAGCGCCCCGGTCGCCGCCCAGCCGAGCGACACCCCACGCGGCAGGCTCCGCTCCACCGTGTCGCGATCCGAAAGCGCCTCCCAGGCCCGGGACGCTGCGGCGGGAATCCGGTGCTGGCCGCCGATCTCCGTCCGCGTGATTTCCATCCGCTCGATCTCCTCGCGCTTGCCAAGTCCTCGCGAGCGTCTGACATGGACGATGCGGCGAGCGCAGGAAAGGGGAGAGGGTGTCCATGGGCCGGCTCCGCGTCGAGATCGTTCCCGTGACCGTGCTCGGCCAGAACTGCACTCTGCTGTGGGATGAGGACACCCGGGCGGCGTCGGTGGTCGATCCGGGCGGCGACGTGCCGCGCATCGGCGCGCGGGTCGCGGCGCTTGGTCTCGCGGTCGAACGGATCCTCCTCACCCACGGCCATGTCGATCACGCGGGCGGCGCGGCCGAGCTCCAGGAGACCCTGACGGGGCGGCCGCCGATCGACGGCCCCGGCGAGGAGGACGGGTTCCTGCTCGCCATGCTGGAGGAGGATGCGCGGCGCTTCGGGCTGGCCGGCGTGCGCCGCGTCGCACCGACCCGGTTTCTCGGCGAGGGCGACACGGTCACGCTCGGGCCGCACCGCTTCGAGGTGCTGCACGTGCCCGGGCACACGCCGGGACACGTCGTCTTCGTCGAGCGCGCGGCGCGGTTCGCCCAGGTGGGCGACACGCTGTTCCGCGGCTCCGTCGGCCGCACGGACTTCCCGTACGGGGACACCGCTGCGCTGCTCGGCGCGATCGCATCGAAGCTCCTGCCGCTCGGCGACGACGTGAACTTCGTCTGCGGCCATGGTCCGCCGTCCACGATCGGCGAGGAGCGCCGGTCCAACCCGTTCCTCCGCGGTCGGTGACGGCGCGACCCGATGCCGGAGCGGGATGCGGTGTTCGTCTACAACCCGATCTTCGCGCGTCCGACGCAGAAGCCGCCGCACCCGCTCGCCATCCCGCGGGCCTCGACGGCGTTCGAGCTGGCCGCCTCGCTCGGCTGGCTCGACGGGGCCGGCCGCCTCGCCTGGTCGGAGCCCGCCGATCCCGCCGAGGTGCTCCGCTTCCACGACCCGGCCTATCTCGCCTGTCTCCGGCGGGCCGAACGGGACGGGCGGGTGACCGAGGAGGAGGGTCGGCGGTTCAGGCTCGGGATCGAGGGAAACGGGATCTATCCGGACGTCTACACTCGGCCGATGACGGCGGTCGGCGGAACCCTGCTCGCCTGCCGCCTCGCGCTCTCCCGCGGGGTCGCGCACCATGTCGGCGGCGGCACCCACCACGCGCGGGCCGACCGGGCGTCCGGGTTCTGCTATCTGAACGACGCGGTGCTGGGCCTGCTGTCCTGGCTCGACGGCGGCTGCCGCCGGCTCGTGTATCTCGATCTCGACGCGCATCACGGCGACGGCGTCGAGGATGCCTTCGCCGGCGACGATCGCGTGCTCACGATCAGCGTCCATGAGCGCGACCGCTGGCCACGCACCGGAGCGGTGCACGACCGCGCAGGCGGCGCCGCCCGCAACCTGCCCGTGCCGCCGGGGCTGAACGACAGCGAGATGCGGGTCCTGATCGACGATGCGGTGATGCGGCTGATCGAGCGCCATCGTCCCGACGCGATCATGGTCCAGTGCGGCGCGGACGCTCTCGACGAGGATCCGCAGGCCAGGCTCTCGCTCTCGAACAACGCCTATTTCGACGTCTGCCGACGCCTGCTGGCCCTCGACCTGCCGCTGGTCGCGCTCGGGGGCGGCGGCTACAATCCGTTCACGGTCGCGCGCTGCTGGGCGGGGATCTGGGGCGTGCTGTCGGGTCGGCCACTGCCGGACCGCCTTCCCGAAGCGGCCCAGGCGGTCCTCCGCGCGATCGACTGGCACCTGCTCCGACGCCGGCCGCCCGGCGACGACCTGCTGGAACGCTTGCGCGACACGCCCCGCGATGGTCCGGTGCGCGACGAGATCCGCGACATCGTCCGGATCGTGACCGAGGACATCGTGCCCGCATGAGACCACGACTGACGTGCCGAACCCTGGTGCTTGCCGCCTCGCTCTCCTGCCTCGGGGCCGCCGAGGGGCGAGCGCAGGCGGCAACCGGCGAACCGACCGCGGCGCAGAACTCCCTGCCGACGGCGCCGCTCCGGATCATCGGCCGGGACGGGACGTCGCACCTGTTCACCGTTGAACTCGCGACGACCCCGCGAGAGCAGCAGGTCGGGCTCATGTTCCGCCACTCGGTCGCGCCGGACGGCGGCATGCTGTTCACCTGGGCCGAGCCCCAGGTCAGTCAGATGTGGATGGAGAACACGCTGGTCCCGCTCGACATGGTCTTCATCGCGTCCGACGGCCGGATCGACAGCATCGCGGAGAACACGGTGCCGGAGAGCCTGGCGATCGTGTCCAGCAGCGGGCCGGTCACCGCGACGCTCGAGCTCGCGGCCGGAACGACCGCGAGACTGGGCATCACGGTCGGGGACCGCGTGGTCTCGAAGGCGCTTCCCGCCGCTTGATCGTCATCGATGGCCGGCATCGTCGCCATCGCGCATCGGCTTCGGACCTTCCTGGATGTGCGCCTCGAGGAACCAGAGCTGCTTGTCGAGACCGCGCGACACCTCGGTGAAGAGATCCGCCGTGTCCGCGTCGCCGGCCTCGTCGGCCTGATCGATGCTGGCGCGGACGGCGTTGGCGACCACCGAAAAGCGGTCGATCAGGGCGGCCAGGTGGTCCTGGATCGCGTAGATGTCGGTGGGGTAGGGAGCGAGCTGGCTGCCGGTCGTGATCGCCTGGGTGGTGCCGTAGGCGGTGCCGCCGAGCTGGACCGCGCGTTCGGCCATCTGGTCGTTCCAGTCGTCCTGTTGATCGCGGAAGCCGTCGAGCATCAGGTGGATGCCGATGAACTGCAGGCCCTTGAGGTTCCAATGGGCCTGCTTGGTGACGAGCGCGAGATCGAGACCGTCGGCGAGCCGTGCGTTCAGCAGCTCGAGAGCGCTATTGCGGGTGTTGTCGCTGAGATTGTTCCGCGTCGGATGACGCGGGTTCCTGTCGGTCTTCGACATGCTCGGGACCCCCTCGATGCTCTTCACTGAAGCCCGGGCAACGCGCTTCGGCGCTCGCGGTTTGAACCCCCCGGATCCGCGGCGTGGACGTCGGTTCCCGTGCGACGCGGCGGTCCGCTGCCACGATCCCGACGCCCCACGAGGCCGGACGCGTGCGTAGACCCACCGGCCCGCTTCCGGTGGTCGGGCTCGCGTTCCTGAGCACGTGCGTCGCGCTGGTCCTCTGGTATCCGCTGCTGCGGATCGGATCGCTTCCCTCGATCAACTACAACGAGGGTTGGAACGCCTATCGCCAGTCGATGACGGTCGCGGGGCGGCCGCTCTACGCCGCGCCTCCGTCCCTGTGGATCACGAACTATCCGTTCCTGTCGTTTCACCTCGTCGGGCTTCTCGGCGCCGCGATCGGGAACATGGTGCTCGCAGGCCGCCTCGTGTCGCTGGCCGCGCTGTTCGCCGTGGCCGCCCTTTCCGGCGGCATCGTGCACGCGATCTCTGGCTCCCGACGCGGGGGTGCCTTCGCCGCGCTCTGCCTGTTGCTGTGGATCTGCACGTTCACGCCCGAGCGACGGGCGATGGACGATCCCGGGTTGCTCGCGGCCGCGATCGCGGCATCAGGCCTCCTCGCCTACGTCAAGGCACCCGGCCGCACGCCATGGCTGATCCTTTCGGCGCTGGCGTTCGCCGCCGGCCTGTTCACCAAGCAGGACATCATTGCCCTGCCGCTCGGCGTCGGCATCGGGCTCCTCGCGAGGCGACGCTGGGCCGCGCTCGCCATCTGGGGGGGCGTCGGAACCGCTGTCGCCGGCCTGCTGCTCTGGCTGACGTTCCGTCTCGACGGGCCGCGCTTCTTCGCGAACCTGCTGTGGCCCAGAGCCTATCTCGCCGGTCATCTGGTCGAGAACCTCTTCCAGTACGTCCTCCGTTTCGGCGCCCCGCTCGCCGTCTGCACGACGATCCTGGTTCGCGAGCGCCGGATCTGCCAACGGGACCTCCTGCTGATCCTGCTCCTCTGCACGAATGTCGTTTCGGTCGCCTTTTCCGGCGGCGACGGCGTGGCGCGGAACGTCTTCTACCCCGCCCTGATCGCGCTCGCCGTGGCGTGCGGGGTCGTCGTGGGTTCGGCGGAGCCGTCCGCCGGCGGCGCCTTTCGCCGGCATCGCCGCCTCGGGATTCTCATCGTGCCCGTCCTGGCCGGCGCGGTGTTCGTTCCGTTCCAGCTGGCCAAGGATGTCGCGGCGTGGCGGGATCTCCCGTCGGTCGCGACGGCCGCGCGGCGCACCATCGCGGTGATCCGGTCGACGCGCGGACCGGCCCTCTGCGAGACCATCCTGCTCTGCGACGAGGCGGGCAAGCCGATCGACTACGACCCCTTCTTCGTGCGCGACCAGCTCGCGATCGGTCGCTATCGACCGTCCGCCGTGCTCGCCATGCTTGCCTCTCGCCGCTACGCGGCGATCGAGATCGACGGTCCCTGGTCCGCAACACGGTCATCGGCTCCGGAGCATCGCCGACGTTTCACGAGCGCCTTCATGCGGACGCTGCTGTCGGACTACCGGATGGTGTCGGCTACCGGTCCCTACGCGGTGTTCGAGCCGCGGCATTGATCGAGTTGGATCGGCCAGGCGTGTACTTCGGGTCCCGTCGCCGGACGTGCGGCCGCCCGGCGAATTGAACCATCGCCGCGACACCGATCGGCCACCATGCGGCTTCGGCCAGTGTAACGGGTCGTCCGGCCGCGACGAACCCCTCCACCGACGAGGTCGGACCGGAACGTTCATGCAGCAGGATCATCGGAAGGCATCGGCGATCGCGGTTTCGGCGTGGCATGCGAGGCTGTCGGGCGCGTCGCTCACGCGGACCCTCGACGGGGGTCGAGGCGGCGCGCTCCGGCGCTTTCGCGACATCGCCGGCGATCTGAACCAGCCACCGCTCCGCGAGAACGTCATCGCGGTCCATCTCGGCGGCCCGAAGCAGGTCACCCGCAGCCAGGGCCGTCGCTCGGCGCGCTTCGAGGTGGCGGAGAACACGATCACCCTCATGCCGGCCTTCGAACCCTTCCGGTGGTCCACGGAAGGGCCGGTCGAGTTCGCCCATCTCGTCCTGCCGGACGCCTTTCTCCGGCGGATCGCGGTGGAGGAATTCGACCGGGAGCCCGGCACGCTTCGTCTCGAGCCGGTGGTCGGCGTCGGCGGCGACTTCGCGGGCAGGCTGTTCGGAACGCTCCTCTCCGAGCTCGAGCTCCCGCAAGGCGGCCGGCTCTACCGCGACAGCCTCCTGATGGTGCTGTCGTGCACGCTCCTCCGCCGCTTCTCCAGTCTTCGTTCGCACGCCGGTGGGCAGGTGACGCCGGTCGGCGCGGCGAAGGGTGGTCTCGCCGGCTGGCAGTTGCGGCGCATCGGCGACTACATGCGAGCGAATCTCGCCGAGGATGTGGCGCTCTCGACCCTGATCGGACTGACCGGGCTGAGCCGCGCGCAGTTCTTCAAGGCGTTCCATCAATCGACCGGCCGCAGCCCGGTGGCCTATCTGACCGATCTCCGGATCCAGCGTGCCTGCGACCTGCTGGCCGGCAGCGATCTGACGGTCGCCGGCGTCGCGCTCGCGGTCGGGTTCGATGCGGGACGGCTCGGCGTGCTGTTTCGCAAGCATGTCGGCATGACGGCGCTCGCCTACCGGCGCGAGTTCCGTCGGCGATAGGGCGTCACCTTGCGGCACACCCGTTTGCAGGCAAACCTACGCAATGCCGTTGGCGTTCCGAACCCTCGGCACGGCCGCGACGCCGCAACCCTGTGCCGACCGGTCTCGCCTGCCGGAGGAGACGACCTGATGCTCACGGATGGTCACCATCGCCGGATACCGTCCGGCGAATGAGCGATCGGTCGTCGACCACGTGCGCGATCGCGGTGATGGGCAAGGCGCCACGTGCGGGCCGGTCGAAGACACGCCTGGTCCCGACCGTCTCTCCGGAACAGGCGGCCGCGCTCAGTGCCGCGTTCCTGCGTGACACCACCGAGAACCTCGCGCTCGCCGGGCGGCAGGCCGCGATCCGTCCGTTCGTCGCCTATGCACCGTCCGGGCTCGAGCCCCTGCTCACGCCCCACTTGGCGAGCGGGACCGGCCTCGTGCTGGCGGACGGAACCGGGCCGATGCCGGACGGGGTCGAGGGGTTCGGACGCTGTCTCCTGCAGGCGGTCCGCGATCTCCTCGCGGCCGGGCACGGTTCGGCGTGCGTGCTGAACTCGGATGGTCCGACGCTGCCCACCTCCTACCTGGTGCGCGCCGCGCGGCTGCTCGCGGAAGACGGGGATCGGGCGGTGCTCGGCGCCGCCGAGGACGGCGGCTACTACCTGCTCGGCGTCAAGCGGGCCCATGCGGCGCTGTTCCGCGACATCGCCTGGAGCACCACCAGCGTCGCCGAGGACACGCGCGTCCGGGCGCGCTCGATCGGCCTCGAGCTCGTGGAGCTGCCGACCTGGTACGACGTCGACGACGGGCCCTCGTTGCATCGCCTGCTGACGGAGTTCCGGTCGGGACAGGGAGACGGCTATGCGGCGCCGGCCACGCGAGCCTGCGTCGCGCGCCTCGGTCTCTCGACGGAACGGATCGCCGAGCCGGATCGAGACTCGCCGGTTCCGCGACGCGGTTGCTCCGATGGCTGAGGGTCCGGCGCGGCGGGCGACGATCCTCCTCGGGGTTCTCGGTGCGTCGACCGTGGGACTGGTGCTGATCGGCCTCGGACTGCACGTGCCGGGCGCCGACAGCGTCGGCTCGATCGCGCGCGTCAACCTGTTCGTGGGTGTGATGGCGCTGGCCGGCGCCGCCTTTCTCGCCGCCTGCGCCCTGGTGCTCCGGCACCCGGGCGGCCGGGGAACGCTGGCGCTGGTGCTGGTCGTCGCGGGACTGATGCGTGTGCCGCCGCTCCTCGCACCGCCTTTCCTGTCGAGCGATCTGTTCCGCTACGTCTGGGACGGGCGGGTGCAGCTCGCCGGCATCAACCCGTATCGCTACATCCCCGCCGATCCCGCCCTCGCCGGGCTTCGCGACCATGCGATCTTCGACCATGTCAACCGCCGCACCTACGCACGGACGATCTATCCGCCGACCGCCCAGGTCCTGTTCCGGCTGGTCGCCTCGATCAGGCAATCGCCCCGTGCGGTCAAGATCGGCGCCGTGCTGTGCGAGGTGCTGGCCGTCTCTTCGCTGGCCGTCCTCCTTCCGCGTGCCGGGCTGCCGGCCTCCCGGATCCTCCTCTACGCGTGGAACCCGCTCGCGGCCTGGTGCTACGCCGGAAACGGCCATGTCGATGCCGCCGCGATCGGCCTGATCGGCGTCGCCCTGCTCGCCCGCGGCCTTGGTCGGGACGGGTGGAGCGGTGTCGCGCTCGGGGCGGCGGTCCTGGTCAAGTTCCTGCCGGCGGCGATCGTTCCCGCGTTCTGGCGGTGGCGGTGGCGCCTGCCGGCGGCGATCGTGGCGACCATCGTGCTGCTCTACATCCCGTTCTTCGGGGTCGGCCTACGCCACGTGTTCGGCTTTCTCGGCGCCTACGGGGGCGAGGAAGGCCTGCGGGACGGACAGGGCTTGTGGATCCTGGCGGGGCTGCAGCGGTTCGGCCCGCTTCCGGCGGCCTCCGTCCCGCTCTACGCCGCCGCGACCGTCCTTCTGCTCGGCGGATTGGCGCTGCTGGTCGGGCTCGCGCGCCGGACTGCGCCCGACGGGCCGGGCGAGGCGGTCGAGGTCGCGGCCCGGGCCGGTTGTCTTGCCGGCGTCACGCTCCTGCTGCTGAGCCCGCACTATCCGTGGTATTTCCCTTTTCTCGGTGTTTTCGCCGCGATCGCTCCCGCCTGGTGCGTGTTGTGGTTGTCGGTGGCCCCGATGGCTCTTTATCTGGATCCCTGGCACGAGTTCTTCGTCTGGCCATCGATCGTGTATGCACCGGCGTTGCTGCTCGCCTGTTTCGACCTCCGGCGCGGCATCCTGCCCTTCGGAACCGCGCTTGTCCCGTCCGGGAGATCCCCATGACCATCGATGTCACGACGCCGCCGGTCCGCGACCCCCGCCGCTACTTCGAGCAGGTCGGTCCGACACGGTCGGTCGAGGCGGAAGGGCCTCCGGTCTGCCTCTACCTGGAGGTGACCAACCGCTGCAATCTGCTCTGCGAGACCTGCCCGCGGACCTTCGAGGCTCTCGAGCCGCCGGCCGACATGAGCTGGGAGCTGTTCACCCGGATCGTCGACCAGGTCCCGAATGTCAGCCGTGCCGTGCTGCACGGGGTCGGCGAGCCGATGCTGGTGCGCGATCTCCCTCGCATGGTCCGCTACCTGAAGGACCGCGGGGTCTACGTCCTGTTCAACACGAACGGCACGCTGCTGAACCCCCGCAAGTTTCCCGAGCTGGTGGAAAGCGGGCTCGACGAGCTTCGCGTCTCGCTCGATGCCGCCGACGCCAAGACCTACGCGCTGGTGCGCGGCAAGGATTTCTTCGATCGGATCGTCCGCGACGTCCGGAAGTTCACCGACTACCAGAAGCGGCACGACACCACGACGCCGCGCGTTTCGTTGTGGCTGACCGGGCTCAAGGAAACGGTCCAGCAGCTTCCGGACTTCGTCCATCTCGCAGCCGGCATGGGTGTCGCCGAGGTTCATCTGCAGCGCCTCGTGTTCGACGAGGCGGGGTTCGGCATGGCCCGTGCCGAGAGCTCGCTGTTCGAGCAGACGCGCGCCGAGGAACAGGCGGCGATCGAGGCCGCAACGGTGCTCGGGGCGACGCTCGGCGTGACCCTCGACGCCTCGGGTGCGACCGAACCCGGGCTCAGCCTGAAGCGCGCCGACGACAACCAGCCCTGGTCGCTCTGTCGACGTCCGTGGTCGCTGATGTATTTCACCGCACATGGGCGGGCGCTTCCGTGCTGCATCGCGCCGTTCTCGGCGCGCGGCTACAGCACCTACACGCTCGGCGACGCGACCCAGCAGACGATCCGGGAGATCTGGAACGGGCCGGCCTACAAGGACTTCCGTGCCGGGTTGCTGAGCGACACTCCGCCGAAGCCCTGCCAGGGATGCGGTCTTCGCTGGAGCCTGTAGGCATGGCGGACGCCGGCCTGGTCGCCGCCGTGATCCCGGTGTTCGAGGAGGAGGGCGCGATCGGACCGGTGATCCGGCGCCTGCCGCGGGCACGGATCGGGCACGTTCTGGTGGTGGATGGCGGCAGCCGCGACGGCACGATCGCCGAGGCCGAAGCGGCCGGCGCGGTCGTGGTGCGCGAGGGTCGCCGAGGCTACGGGCGTGCCTGCGCGAGCGGCGTCGAGCGGGCGCGGGCGCTCGGGGCGGAGATCGTGCTGTTCCTCGATGGCGACGGCAGCGACGAGGTGGAGCGCGCGGAGGAGATCACGGGTCCGGTGATGGCGGGCGATGCCGATCTCGTGCTCGCGTGGCGCTCGGCGCACGGGCGCGAGGCAGGCAGCATGGGCTTCCACCAGGTGGTCGCGGGCCACGCGATCGGGCTCCTTGTCGGTGCTCTGACGGGAACGAGGTTCCGCGACATGTGCGCGTTCCGCGCCGTCCGCATCGACACGCTCGACCGGCTCGGGATGACGGAAATGACCTACGGGTGGAACCTCGAGATGCAGGTCCGGGCCGCGGCCGCCGGCCTCCGCGTCCGGGAGGTGGAGCTTCCGTATCGCTGCCGGACGGCCGGAAGCTCCAAGGTCGCGGGCAATCTCCGCGGCACGCTCCGGACGACTGGGCGGCTCGGTGCCGTGCTGGTCCGTGCCGGGTCCGCCGTGATGCGCGAGCGGCGCCGCTCGCGGGCCGCTGCCGCGACGGCCGGGAGCGCCTGACGCGCAGCCCGGCCGACCGGCCCCGAGAGCGGGACGAAGCACCGTCCCTCGCATGACGCGCATGTCGAGACCGCATCCGAACGGGCCCGGACCGGTGACCTCGCTCAGGACGCCAGACGGTAGGCCGTCGACAATACGCCGTTGCCGCGAAGGATCGCCGCATTGCGAAGACGGAACAGATTGTCGAGGCCGAAGCTGCGTCCGGCCTCGGCGGTCGCGAACATGCCGTGCGCGAAGATGATGGCCATGTAGGTCCAGGGCCATTCCGTCGGGTCGTTGTAGAGACCGATCCAGAGCTGGATCGTGAACAGGACTGCGATGACGCCCGTCAGCCGCACGGCGAGCCCGAGGGTGAGCGACACGGTGAAGAGGATCTCCAGCAGGTACACCAGCGGCTGCAGAACGCCGATGCCCGGCACGAAGACATCGCGGACGAGGGCAGCGTGGAGAGGGATCGCGCTGAACTTGCCTTCCTGGGCCAGCCAGAAATGGAAGCCTGCCGACACCGGCAGCGGGAGTTTCCAGATCGTTCCCTGGAACCACATGCCCGCGGCCAGCATGCGCATCGTCATCACCGCGGCGTTCTTCCACGTCCGCTGCAGCGGATCCTCCGCCCAGTTCCGGTAGGCGACGTAGAGCCCGGCCGCGAGGAGGATCAGGTAGAAGCCGACGGAGAGGTATTTCTCCGGTCCGAAACGGTCGTAGTCGCCGGTATTGCCAACGAGGAAGCGGATCGTGTCACCGATCGGGTTGGTCATCCGGGGCCGCCTCCGGCGATCGAGCCATCCTGCGAGTGCAGGACGCTCACGCCGGGACGAGGTGCGTCGCGTGCGGCGCTCGCGCAAGCGCCGGACCCGCATCGAGGATGCAATGAAATACGATCGTGAGACCCCCGCCAGGAAACGAGACTTTTCGAGGCGGCCACCCGAGTTGTGCCAGCGGCGTCGCTTCGCGGAGCGGACCGCGGTCGCGGCTTCGGGAGACCATCGGTCGCGAGGAAGAGCTTGACCGGTCCGGTGTGCGGGAAGAAGTCTCAGTGCGAGGGTTTCGCGAGGCCGACCCTGATGATCGTGTCGGGAGGAACGACCGTGGTATGTGCCGCCGAGAAGGTCGGAAACCGGCGAAGCTGTCGCGGCGTGAAGGCGACGATTTCCATGTCCTGCCCGAGCAGGACCATGGCATCCACCGGAACCAGTATCGGACGTCCGCCCACGCCGAGGACGCCCCCGTACTGGACGACGATCCCGACCCGGTCACTGCGGTCGCGCACCACCTCGCGGACGGTGCCCAGCCGGATCTGGCTGGGAACCGGCTGCAGCACCGCCCGGTGCAGCAGATCGCCGACACGCACCGGCTGCGGGAACCGCATCGCCGCGGATTGCGACAGGCTCATGCCTGGCGGCGGCGGCATGCCGCCTGGCGTCGGGCTCTGAGCCGAGACAGGACCCGTCAGCAGAATCATGGAAACCGTCAGCCGAATGACCTGCTTCATCGCTTGCGTCCGATCTCTTCGGGACACTGGCCTCTCCGGACCGTGTGGTCGACGGCCGCGTCACGAGTTTTCACGTAAGCGTCCATCCTTTCCGAAGAACGGCCACCAGGCAAGGAACCGCGACCGATGAGCCATGCCGCGCCATCGAGGCCGACGCGAACCGGTCGCCGACTGCATCCTCTGCCGATCCGGATCATGCACTGGATCAACGCGTTCGCCATGATCGTCATGATCACGTCCGGCTGGGGCATCTACGACGACGACGTCATCATCCGGGGCTTCTCGTTCCCCGGTTTCCTGAGGCTCGGGGAATGGGCGGCCCCGAGCCTGAACTATCATTTCGCTGGAATGTGGCTGCTTGCCCTGAACGGCCTCGTCTACCTGACCTACGGCGCGGCGACCGGCCGGTTCCGCGAGCGGCTCGTGCCGATCCGCCTCGTCGAACTGGTGCACACGGTGCGCGATACGTTGCACTTCCGGATCCAGCACGAGGACCTCACCACCTACAACGCGGTCCAGAAGCTGCTCTATGTCGTCGTCATCGTCGCCGGCGTCTCGCAGGTCGTGACCGGGCTTGCGATCTGGAAACCGGTCCAGTTCTCGCCTCTCGTATCGCTGCTGGGAGGGTTCCAGACCGCCCGGGTCATCCATTTCCTCGGAATGGCCGTGATCGTCGGCTTCCTCGCGGTGCACGTCATGCTTTCGCTGCTGGTGCCGAGCACCCTGTGGGCGATGCTGACCGGCGGCCCGAAGCTGCCCCGGACGACGGCCGAGCCATGAGATCGCCGTTCCGCCCGGACGAGATCCCGCAACGGTCTGTCCTCGACGACCACAAGCGGCTGATCCGCTCGCTGGAGCGCCGCGGCTTCGTCCGGGGCGGGCTCTCGCTCGGTGCGCTCGCGATGCTCACGGGCTGTGATCTGCAGCGGCCCGCGTCGGTGCAGTCGGCCCTGCTCGCGATCACCGGCTTCACCGACGACATCCAGGCTCTGCTGTTCGACCCGAACAAGCTGGCACCGACCTATCCGGCGTCGATGGTCCTCAAGCCGCCGAAGTTCAACGCCTACTACGACGTGACGAAGGTCAAGCCCGTCGACGGCAAGACCTGGCGTCTGGAGTTGTCGGGTCTGATCGCCGACCGCCGGCCCTGGACCGTCGAGGCGATCACCGCACTCCCGCAGACGCAGATGATCATCAAGCATGTCTGCGTCGAGGGCTGGAGCTACATCGGCCAGTGGTCGGGTGTCCGTCTCGGCACCTTCCTGAAGCGCATCGGCGCCGACACGAAGGCCAGATACGTCGCCTTCAGGACGGCGGACGACTATCCGAGCAGCATCGACATGGCGACCGCGCTTCATCCGCAGACCCTGCTCGCGGTCTCGTACGCCGGCGAGACGCTTGCCGACCCGTTCGGCTACCCGCTGCGGCTCCGGATGTCGACCAAGCTCGGTTACAAGAACCCGAAATGGATCACTGCGATCGAGGTGACGAACACCTACCCCGGCGGTTACTGGGAAAGCCGAGGCTACTCCTGGTTCGCCGGCCTCTGAGCGAGGAAACGTTCATGATCCGCTTCTATTTCCATCCGACCCCGAACCCGGCCAAGGTCGCGCTCTTCCTCGAGGAGGCCGGCCTTCCCTACGAGACCGTCGCCGTCGACACCGCGCGGGGCGATCAGCACCGGCCGGAATTCCGCGCGGTCAACCCGAACGGCAAGGTGCCGGCGATCATCGACACCGAGGGGCCCCACGGCAACGAGGTCCGGGTCTTCGATTCGTCCGCGATCCTGCTCTACCTTGCGGAGAAGACGGGCCGTTTTCTCGGGACGCCGGCGGACCGCCCGGAACTGCTGTCCTGGCTGATGTTCATCGCCTCGGGGCTCGGCCCGTTCTCCGGGCAGGCGGTACACTTCCAGTTCGCAGCCCCCGACTTCACCTCTCCCGACGGGCTCGCGTACGCCGCGAACCGTTACCGGCGCGAGGCCGAACGCCACTACCAGGTGCTGAACGATCACATGGAAGGCCGCACCTTCATCGTCGGTGACGACTACACGATCGCCGACATGTCGGCCTGGGGCTGGCTCGATCGCGCTTCACGGGTCCTGAAGGGAGAAGACGCGCCGCTCGCCGCGTTCCCGCATCTCGATCGCTTGTTCCGGGCGGTGGATGCACGACCGGCGGTCGCCCGTGCGCGTGCCGTCGGCAAGGATCATGGGTTCAAGCGCGGCAACGACGACGAGACGCGGCGCTCGCTCTACACGTCGAACTACCCTCCTGCCGCGTGACATCGACGCCACGCTGACCACCGGACGCGTCGCGGGACCGCCGCCGCTCCGTGATCGACCGGTCACGGAGGAACTGCTGGCTCTGAGCGAGGATCGGGGTCCAGGGCTTTCGCCCCTGGACCCCGTCTGGTGCACGGGCGCCTACTCGGTCATCGGACCGATCGCGTAGGCGGTCTCTCCGTGCACCGCGTCGTCGCCGACCCGGAGCATGGCCTCGTCCATCCGGAGCGGGACGAAGACGCCGATGACCTTGAGGATGATGAAGGTCATGATCGCGTTGAACAGGATGATGAACGCCGCCCCGTAGATCTGCACCAGGAGCTGGTGCGGGTTGCCGTAGAGAAGTCCGGTGACGCTGACACCCGGCGCGTCCTTGTCGGTTCCGATGTATTCGAGCATGTGCGGGCTCGCGAGAATGCCGGTGAGCAATCCGCCGAGCACGCCGGCGACGGCATGGGTCGAGAACACCGAGAGCGTGTCGTCGACCTTCTGCATGAGCCGGCTCCGCTGGAACCTGTTCATGCTGAACCAGCACACCGATCCGGAGCAGAGCCCGATGACGATGGCGCCCCAGCCGTTGACGTAGCCGGCGGCGGGCGTGATCGCGACCAGGCCGGCGATCATCCCGTTCACCGCGCCGATGATGGAGGGCTTGCCGTAGTTGACCTTGTCGAGGATCGCCCAGACCAGAAGCGAGACCGCCGTGGTGACGTTGGTGTTGAGCACGGCGGCACCCGCGTCGGCGTTCGCGAAGTAGGGATCGCCGCCGTTGAACCCGTTCCAGCCGAGCCAGAGGATCCCGGCGCCGACCAGCGTGACGAGGAGGCTGTTCGGCGGGAAGTTCTCGCGGTCGATCGGATGGCGTGGGCCGATGACCGCCGCCGCGACGAACCCCGACGTGCCGGCCGCGAGATGGATCACGTAGCCGCCCGAGAAATCGGCGACCCCGAGCGCCGACAGCCAGCCACCGCCCCAGAGGCTGAAGGCGCCGACCGTATAGACGAGCGTCATCCAGACCGGGCAGAAGATCATCCAGGCCGTGAAGTTCATCCGTCCGAGGACCGATCCGGCAAGGATGATCACGGTGATCGCGGCGAACACGAACTGGAAGAAGACGAGGGTCGCCATCGGAAAGGCGAGCGCCGGCATGCCCGAAGCGGCGGCCGGGATGGTCGCCTGCCCGAGCATGAAGTCGGCCGACACCGCCGGGAACGGATGGCCGAGGAAGGGAAACCATTGCGGCCCGAACGCCATGTTGTAGTCGAACAGGACCCAGACCACGAGCACCGAGGCGAAGGCGTACATCGCCATGAAGGCGGAGTTGATCGCCCATTTGTGCTTGACGACGCCGCCGTACAGCACGACCAGCCCCGGGATGCTCTGGAGCCCGACGAACGTCGCGGCCGCGAGCTGCCACGCGTTGTCTCCCGCGTCAAGCCATTTTGGTGACGGTACGATCATGCAGTCCCTCCACTCGTTCCTGCGCCGTCGCCGACCCGGGTACGCTGTCGTTCTTTCGGCGTGCCCGCTGCCGCGGCGCCGCGGCGTGGGCAGTCCGTTCCCGCACCCGGTCGCCGCATGGCGCCCATCGATGCTTTGCAAGAACTATGCTGGATTGTGTCGGCTGGTGCTCGCATCCGTTCTCGGGAGCTCTCTCGGGGCCCGGGCGCTCCCCACGGTCTTGGCGCCGGTCTGTTCGAACGTCGCGAGCGGCGTTCGCTGGCGGATCACGATCGATGTCCGGCGGAGCACGGTGGACGGCAACCAGGCGGTGATCGGGGCCGCCACCATCTCCTGGCGCGATCCCGCGGACAACCGTCGCTATGCTCTTGATCGCCGGTCGGGCGTGCTCACGGTCACGGTGCCGTCGAGCACCGGCGGATGGATCCTCAAGGACCGCTGCACACCGGCGGGATGACCCGCCCGGGGAAGCAGGGGTCGCGGAGGCCGGATTGACCACGAGCTTGGCGGACCCGCAGGCAGCCCGACCGATCGTGAGCATCGGCTTCGCCTCGGAGACCGGGCCGAGACGGACTCGGAACGAGGACTTCGCGGGCGCACTCGCCGGGCCGTCGGGCGCCGGCGAGCGTCGCGACGTCGTGGCGGCGATCGCGGATGGGATGGGTGGCGCGAAGGGCGGCAGGGTGGCGGCGGAGACCGCCACGCGCGGGTTCCTCGACGGGCTGTCCGAAGTGGCGGAGACGGTCGAGATCCGTCACGCGGGCGCCCGCATCCTCGGTGCGCTGAATGCCTGGCTGCACGCCCAGGGCCGGCAGGACCGGTCGCTGGCCGGCATGGGCTGCACGTTCACGGCGCTCGTGCTTCGTGGCCGGCGTGCCCACGTCCTCCATGTCGGTGACACGAGGGCCTGGCGTCTGACCGGCGGCATCCTGTCGCGGCTCACCGAGGATCACGCCCGCGAGGGCGACGGGGGCGCGCGCCTGCTCACGCGCGCCCTTGGCGCGGAGACCGACATCCGGCTCGACTACGCGAGCCACCCGATGGCGGTGCACGACCGCTTCCTCCTGTCGACCGACGGGCTCCACGGGACGCTCGACGACCAGACGGTCGCGGATCTGCTCGGCCGGCGCTCCGCGTCCGCCGACACCGCCGAGGCCCTGGTCGCCGCCGCGCTCGCCAGCGGCGGCACGGACAACGCGACCGCGCTGGTGATCGACATCCTGGCACTCCCCGCGACCGCTCCGGACGACATCAGGCGGATCGTCGGCTCGCTGCCGATCGGAACCGTGCCGCTCGTCGGCGAGACCGTCGACGGCTTCGTCCTGGAGGCGCTGGTCTCGGACGGACCGCACAGCCGATTGTTCGCGGCGAGGGACCGCCTGTCCGAAGGCCCGATCGTGCTGAAATTTCCGAAATCGTCGGTCGGCGAGGTGGAGGCGAGGCTCGGCGCCTTCGTGCGCGAGGCCTGGGTGGGACGCCACGTCGCGAGCCCTCACGTCGTCCGGACGATCGAGCTCGACGAGGGGCGTCAGTCGCGACTCTACTCCGTCATGCCGCTCTGCGGCGGCGAGACGCTCGAGCGTCGGCTCTCGCGGCGTCCGTCGCTCACGCTGGAAGAGGGTCGAGCGATCGCGGCCGGGCTCGCCCGCGGCGCCGCGTCGCTCCATCGTGCCGGCATCATCCACCGGGACATCAAGCCCGACAACGTCATGCTGGACCGCAACGGGCAGGCCATGCTCCTCGATCTCGGCATCGTTCGTCTGCCCGGGCTGGAGGACGGGGCGCGCGGCGACATCCCGGGCACCCGCGCCTACATGGCGCCCGAGATGCTTGCGGGCGAGGCAGGAAACGAGGCGACGGACCTGTTCGCGCTCGGGGTCACGATGTTCCGCGCCTGGACCGGTGTGTTCCCGTTCGGCAACGCCGATGCCGTGTCGCCGTCATCCCGGGCGCGTTCCCTCGATTTCGCAAGTCTTCGTCCCGACCTGCCGTCCTGGCTCGGAGCGCTGCTCGGACAAGCGATCGCGGCGGATCCGGGATTGCGCCCGCCCGACATGGCGGCCTTCGCGGCCGAGATCGAGGCCGGACCCGCGCCGGTCGCGCCGCCGCCGCGGTCGCGCACCCTCTACGAACGCGCGCCGGTCCGGGTCTGGCAGGCGATCGCGCTGGTGCTCGCCGCCGCACTCCTCGTTTCGATCTTCCTGCGGTAGAAAGTCGTTGCGGTATCGATCGGTTTATGCGGTTCTCTGCAGCCGCCGTGGCCTGGTCGGAAGGAGGACCCCATGACCATCCTGCTGACCGGAAGCGCGGGGTTCATCGGCTCGCAGGTCGCCGAGCGCCTTCTCGCACGCGGCGAGACCGTGCTCGGCGTCGACGATCTCAACGCCTACTACGATGTCGGCCTGAAGCTGCGGCGGCGGGACCGCCTGCTGCGACATCGCGGGTTCCGCTTCGTCGAGGCCAGCATCGCCGACCGCGCCGCGATGATGGCGGCGGTCGCCTCGACGCCGGATCTCGACCGGATCGTCCATCTCGCGGCCCAGGCCGGCGTCAGGCACTCGCTCGAGGCGCCGTTCGACTTCGTCACGTCCAACATCGCGGGACAGCTCGTGCTGCTGGAGATCGCGCGCGCCACGACGCGGCTCCGTCACCTCGTCTATGCGAGCTCGTCCTCGGTCTATGGCGGCAGCGACCTCCTGCCGTTCCGTGAGGATGATCGCTGCGACACGCCGCTCTCGCTGTACGCCGCCAGCAAGCGCGCGGGCGAGCTGATGGGCCACGCCTACGCCCACCTGTTCGCCATCCCGACGACCGGCCTCCGCTTCTTCACCGTGTATGGTCCCTGGGGAAGACCGGACATGGCCTACTTCTCGTTTGCCGAGGCCATCCTCGATGGCCGGCCGATCACCGTCTATGACGGCGGCGACGTCGAGCGGGACTTCACCTATGTCGACGACATCGTCGACGGCGTGGTCGGCTGCCTCGACGCGCCGCCCGAGACCGGCGCTCCCCAGCGCGTGCTCAACATCGGCAACACGCGGGCCGAGAAGGTCGGCACCCTGATCACCCTGCTCGAGGAGGCGCTGGGCCGACGCGCCATCGTCGTCGATGCGCCGCGGCCACGCGCGGACGTTCGCGCGACGCTCGCCGACGTCTCAGCGATCTCGGCACTTACCGGATACCGGCCGACGACGCCGCTCGCCGTCGGCGTCCCGCGCTTCGCGTCGTGGCTCATGGAGTGGCGGGCGTGGCGCGACCGCTAGACGCTCCCGCACGGGACGACATCGTCGCGATCCAGGGATTGCGTTGGCTCGCCGCCTCGCTGGTGGTCTGGGTCCACGCCGAGCACGAGCTGGAGAAGGTCGCCGCGCGCGCCCACCACGCCCTCCGCTTCTCGCGCGCGATCGAGTTCGGCATCGGGGTCGACATCTTCTTCTGCATCAGCGGCTTCCTCATCTGCCTGGTCTCGCGGGGGCAGTTCGGAAGGAGCGGGGCCGGAACCGATTTCCTGAAACGACGCGTGCTCCGGATCGTCCCGCTCTACTGGCTGGCGACGGCCGCCATGCTTGGAGCCACCCTCGCCATCCCCTCGCTCCTGAACCACAGCGTGCTGAGCCCGGCACAGGCGGCCCTGTCGTTTCTGATGATCGCCTGGCCCGACCGCCAGCACCAGGTCTTCCCGCTGCTCGCGTCGGGATGGACGCTCAATGTCGAGTTCTACTTCTACGCCCTGTTCGCGCTGGTGGTGCGGTTCCGGCGGACGCTCGCGGTCGGGCTGCTTCTCCTCTGGTTCGGATCGAGCGTGCTCGTCGACCAGGTCTGGACGACCTCGCCGTGGTGGCTCAACTTCTACGCGCAACCGATCGTGCTCGAGTTCGGCTGCGGCATGCTCTTCTGCATGGCCTACGAACGGGGGATCCGGATGCCGGCGGTCTGGGCGGTTCCGGGAGCGCTGCTCGCGGTCGGCCTGCATCTGGGCCTCCGCGATCTCGGCCACGTCCCGCGCGTGATCGGCAACGGAGTGCCCGCCTCGCTCCTGTTCCTCTGCTGCGTCTTCTCGGCCGGGACGGCCATGCCGCGGCGACTGGCCGACTTCATTCGCCTGATGGGCCAGTCGAGCTACGCGCTCTATCTGACCAGCCCGTTCGCGATCAATCTGGCGGTCGAGGTCCTGATCCGTCACGGCGTGCATCGTGTCGGTGTGCTGCTGGTCGCGTCCTCGCTGTTCTCGATCGTGGTGGCCGTCGCGGTGTTCCGCTTCGTGGAGCGCCCGCTGACACGGTCCGGGCGTCGGCTGATCGATCGTGCGGGCGTGCGGGCGTCGTCGTCCGCCGTCGCGACCGAGGGGGCCATCGCGACATGAGCGCCGAGGCTGCCGAAAAAGTTCGGCGCCGACGGCACGGTGGATCGAGACGCGGGGTTTTACCCCGCACCCCACCAGGCGCTGGGCGCCTGGACCCCCGAAACGCTACCAGTTTGCGGGTCTGGGCGCGCCGCACCCAGCGGAGTTTGAGGCGGAGCCTCAAGTCTTGAGTTTTTCAGCAGCCTGCTAGAGATCGACCTCGAGGCTTGCGAGTACCGTGCGGGGCGTTCCGAGATAGGCCGTGTTCGCGCCCGGACTGCCGACGATCGTGCCGTCGGCAACCGAGGCGTAGTACCGGGTGTCCGTCACGTTGATCGCGCCGACGCGTACGGTGACGTAACGCCTCTCGATCCGGGTCGAGTATCGGGCGCCGACGTCGAGCGTCGCATAGGGCGCCGCGAACGACTGGTTCTTGACGTTGGTCGCGGCCCGCTCGCTCTCGTAATGCGCGGCGCCGGTGAGCGCCACGCCCCGCATGAAAGCCGGGTGGTAGTCGAGCGCGACGTCGGACTTCCACTCCGGAACGCCGACCACGAGACCGCCATCGGTATCGGCGACGCCCGTGTTCTGCAGGCGCGCATCGATATAGGTGACGCCGCCGATCACGCTGAGGCTCGGATCCACGTCGCCCTGCGCGAAGAACTCGATGCCGTAGTTCCGCTGCGTGCCGATGACCTCGTAGAGGTTGGCCGCGTTCGCGTCGGCGAACGGCCGGGTGATCCGGAAGCCGTCGAGGGTGAGGAGCAGCTGCTTCATCGGCGCGTATTTGGCGCCGATCTCGACCTCGGTGTCGTGATAGGGGGCAAGGAAGGCGTTCGCGTTCGACGCCGTGCTCGGTGCCTGATCTCCCTCCTCCCAGCTTTCGGCGTAGGTGGCGTAGGCCGTCCATCGCGAGGTCGGCGTGTAGATCAGGCTGACGGTCGGGCTGAACAGCCCGTCGTGACTCTGCGAGGCGGTCACCACGTCCTTGCTGTTGTAGCTTTTGGAGGAGAGGAAGGATTCGCTGAACACGGTCTGCACGGCGAACTGCCGGTCGAGGTGGACGGTGTCGCCCTCGATGAGCGATTGCTGGTCCTCGTAGGCCGAGAAATACTGCCCGCCGTTGTACGGGATCGGCTTATAGCCGAACACGACCGGGTCCTGGAGCGATGCCGATCCCAGCGTGGTGGTGATCGAGTTCCGATAGCTGTACTGGTCGTTGATGAAGCCGTTGGTGCCGAGCGTGACGTCGTTCCTCGCGCCGAGGATGGTCACGTGGCCGTTCAGATAGGCCTCGTTGCTGCCGTCCGTGAAATGGGGAACGGCGGTGAAGTTCTTGGTCGTGACGTAGTCGCCCTCATTGTTCTGCAGCGTGTTGGTGATCCCGAACAGGTTGCGGATCGCATTCTGGTACAGGCCGCCGATCTCGAGCGTCCAGTCGTCGTCGAAATGATGGATGATCTTGGCGAGCCCGGTGTCGGTGATCAGGTCGGTGCCGGCCCCGGGCTGGCCGTAGCCGACCCTGGTCGGGTCGACCGCGGAGGGCAGGAGCGTGCTCGAATTCGTCTTCGGGTTCGTGCTGGCGGTGTCGTAGACGATGCTGCCGGGCAGCCCGGTCGCGTCCTCCTCGTAGTGGCTCGCGTCGAGCTGGATCACCGTCCGGTCGTCGAGGTGGATGTCGAAGTCGCCGCTGGCAAGCGTCCGGTCGAGATAGCTGCCCGTGACGAAGCTCTCCCCTTCGCCATGGACGACATCCAGCCGGTAGCCGAACCAGCCGTTCCGACCGGTGCGGCCTCCGGCATCGACCTCCTCGGTCAACACGCTGTTGCTGTCATAGCTCTCGACGAAGCGTTCGATCGGCGTGTCGGTCGGGCGCTTGAGCACGTAGTCGAAGACGCCGGCGGGGGCTTCCGGTCCGTACAGGGCTCCGGCGAGCCCGTTCAGGACCTGGATGTCCTCGAGGTTCTCGGTCGGGATCGCCGTCGTTCCGATGATGTTGAGCCCGTCGAGCCGCGTGTTCTCGGTGATCGTGCTCTCGAAGCCGCGCGACTGCGGCCGCGACACCTCCAGCCCCTGCTGATCGCGCACCTCGACGGACGGCAGATACCGGAGACTGTCGTTGATCGTGCGCGACTGGTCGTCCACGAGGAGATCCTCGGGGATCGTCGTCACCGACAGCGGCGTGGTCAGGATCTGCTGGGTCCCGAGCGGTCCGAGATCGGCATCCCCTGTGTGGAACTGTGCCGAGGCGGCATAGCCGCCATGGCCAGGCACCACGACGGTCGTGGTCGGAGTGGCCGCCGTCGGCGCCGCGGTCGGACCGGCCGTCTGCGCCGAAGCCGGTCGGAGGCAGGCCGGGATCGCGAGCAGGGACAAACCGAGCGCACGGGCCACCGGTGTCGCAGCCTCCCGCGAGGCCGGCGGCGTCCGGTGGCCGGACCCCTCTCGCCGGAACACCGGGCGTCGAAGCTTCATCGTTCCGGCCATCGATATATCCGCATCGATATATCGATCCCGGAGCGGGTGGGTCAACGGGGCTTGGTCAGGGTGTGCTCGTCCGATCACGCGCCGCCGAAATCGCCGCGTCCCGCCGCGGTCGGAGGATGGGTGGCGAGCGCCGTCGCTTCCTGTGTATGACGGGGCTCGACGCCGCCGCACGCAAGCCGCCAACGCCGCCACGGAAAGGACGATGCCCCATGAACGAGATGTCGGTCGCCGGATTGACCGCCGTACCGTCCGCGCTTGCCGCGAGGATCGACCGGCTCGCTTCGGTCGCGGTCCATGTCGGGCTTGGACTGCAGCGCGGCCAGCAACTCCTGATCGCGGCTCCGCTGGAAGCGATCCCGCTGGTCCGCCGGATCACCGAGCACGCCTACAGGGCGGGTTCGACCCTGGTCTCGACGGTATTCAGCGACGACGTCGCGAAGCTCGCGCGCTTCCGCCACGCGCCCGACGAGGCGTTCGACATCGCCAATGACTGGGCCCAGGAGGGCATCGCGCGAGCCTACCGGGAGGGTGCCGCCCGCCTCGCGATCGCCGGCGAGGATCCGGCCCTGCTCGCGAGCGAGGATCCCGACAAGGTCGCCCGGAGTGCCCGCGCGATGTCGCGCGCCGGCAAGCCGGCGATGGAGGAGATCGTCAATTTCCGCACCAACTGGTCGATCGTCGCGGCCGCGACCCCGGGCTGGGCCCGGCTCGTCTTCCCCGGCATCCCCGAGGACGAGGCGGTGTCGAAGCTGTGGGATGCGATCTTCAAGGCCTCGAGGCTCGACGGCGAGGATCCCGTCGCCGACTGGGCGAAGCACAACGCGGCGTTGCGTGCGCGGACGGCGATGCTGAACGCACGACATTTCTCGGCTCTGCGCTACACCGGACCGGGCACCGATCTCACGATCGGCCTCGCCGATGGCCACACCTGGCTCGGCGGCGCCAAGACCAGCGGAAGCGGCATCACCTGCAATCCGAACATTCCGACCGAGGAGGTGTTCACCACCCCCGATTGCCGGCGGGTGGAAGGCCATGTCCGGGCGACGAAGCCGCTGTCCTACACCGGCACGCTGATCGAGGACATCGCCGTCCGCTTCGAGGGTGGACGCATCGTCGACGCGTCCGCGCGCAGCGGCGAGGCGGTGCTGAAGAAGGTGCTGTCGACCGACGACGGTGCGTCCCGCCTCGGCGAGGTGGCGCTGGTGCCGCATTCCTCGCCGATCTCGCAGAGCGGTCTGCTGTTCCGCAACACGCTGTTCGATGAGAATGCGTCGAGCCATATCGCGCTCGGCCAGGCGTATTCGACCGCGATCGAGGGCGGCACGTCGATGAGCAAGGAGGAGCTCGCGCGGCGTGGTGCGAACGAGAGCCTGATCCATATCGACTGGATGATCGGCTCGGACGAGATCGATATCGACGGCATCGGGGCGGACGGCGGGGCGGTGCCGGTGATGCGGGCGGGCGAGTGGGCCTGACCGGACGCTCGCTGCATCTCCACGACACGCGCACGCGATCCCGCGTGCGCTTCGAGCCGATCGATTCCGCCAACGTCCGGCTCTACATGTGCGGGCCGACGGTCTACGACGTCGCGCACATCGGCAACATGCGTGCCTTCGTCGTGCCCGACGTGCTGGTCAGACTGCTCCGCACGCTCTATCCGCGCGTGACCTACGTCCGGAACATCACCGATGTCGAGGACAAGATCACGGCGCGGGCGACAGCCGAGGCGGTGACGATCGAGGCCTTGACCGAGCGCACGATCGCCGAGCTCCACGCCGATCTCGCCGCGGTCGGCAATCTCCCGCCCGACGTCGAGCCGCGCGTCACCCGGCACATCGGCGAGATCGTGGCGCTCATCTCGCGCCTGATCGATCTCGGACACGCCTACGTGGCGGACGCCCACGTGCTGTTCGCCGTCGACAGCTTCCCGCCTTACGGCACGCTGTCGGGGCGGTCCCCCGAGGATCTTCTGGCCGGCGCCCGCGTCGACGTCGCGCCCTACAAGCGCGCGCCCGCCGACTTCGTGCTATGGAAACCGTCCGATCCCGAACTGCCGGGCTGGGACAGTCCCTGGGGTCGCGGCCGTCCGGGCTGGCACATCGAATGCTCGGCCATGTGCCACGCCCATCTCGGCGAGGATTTCGATATCCATCTCGGCGGCGAGGATCTGCTGTTTCCACACCACGAGAACGAGCGCGCCCAGAGCCTCGCCGCGTTTCCGGCGAGCGGCTTCGCACGGATCTGGCTTCACAACGCGATGCTGCAGGTCGACGGACGGAAGATGTCGAAGAGCCTCGGCAACTTCACGACCGTCCGCGCGGCGCTCGCGCGCGCGCCGGGCGAGGCGCTGCGTCTGGCGCTGCTCCGGGCGCACTACCGTTCCGTGCTCAACTTCACGGACGATGCGCTCGCCGAGAGCCGGCGCGAGCTCGACCGCTTCTATCGCGCGCTCGACCGTGTCGGCGCACGCGCGGCGGCCGCGAAGCCGGCGGCAGCGGCGGACCTGATCGATCCGCTCTCGGACGATCTCAACACGCCGGAGGCGATCGCGGTGCTGCATCGGCAGGCCGATCGGGCGCTCGCCGGCGACGGCGAGGCGGCCGAGGCGCTCGCGGCGTCCGGCGCGATGCTCGGCCTGCTGGGCGAGACGCCGAGCGCCTGGTTCAGAGGCGGCGTGACCGGAGGCGAGCTGGCGGAGACCGCCATCGAGACCCGGATCGCGCAACGCCTGGCCGCGCGGAAGGCGCGTGACTTCGCGAGGGCGGATGCGATCCGGGCAGAGCTCGCCGCCTCCGGCGTGCTGCTGGAGGACGATGCGTCGGGCACGACTTGGCGACGAGCCTGAGTGACGCGAACAGGCTGCTGAAAAGCTACAGAAGACCTCGAGGCTCCGCCTCGAACTCCGCTGGGCGCGGCGCGCCCAGACCCGCAATCAATGAACCTGTCTGGGGGTCCAGGCGCCCAGCGCCTGGTGGGGTGCGGGGTGAAGCCCCGCGTCTAGAGGTCCGGCCAGAGGACCGAGAAGCGCTCGAACACCGTCTCCGTGACGTCGTCGACCGGCAGACCGACGCTCTCGAAGAACCCCCGATGCTGGTCGAGCCAGGAGGTCCGCGTCCGATCCCCCTCGCCCTCGTCCCAGGCGAAGGCGTCGTCGACCGAGCCGAGCGGTCCGACCCGGACCTCGCTCGTCCGGATCACCGAGACGGGCGTGCCGGCGCCGTCGAGGACGATCGAGAGATCGCCTGGGGCGGGCAGGACCCCGGCGCCCGGCCCGTGTTCGCGACGAAGCGCGGCGGTCGCGCGCTTCCGGCGCCGGCGAACAAGTTCGGCGAGCTCGTCCTGCATCGCCCGACCGGCGCCGAAGGCGATGATCCGGTCCGCCTCGGCGGCGCCGAGGCCGGTCGCTTCGCGGAACCGCGCCCAGAACGCCTCGATCATCGAAGTCGACGCGGGCCCCGCCTGGCCCGGGGCTTGGTCGAGCTCGCAGTCGAGCAGCGCCCAGCGCCCGCAGTCTCGCCAGTCGCCGTCGATATGGAGGTACTCCGTCGAGAAGCCTTCCTGGCGGAAGCCGAGGCGGCGGACGAGGGCGATCGAGCGCGCGTTCGCGGGCTGGATGTTCGCCTCGATGCGATGGAGGCCGAGCTCGGCAAAGCCGTTACGGATCGCCGCGCGCACCGCCTCCGTCATCAGGCCGCGTCCGGCGGCGCGGACGTCGCCGGCGTAGCCGAGATAGGCGCCCCGGAGCGGGCCCAGCACGATCTCGGTCAGCGACACCGTGCCGACCAGCGCTCCCGTCGCCGTCTCGTGCGCGACGAACCCGACGTTCGCGCCGGCGATCCGCCGCGCGAACCATGTCTCGAACCCGACCGTGTCGGTGAATGGCGCGAGCCACGGGGCGTGGTAGTCACGGCTCGCGCGGTTCGCCGCGATCAGCGCGTCGCGGTCGGCGCGACGGACCGGCCTCACGGCGATGCGGCCGGACTGGTCGGGAAGCAATGTCAGCATGGGTGTTCTCGTGACAGCCGGATCAGGTCGGGGCGGCCAGTGACAGGGCGGGGGAACGGGGCGGCGCTCGAAGCGGTCGAGGGCAGTCCGGTCGTGATCCTGGTCCGGCCGCAGCTCGCCGACAACATCGGTGCTGCGGCCCGCGCGATGGCCAATGGCGGGCTGTTCCATCTGCGACTCGTCGCGCCACGCGACGGCTGGCCGCAGGAGCGTGCCTGGCGGACCGCCTCGGGCGCGGACCGGATCCTCGACGCGCTGACGGTGCACGGGACGGTGGACGAGGCAGTGGCCGACCTCCACCACGTCTATGCGACCTGCCCCCGGCCGCGGCACGTCGTCAAGCCCGTGCTCACCGCGCGCGGTGCCGCCGCGGAATGGCGCGCCGTGCGGGCGAGGGGTCTTCGCACCGGGGTCCTGTTCGGGCCGGAGCGCGCCGGTCTCGACAACGACGACATGGCGCGCGCGGACGCACTGGTCCGGTTTCCGCTCGACCCCGCCTTCATGTCGCTCAATCTCGCCCAGGCGGTGCTGATCGCCGCCTACGAGTGGTGGATGGCGGCGGATCGGACGCCGTCGCGCGCGCTGATGACCAACGAGACGCGGGTCGCGACGAAGGGCGAGCTCGAGCGCTTCCTCGGCCACCTCACGAGCGAGCTCGACGCCTGCGGCTTCCTCCGCAATCTGCCGAAGCGTCCCGGCATGGTGCGCAACCTCCGCCACCTCTTCGAACGCGGCGAGGTGACCGAACAGGAGCTTCGCACCCTCCACGGCGTGGTGACCGAGCTCGCGCTCGGACGTCGCGAACGCGGACGCGACGAGACGTGATGGCGGACTCCGGGGTCGGGCTGCCGATCGTGCTGGACGAGGTCCGGTCGGAATGAAGAAAGCCCCGCCATGTTGCCATGGCGGGGCTCCGGGTCGTGCGGAACTTCGCCCGGTCAGCGCGTCAGGCGTGCCCTCACACCGCCATTCCGGGTGACCGGGAGGCACGGATCGGGGCTGGTGTCGGTGGTCTGGGAGGCCAGCTGGTAGAGGACGCTCGGGTTGGCGTTCTGCGAGTTGTCCATCGCCGCGCTGAGGGCGTTTCCGGCGCAGAGGCCAGGCGAGAAGTTGGCAATCCCGTAGAGCGTCACGTTCTGCTCGACCGCGCCCGTCGGCGGCGTCACCGCGAACGGGATGGTGATCGCGTCGCCCGGCAGGACATCGCTCCGCGTGGCCGTCGCGAGTGGCGTGACCTTCCAGCCGCCCGGTGCCTTGAGGGCAAGGCGGATCGCCGACACCGTCTCGTTGCCGCCGGCGGTCAGCGTCACGTTGACGACGCTGCTGGTGCCGGGGGTGAAGGAGCGCGGGGCGGCGACCGTCACGTGCCGGTTGCCGATCGACTGGCTGAGCGAGAAGCTCCCGACGAGGGGCAGGTCGCTTTCCGCCGAGCTGTCGCCGACCGCGGCGGTGAAGGTGCCCGTCGGCTCGTTCCACGACCGGCCGTCCCACACCCAGGCGTCGCTCGGCTGGATGGTGAACTGCACCGTTTCCGACTGTCCGGGCGAGAGCGTCACCCGGTGGAAATCGACGAGCTTGCGCGGCGGCTCGCCGGTCGATGCGGGCAGCGCCAAGTAGAGCTGGGCGACGTCGCTGCCGGCGACGGTGCCGGTGTTGGTCACGGTGGCGCTCACCTTGACCGGCGTCACGCCGGTGATCGTGCTGTTGTCGAGCTGCAGGTTGCTATAGCTGAAATGCGTGTAGGAGAGGCCGAAGCCGAACGGGAACAGCGGCGTGATCCCCTGCGCGTCGTACCAGCGATAGCCGACCAGCAGGCCCTCGGAATACTGGACCGTGTTGTTCGTTCCGGGGAACTGCGCCGGCGTCGAGGCGGGAACGTCGGCGAGGCTGGCCGGGAAGGTGATCGGCAGATGTCCGCTCGGGTTGGCGTTGCCGTAGAGGACCGCCGCGAGCGCCGTGCCGTCGGTCTGGCCCGGATACCAGGTGTCGAGCACCGACGACACGCTGTCGAGCCACGGCATGGTGACCGGTGCGCCCGCCTGGATCACCACCACCGTGTGCGGATTGGCAGCCGCCACCGACGAGATGAGTTCGTCCTGCGCCGACGTCAGCGACAGGCTCGCGCGGTCGGCCGCCTCGCTCTCGTTGTCGTCGGCGACCACGACGACCGCCGCCTGCGCCGCCTGGGCCGCCGCGACGGCCGGCGTGAGATAGGTCTGGATGGTGGACGGCGTCGCCCAGGCCAGGTTGCTGCTCGGACCGGCACCGCCGAGCGTCAGCGTGTAGGTCTGGCCCGCCGTCAGCGCGATCGCGGCGGAGTAGGTCGCGACCGGTGGCGTTCCGGGGTTGTTGATGAGGGCGGTGCCGTTGATCGAGAGCGTCGTGTTGTTGTAGCTGCCGGGATTGGTGAAGCCGAGAATGTAGGTCCCGGTTTCCGGCGCCGTGAGCGTCGCGGTGTAGCTGCCGCCGTAGTTCGTCGGGCTGTACGGCGTGGACAGATCGGCGGCCGGGATCGGGGTGAGCTCGGCGTCGGTCGGCAGGCCCTGGTTGTAGGTGACGCTCCCGGTCGAGGCGGACTCGATGCCGGCGAGCGGAGTGACCTGCGAGGGCGGAATGACGTGCGCGCTGCCGCCGCCGCCGGTGACCGCCTGCGTCGAGGCCCCGAAGCCGATAACGGCGACGCTGCTGCTCGGCGACAGAGGCAGCAGCGACCCGCTGTTGCGGAGCAGCACGGTGCCGTCCTCGGCCACCGTGGTCGCGAACGCGACATGGGCCGGGGTGGTGGCGACCGCGGTCGTCGAGCCGCTCGGCGGGGCGTTGAAGAAGCCGAACCGGAACGCCTCGGCGAGGATCGGCTCGACCATCGAGTTCAGCACGGCGCGCGGGATCGAGCCGCCGGTGACCGCGGCCTGCAGAGGCGCACCGAAATAGGTGTTCTCGGGCTGTTCGTCGTCGGTGCCGGCGGTCGCCGCGGCGGTGTTGTGGATCGCCCCGTAGTCGGACATCACGAGGCCGCGGAAATTATACTCGTCGCGCAGCACGCCGGTCAGCAGCGAGCGGTTCTCGCAGCTGTAGAACCCGTTCACCGAGGAGTAGGCGCACATCAGCGCCGCGGATCCGGCATCGCGGATGGCGGGCTCGAACGAGGGCTCGTAGATCTCGTGCAGCACGCGGTCCGTGACGATCACGTCGTCCGCCTGGGTGTTCCGGTTGGTTTCCTGGTTGTAGGCGTCGAAGTGCTTGACCTCCGCCTGGACGTCCTGGCCCTGGATCCCCTCGATCTCGGCGGCGGCAATCTGGGCCGACAGCTTCGGGTCTTCCGACAGGCTCTCGAAGGTGCGGCCCCAGCGCGGGTCGCGGTCGATGTTGACGGTCGGGCCGAGATCCGCGGCCGACCCCTTGCTGCTCTGCTCGGCGCCGATCACGCCGCCATACTGCAGCGCCAGGGGGCGCGAGAACGTCGCGGCCACCGCGATGCTGGCCGGCAGCTGGGTGACGTTTGTCAGGCTGTCAGCGACGCCTTCGGGGCCGTCCTCGTAGCCGAGCGCCGGCAGGCAGATCGCGGGATCGGCAGCGATGTAGAAGACGTAGGGCTCGCTCGACCCGTTGCCCTCGACGATGGCGACCTCGTCCGCGACCGTGAGCTTCTGCATGACCATGTTGACGCGAGTCGCAATCGACAGGCTCTGGTCGAGCCAGGGACAATCGGCGGTATTTCCGACCGGACCGCCAGCGCTCTGGGCGAGAGCGGGCGCGAACGGGGCGAGACCGACCAGTAGGGCGGGGATCGCGGCACCTTGCCAAAGCCACGAACGCCGACTCGTGCGGGCGTTTCTCGGCGCGCGAAGTGACATTGAGAACCGATCCATTCCGTTTCCTCCCGATGTATTTTCATCCAGCTAACAGGCGGACGAGGATCTCGGAAAGGGACGGTCTTCAATCGGTCGATCACAGCCCCGTGATTGTCACGGGCCGAGCATGGTCACTGCAGGAGCGACGCCGCACGATGCCGGCCGGTCGTCTGGGCCGGCCGGCATCGTGGTTGGAATAACACCGGGACGGGTCAGCGCACAGCGTTCCGGATGGTGTCCTTCGCCTTGCCGACCGTGCCCTGGGCCTGTCCCGCGGTCTTCTCCGTCTTGCCTTCGACCTCGGTGCCCCGGTTCCCGGTCACCTTGCCGGCCGCTTCCTTCACGGTCCCCTTGGCCTCGCGAACGGCACCGTCCACACGATCCTTGTCCATCGGGTCCTCCTCTCCTGTGCGGCATCGTGAGACGCCGACGACGAACAGGACGCGCCGAGTGACGGACGGTTGCGGCCGCTTGCCCCGCCGCTCAGCAATTGGTCGCGCCGGATCCGATGCAGTCCTGGTGCTTGACCACGTGCATGAACCAGGGAACCAGCCACCAGCAGGCGACGCCGAGGACCACGAGGCCGAGAAGGGTCAGGAGGCCGACGAGATCGGGGCGACGGTCCGGCTGCAAGGGGCATGCTCCGAGTTGACAGGCGACGGGCACGGGCGGCATAAGCCGCGCCACTGCCGGGAACGTGGGCGTGCTCAACGAGCGCGTCCCGCCCTGTCGGCGTTCGCCGACGCGAGGGACTACCGGTGCAACAAGCGGCGGCGTGACGCGCCCCGGCAAACGGGGGTGGAGCACGGCCGCGCTTCCGTCAAGGAGCAGATGCGATGAGCAAGCGCGCCGAGAGCAAGTTCAAGATCAACCGCCGTCTCGGGGTCAATCTCTGGGGCCGCGCCAAGAGCCCGGTCAACAAGCGCGACTACGGCCCCGGGCAGCACGGCCAGCGACGCAAGAGCAAGCCGTCCGACTTCTCGGTCCAGCTGATGGCCAAGCAGAAGCTCAAGGGCTACTACGGCAACATCGGCGAGAAGCAGTTCCGCAAGTACTACGACGAGGCGGTCCGCCGTCGCGGTGACACGTCGGAGAACCTGATCGAGCTGCTCGAGCGCCGGCTCGATGCGACGGTCTACCGCATGAAATTCGCGATGACGCCGTTCGCCGCGCGGCAGTTCGTCAGCCACGGTCACGTCACGGTGAACGGCAAGCGGGTGAACATCCCGTCCTACCTGTTGCGCGACGGCGACGTCATCGAAGTGCGCGAGAAGTCGAAGCAGCTCGCGGTGGTGCTCGATGCGGCCCAGAGCCCCGAGCGTGACGTCCCCGACTACGTCGAGGTCGACCACCGCACGATGAAGGGGACGTTCGGCCGGACGCCGAAATTCGGCGACGTGCCCTACCCGGTCACGATGGAGCCCAACCTGGTGGTCGAGTTCTACTCGCGCTGAGGTGACCCGGGGCGATACCGCCTTCCTGCGGGACGAGATCGCGAGGCGTCGCACCTTCGCGATCATCTCGCACCCCGATGCCGGCAAGACGACGCTGACCGAGCGTCTGCTCCGGGCCGGTGGCGCGATCCAGCTCGCGGGCCAGGTCCGGGCGAAAGGGGAGCGACGGCGGACGCGCTCGGACTGGATGAAGATCGAACGCGATCGCGGGATCTCGGTCGTGACCTCCGTCATGACCTTCGAGCATCGCGGCATGGTCTACAACCTGCTCGACACGCCGGGTCACGAGGATTTCTCGGAGGACACCTACCGGACGCTGACCGCGGTCGACTGCGCGGTGATGGTGATCGACGCGGCCAAGGGGATCGAGGAGCGGACACGGAAGCTCTTCGAGATCTGCCGCCTCCGCGACATCCCGATCATCACCTTCATCAACAAGATGGACCGCGAAAGCCAGGACGTGTTCGCGCTGCTCGACGAGATCTCATCGGGGCTGGCCCTCGACGTCTCGCCGGCGACCTGGCCGATCGGGCGCGCGGACCGGTTCTGCGGCACCTATCGCCTCGAGACGCGCGAGCAGCGGCTGCTGGACGGCGTCGAGCTCGCGCAATCCGATCCGCGCCTGCAGGCGCTCGGCGAGGAGATCGATCTGGTCCGCGCCGCACTTCCCGAGTTCGAGCGCGACGCCTTCAACGCCGGCCATCTGTCACCGGTGTATTTCGGCAGCGCGATCCGCGAGATCGGTGTCGCCGACCTGCTTCAGGCGCTCGCCGAGTTCGGTCCGCCGCCGCGCGCCCAGGCGGCCGAGACGCGGATCGTCGAGGCGACCGAGCCGAAACTGACGGCCCTGGTGTTCAAGATCCAGGCGAACATGGATCCGAACCATCGCGACCGGATCGCCTTCGCGCGGATCTGCTCGGGGAGGCTGGAGCGCGGCATGCGGCTCCGGCAGGTCCGCACCGGCAAGACGATCCCGCTGACCGCACCGCAGTTCTTCTTCGCCCGCGACCGCCAGGTCGCCGACGAGGCCTTTGCCGGCGACGTGGTCGGGATCCCGAACCACGGCAGCTTGCGGATCGGCGACACGCTTTCCGAGGACGAGGACGTCCGCTTTCTCGGCGTGCCGCATTTCGCGCCGGAGATCCTGCGGCGCGTCCGCCTCGACGATGCCATGAGGGCGAAGAAGCTCCGCTCGGCACTGCAGGAGCTCGCCGAGGAGGGCGTCGTGCAGCTGTTCCGCCCGCTCGATGGCAGCCCGGCGATCGTCGGCGTCGTCGGCCAGCTCCAGCTCGACGTGCTCGGCGCGAGACTGGCGGCCGAATACGGGGTCGCGGCGGGTTTCGAGGCGGTGCCGTACGGCGTGGTGCGCTGGGTGACGGGGGACGCCAAGCGGCTCGATCTCCTGCGCGCCGCCAACCGGAGCGCAATGGCCGAAGACCTCGACGGCGATCCGGTGTTCCTCGCGAGCTCGGCCTTCATGATGCGACGCACCGAGGAGAACGAGCCGTCGCTCGGCTTTCGCGCGCTCAAGACGATCGGGATCTGAGCGGCGGCGGCCGTCTTGATGGCGAGCCGATTGCGCTCGGAGCGTCCACCCTGTCCAATGTCTTGATGGTCCAGCCGCTTCGCGCATGACGATCCGGTCCGCTCGGTTCGAGCGACGCCTTGCGAGCCGTTCTGCCGCGCGGGCCACCGTCTTCGTCGTGCTCACGTTCATGATCCTGCCGCGAGCATTTCGTCCGCTGTTCCGCTTTCTGACCGCGAGCGGCCGTCCACCTCCGGAGGCGGCGCACAGGCTGTTCGCGAGGCTCCTGCTCCCGAGCGACCTGACCCTGATCGCGTCCGCCCTTGCGGCTGCGAGCCTGATGCTTCTCGCCGAACCCGGCGGCCTCACGGCGAGACGTCTCATCGCCCGCTCGAACCTTCCGTGGCGGCCGGCATGCGGGCGTCAGGTCGTCGCGGGCGCGCTTCTCGGCATGGCCGCGATGGCGGCGATCATGGCGATGCTCGCGGCATTCGGTCACGCCCGGATCATTCTCACCGGCGCCTCTCCCGGCGAAGTCGTCGCGACGTTGATCGTCTTCGCGTTCACCTTCGCCCTGGTGGGCTTGGCGGAGGAACTGGCCTTTCGCGGCTACGCGCAACGCGCGCTCACCGAAGGCGTCGGGTTCTGGGCCGCGTCGCTGCTGACCTCGGCGTGGTTCGCCTGGACCCACCTCGCCGAGGGGGATCCCTGGTACGGCGCGCTCGGCACGGGTCTCCGCGGCTTCTTCGATTGCCTCACCCTGCGAGCGAGCGGTTCGATCGCCTTCGCGATCGGCTTTCACGCGGCCTGGGACTACACCGAAAGTGCGCTCTTCGGTGTTCCGGACAGCAGCTACACGATCGAGAACTCGCTCGCCGCCACGCGCCTGCACGGACCGATTTGGCTCACCGGCGGCCCGGTCGGACCGGAGGGCAGCGTGATCGCCTACGCGACGTCGGTCGCTCTCGTGCTCGCGGCGCTGCCCTTCGCCCGGCGCGCACCGGCCTCGGATCGGTCGGCGTGCGGCCCCTGACGACCGCTACCAGACGCTGCCGCGCCGTTCCATGTCCTCGAGGTCGCACTCCGGACCGGATCCCGGCGCCGAGGCGGTGATCCAGATCCGCAGTTGCCGGACCAGGATCACGAATTGACGCCACCAGGGCGCAGGCAGACCGACGGCTGCGTTCATCATCTTGCCCGACGTCCCGAAATGGCGGCCGACGGAGCAGAGCCAAGCATACCCATTGTCCAAAAGCAACCGGAACCGTAACGAAATGGCGAGGCGGGCGGCGAGCGCCGCTCCGGCCGACGTGATGTCGATCCGCGGCAGCTTTCCGGCGGGAACATCGTTGTCGGGCTCACCACGCTTTCGGAGGAAGACCACCATGGCCGGCAATCTGAACGGTCGACGACTCGCGATCCTCGCGACCGACGGCGTCGAGGAGGTCGAGCTCACGGAGCCCCTGGCCGCCCTTCGAGAGGCCGGCGCGACGGTCACGATCGTCTCGCCGAAGCGCGATCAGATCCAGGCGATGAACAACGACGTCGAGCCGGGACAGAGCATCAAGGTCGATCTCGAACTCGCCAACGCGAGCCCGTCCGAGTTCGACGGCCTGTTGCTGCCCGGCGGAACGACCAACCCCGACAAGCTCCGGATGGACGAGAAGGCGGTCGGGTTCGTCCGTCACTTCGTCGAGCAGGACAAGCCGATCGCCGCGATCTGTCACGGCCCCTGGATGCTCATCGACGCGGGCGGGGTGCGAGGCCGGAGGCTCACGTCCTGGCCGTCGCTGCAGCAGGACCTGCGGAACGCCGGCGCGGAATGGGTGGACGATGCCTGCGTGCGGAGCGGCAGCCTGGTGACCTCGCGCAATCCGAAGGACCTGCCGGCGTTCAACGAGGCGATCGTAGCGCTGTTCGCCGCCTGAGTGCGGCGCGGCGGAGCAGGGCGCGCGTCGCCGGCGCGAAGGTTCGGTCGCCTGAACGGAGCGACGCGTCGAGGCGGTCCGTAGTAAGGATGTCGAGCGTCTCGTACTCGCCGTTTCCGCGGTCCCGATGTCGGCTCCGGACGGTGTCGGCATCGATCTCCGTCGTGACGATGAAGCCGACATCGACGATGCCGCTGGACGGGTGCTCGACCGCCCCGAGGGCGTCCCCGACCTCGCATTCGGCGGGCTCGATGCCGAGCTCCTCGTGCAGTTCGGCCGCGAGCTGGGCGGCGAGATCGACGGCGCCGACGGCGTCTCGCTGCTCGACGCTGCCGGCCGGCGCGCATTGCCAGAGTCCGGGCTGGTAGACGGAACCGCGGCTCCGCCGGCCGAGCACGATCCCGTCCGGCGTGTGCAGGAGCCCGCTCACCGCGAGCGAGCGGATCCGGAGCCGGTTCCGCAGCGCGGGCTCGCGGATCTGCGCCAGCACGAACCGATATTCCGTCCAGTGTCCAATGATCCGGTCGGCCGTCACGACATCGGCCGAGAAGACGCGCCCGTTGAACAGCGCCGGCGTTTCCCGGCGCGCCGCGGCCCAGACCCGGTCGACGGCACGAAGCACCTCGGCGGACGGCGGCGCGGGTGCGGCGCCGACCTCCACCGTCACGCGCGGCGAGACGGGAACGATCGGCCACTCCCCCTCCGTCGCGTCGTCGGCCCCGTCGGCGCGGATCCCGTCCTCCTCCATCGTGCTCCGCTCCGGCCCTGATCGCTGTCCTCGGGAACTGGCAAACCCCGGCCCCCGATGATCCGTCAAGCAGGTCGCGTCCGGCGCGTCGCCCCGGACATTGGCGCCCGGAGCGTCTCCAGGCAGGGTGGTCCGGTGGTGCGCGCGAGCGGGGGTCGATGAAGGATGCGGGGATGGGCGGATCGCCGGCCGGGGAGCAAGCGCCGTCGGGGCGGCTGATCGGCCTGCTGGCCCTCGGCTGTGGCGCGATCGTCGCCAACCTCTATTACGCGCAGCCGCTGATCGAGCTGATCCAGCCTGCGATCGGGCTCCGCACGGGCGAGGCGGGGCTCGCCGTGACCCTGACCCAGCTCGGCTACGGCGTCGGGCTGATCCTCCTCGCCTCGCTCGCGGACCTGGTCGAGAACCGGCGTCTGGTGCTGCTCTGCATGGGGGGGTCCGCGCTCGGCCTCGCCGCCGTCGCGGTCTCGGAGGGGCCGGTGTCCTTCCTCGCCGCCTCGTTCGCGGTCGGAATAGGTTCGGTGGCGACGCAGATCCTGGTGCCGCTCGCGGCCCATCTCGCGCCGGACCGGATGCGCGGCCGGGTCGTCGGCAACGTCATGGGCGGACTGATCGCCGGCATCATGCTCGCGCGGCCGGCCGCGAGCTTCATCGCCGCGATCGCCGGGTGGCGCGCGGTGTTCGGGGTCGCCGCCCTGTTCATGGTCGTGCTCGCGCTGATGTTCCGGCGCCGCCTGCCGCATCGCCGACCGGCGCCCGGCCTCCGCTACGGGCAGATCCTGTTCTCGATGGCGCGCCTGCTCGCGACCGAGCGGGTGCTGCAGAAGCGGGCCCTCTATCAGGCGCTGATGTTCGCGGCGTTCAACGTGTTCTGGACCGCGGTTCCGCTCCTGCTCGCGCACCGGTTCGGCTTCGGCCAGCGCGGCATCGCGCTGTTCGCGCTGGCGGGGGCGGGCGGGGCGCTGTCGGCGCCGCTCGCCGGCCGGCTTGCCGACCGGGGCTTGGGCGAAGCGACCAGCGCCGTCTCGATGGCGGTGCTGACGATCGCCTTCGTGGTCGCGGCGGTCGCGGGCGCGCGCGGCGACCTCGTTCTGCTCGCGCTTGCCGCGATCGCGCTCGACGCCGCGGTGCAGGCCAACCAGGTCTGCGGACAGCGCGCCGTCTATGCCCTGGCGCCCGAGCTGCGCGGGCGCTTGAACGCCGTCTACATCGCCTGCCTGTTCGCCGGCGGTGCCACCGGATCGGCCTTGTCGACCGTGCTCTACGCCGCCGGCGGCTGGTCGCTCGCCGCCATCGCCGGAGCGGCTGTGGGGCTCGCCGCCCTCCTCCTGTTCGCGGTCCTCGGCGGCTCGGCGTCCCGCGTCGCGCGTGCCTGACGGGCGACCAGACGGATGAGATGGCGGGCGGCGGCGATCCGCTCGGCAGCGGTCGCGGTTTCGCGTCGGAGCAGCAGCCGACGGCCGGTCCGTTCGAGGCCGGCGATCTTCGGCGCCTCGCCGCCGCGGAGATCGGCGGCGACGCCTGACGGTCCCACTTCGAGACGTGCGATGCCGAACCGCCGGCAGGCGTGCCGCAACTCGGCCGCGGCGAGCAGGACGCGCATCTCGTCCGGGAGCGGTCCGAACCGGTCCTCAAGCTCGGCCGCGAGGGCCGCCACGCGATGCGGACGCGCGAGACGGGCGTGCAGCGCGATCCTTGCCGTCGGGTCCGGGATGAAATCGGCCGGGATGGAGGCCGGCAGCGAGAGGCTGGTCTCGGGGCGCCACTCCTCGGGCACCGCCTCGCCGCGCGCGCGGCGGATCGCGTCCGTCGTCAGGTGGCGGGCAAGGGCGAGGCCGAGCAGCTTCGCGTGGCCGGCCTGTTCCTCGCCGAGCAGGTCGCCTGCGCCGCGTTGATCGAGGTCGCGGCCGGAGATCGCGAAGCCTGCGCCGAGCCCGTCATGGGCGGCGAGCGCGTCGAGGCGGGACGCGGCCTTGCGGCGGCTCCCGGCCTGTCCGGGCGGCTCGGCGCCGTCGGACGGGCGAGGGCTCCTGAACAGGAACGCGTGGGCGCGGGCGCGACCGCGCCCGACCCGGCCGCGCAGCTGGTGCAGCTGCGTGAGGCCGAACCGGTCGGCATCGAAGGCGAACAGCGTGTTGGCGCGCGGGATGTCCAGCCCGGCCTCGATGATGTTCGTCGACAGCAGGATGTCGCCATCGCCGTCGGCGAACCCGACCAGCGCCGTGTCGAGCGCGTCGGGCTTCATCCGCCCGTGCAGCACCACGACCGACAGGTCCGGCACCAGACGGTGGAGCATCGACGCCACCGACTCCAGATCCTTGATCCTGGGGCACACGAGGAAGCTCTGGCCGCCGCGATCGTGCTCGCGACGGAGCGCGATGGCGAGCACGGCCTCGTCGACGTCGAGCACGGCCGTGCGCACCGGCAGCCGTCGCGCCGGCGGCGTGGCGAGAATCGAGATCTCCTGCAATCCGGCCAGCGCGCGCGCGAGCGTGCGCGGGATCGGGGTCGCGGTCATCGTCAGCGTGTGGACGCCATCGCGCATCCGGGCGAGGGTTCGCTTGTCCTCGGTGCCGAACCGCTGTTCCTCGTCGATCACCACGAGGCCGAGATCGCGGAACGCGGTCTCGGCCGCGACCAGCGACTGGGTGCCGATCACCACGGGGAGAGAGCCGTCGGCCATCCGCTCGCGGACCCGCTTCGCATCCTTGGGACGGGTGAGGCGCGAGAGCGATGCGACCTCGACGCCGATCGCGCGGAGGCGTCGGCCGAACGTCTCGGCATGCTGGCGGACGAGCACGGTGGTCGGCGCGAGGACGGCGACCTGGTGGCCGGCCAGCGCCGCCGCGGCGGCGGCCCGGAGCGCCGCCTCGGTCTTGCCGAACCCGGCATCGCCGCAGAGCAGGCGGTCCATCGGAATGCCGGCCTCGAGGTCGGCGGCGATCGCCTCGAACGCGTCGCGCTGGTCGCGGGTCGGCGTGAACGGGAAGCCGGCGACGAAGCGGGCCATGCGGCGGCGGTCCGGCCTGATCACCGGCGCCGTCCGGCGGCACCTCGCCTCGGCCTCGGCCACGAGCCGTTCCGCGGTCCGTTCGATCTCGCGGACCACCGGGCCGCAGCGCTTCGCCCAGCTGGCGCCGTCCGCGCGGTCGAGGGGCATCGCGTCCTCGCCGCTCCCGTGACGCCAGACCCGGTCCATCTCCGCGCATGGGACGAGCTTCCGCGCCTCGTCCGCGAAGTCGATGGCGAGGCAGTCGGTCGGACCGTCCCCGGCCTCGCCATCCTTGGTCTCGCCATCCTTGGTTTCGCCATCCTTGGTCTCGACCGTCTCGATCGTCTCGATGCCGTGCAGCCGGCCGAGCCCGTGGTCGAGATGGATCACCGTGTCGCCAAGCGCGAGCGGGATCGCGAACAGCTCACCGGCGCGGGTCTCCCCGGTCGCGGGCGAGAGGATCTCGTCCTCGGCGAGCACCAGGACCCCGTCGGCGTCGAACCCGGCGGTCAGTCCGTCCGGCAGCGCCGCGATCGTGCCACCGGGGGCGTCGCGCAGGGTTCTCCAGTCCGCGAACGGCTGCGGCGCCTCGTCGAGATCGAGCGACGCGACGAGACGGCGGCCGGAGAGGCCGACGCGTCGTCCGGACGACGCCGCATCCTCGACGATGCGGAGCGCGCGCGCGGGATCGCCGCCGACGTCGGGCCGTGGCGACCCGATTTCGGGCCACCGGACCCGCCGCACCTCGCGCGCGTCACGGAGACGCGCCCAGTCGGCGAGGTCGAGGTGAAGCCCCGCCGGTGCCGCAGCGGCATGGCCGGAGCGCGCCAGGGCGAGACGGGTCTCGCGTGCCTCGGCGACGGCCTCGAGATAGGCACCGAGACTGTCCTCGGCGTCCTCGTCGAGCAGCAGCACGGCACGCGGCATCATCTCGAACACCGTCGTCACCGTCGGGCAGAGTTCGGCGAGCCGATGCTCCAGGCCCGGCGCCCGCGCCTCGCCGTCGTCGGGCACGAGTTCCGAGGCCGGCCCGAACGAGAGCGCGTCGAGCGTTCCGCAGCCGCGCCTGGTGCGAGCATCGATCCGCTCGATCGCCTCGATCCCGGCGTCGTTGAACCGGATCCGGACCGGCGCGTCGGCGTCGGCCGGGAAGACGTCGATCACCGCCGGATGCGACGCCCGTTCGCCGGGCGCCTCAGCCTCGTCCGCCTCGACGAAGCCGAGCCGGGCCAGCATCGCGTTCAACGCGTCGGGCCCGGTCGCATCACCGGTCCGGAGGCGGACGGCGTCCGGAAGAACCGCCGGCACGCGTTGCGCGAGCGCTTCGGCAGACGCGATGACGAGGTGCCGCGAGCCCGACGCGATCCGCCGGAGCGAAGCCATCCGACATCCCATCGTCGCGTGCGACGGGCTCGCGCGGTCGAACGGCAGGCAGTCCCAGGCGGGGAGATGCACGGGCGCGGCGTCGCCGGCGAGGGCTCGGGCGGCGCCGGCGAGACGGGCGGCCTGCGCCTCGCTGTGCGCGACGAGAATGGCGCCGTGCTCGTCGATCTCGCCCGCGAGACGGGCGAGCCCGAGCGCCTCGCCAGCCCAGATGGTCCCGGCGTCCATTCGCCATCCTTTCGTCAGGAGGGCTCCGAACGCGCGAACGGGATCGGGTTTTCTCCGCTCAGCTCTCCGCGGTCTCGGGGCCGAAGACCCGGGCGAAGACATGGTCCACCGCGGCAAGGTGGCGCGCCGGGTCGAGCGCCGCGTCGATCTCCTCCGCGGTGACCTGGCCCGCGATGGCGGGGTCGGCGAGGAGGTTGTCCCGGAAGCTTCTCGCGTCCGGCTGGTCGAGACGGGTCCAGGTCGCCATCGCGTTCCGTTGCACGATCGCGTAGGCCGACTCGCGGGTCAGCCCGGCCCGCGCGAGCAGGAGCAGCACCTCGCCGGAATGGACGACGCCGCCGAGGCTTTCGACGTTGGCGCCCATCCGCTCGGGATGCACGACGAGGGTCTCGATCATCCTGGCGAGCCGGTCGAGCGCGAAGTCGAGCGCGATCGTGGCGTCGGGCGCGACCACCCGCTCGACCGACGAATGCGAGATGTCGCGCTCGTGCCAGAGGGCCACGTTCTCGAGCGCCGGCACCGCGTACCCGCGCACCAGTCGGGCAAGCCCGGTCAGGTTCTCCGACAGCACCGGATTGCGCTTGTGCGGCATCGCCGACGAGCCTTTCTGGCCGGCGTGGAAGAACTCCTCGGCTTCCCGGACCTCGCTCCGCTGCAGATGCCGCACCTCGGTCGCGAGCCGTTCGACCGCGCTCGCGACCACGGCGAGCGTGCAGAAGAATGCGGCGTGCCGGTCGCGCGGGATCACCTGTGTCGAGACCGGCTCGAAGGCGAGGCCGAGGCGTTCGGCGACGTCCTCCTCGATCGCGGGGTCGAGATGGGCGAAGGTGCCGACCGCGCCCGAGATGGCCCCGGTCGCGATCTCGGCGCGCGCGGCGCGGAGGCGTGCGCGGTTGCGGTCGAACTCGGCGTAGTGGCCGGCGAGCTTCAGCCCGAACGAGGTCGGCTCGGCGTGGATGCCGTGCGAGCGGCCGATCGTCACCGTGCGCCGGTGCTCGAAGGCGCGGCGCCGGAGTGCCGCGCAGACCCGGTCGAGGTCGGCGAGCAGCAGGTCGGCGGCATCACGGAGCTGGAGCGCCAACGCGGTGTCGAGGATGTCGCTCGATGTCATCCCGAGATGCACGAAGCGCGAGGCGGGACCGACCTTCTCCGCGAGCCAGGTCAGGAAGGCGATGACGTCGTGCCGGGTTTCCCGCTCGATCGCGTCGATCGCCGCGATGTCGGCGTCGTCCATGGCGGCGAGTGCGGCATCGCCCCGTTCGCGGATCGTGCGCGCCGCGTCGGCGGGGATCTCGCCGCGCCGCGCCATCGCCTCGGCCGCCAGCGCCTCGATCGCGAACCAGTGCCGGTAGCGGGCGACGGGCGACCAGATGGCCGCCATCGCCGGTCGTGTGTAGCGGGGGACCATCGCGCGCGCTCCCATCGTGTGCCGCCGTTCCATGGCCCGGGCCGGGGCTTGCGGGCAAGGCGCGCCGCCGGCACGGCGCGGCCGTGATCGACCTTCCGCGCGTCGCGGCCCTCGCGCAGGTGCTGCTGATCGACCTCACGCTGGCCGGCGACAACGCGATCGTCGTCGGCCTCGCGGTCGCCGGTCTCCCCGCGGCGTCCCGCACGCGCGCGATCGCGCTCGGGATCCTGGCCGCGACCGTGATCCGGATCGGGCTCGCCCTCGTCGCCGTGCGGCTGCTCGCGGTGATCGGGCTGACGCTGGCCGGAGGCCTGCTGCTGCTGTGGGTGGCGACGAGGACGTGGCGCGAGCTTCGGCGTCCGGACCCGGCGGGGGCGGGGCCGGCACCCACCTCGTTCGCGGCCGCGATGACCCGGATCATCGTCGCCGACGTGTCGATGAGCCTCGACAACGTGCTGGCCGTCGCGGGCGCCGCCCGCTCGGATCGGGTCGCGCTGGTGACGGGTCTGCTGGTCTCGGTGCTGCTGATGGGGGCGGCCGCCTCGGCGGTGGCGCGGCTGGTCCAGCGCCACCGATCGGTCGCCCTCATCGGGCTGGCGATCGTGCTGTTCGTGGCGCTCCGGATGATCTGGGACGGCGGCCACGACGTTCTGGTCCGGGCGGGAGGGGTGCGATGACGGAACCGGTGATGGTCGAGACGGCGACGCTCCTGATCGCCTGCGAGATGCAGGGCCCGGAGAACGGCATCCCGCTCGTGCTCCTGCATGGCTACCCCGACGATCCGCGCTGTTACGACGACGTGGTGGCCCGTCTCGCGCCCGACCGGCGGTTCCGGATCGTGGTGCCGTTCCTCCGCGGCTACGGCCCGACGCGGTTCCGGTCGGACGCGACGCCGCGCTCCGGCCAGCAGGCGGCGCTCGGTGCGGATCTTCGTGACCTCGCCGCTGCCCTCGATCTCCGGGGCGCGATCCTCGCCGGCATGGACTGGGGCGGGCGGGCCGCCTGCATCGTGGCGGCGCTCTGGCCCGACCGCGTGCGCGGCCTCGTCACGTGCGGCGGCTACAACATCCAGGACCTTTCCGCGGCGACCGGGCCGGCCGATCCCGGGCAGGCGGTCAGGAACTGGTACCAGTGGTATTTCAACACCGCGCGCGGCCGGCGGGCGCTCGAGATCGACCCGGCCGGGATCGCGCGCGAGTGCTGGCGCCTGTGGTCGCCGCGCATGGCCGTCGACGAGGCGGCGTTCGCCCGGACGGCCGCGTCCTGGCGGAACCCCGACCACGCCGCCGTGGTGGCGCACTCCTACCGGCACCGGCACGGCGAGGTGGACGGTGATCCGGCGCTCGAGGCGATCGAGCGCGCGCTCCTCGCTTCGCCGCCGATCGGGGTGCCGACGATCGTGCTCGATCCGGCCGAGGATGGCGTTCACCCGATCCCGCGCGACGATCCCTGGACCGCGCGGTTCGACGGTCCCTACGAGCGGCGCTGGATCGAGGCGACCGGCCACTTCGTTCCGCGCGAGCAGCCCGCCCGCTTTGCGAGCGCGGTCCGCGATCTCGCCGACCGCGGACGGTGACGTCGCGATTTCCCCGCTGGCTCATCGCCTATGCGCTGCTCGGCCTGGTGCAGAGCGGGATGGTGCCGATCATCCTGCCGCTCGCGGCCGCACCCGGTCCGACCTCGGGCTTCACCTACGCCGCCTTCGCCGCGTCCGGCATCGCCGCCCCGTTCGTCGGCGCCTGGAGCGACCGGCATCGCCGGCACCGGCGGACGCTCGCCGGCGGTCTCCTGCTCGGAGCGGTCGCCTGCTTCGCCCACGCGCTGCCGGGCGGCGTCGCGCAGCACATGGTGACCGCCGCCCTGATCGGGCTCGGTGTCGCGAGTGCCAGCACGGTCGCAACCATGTTCATCGTCGAGGTGGAGCCCGAGACCCGTTGGGACGGCCTGATCGGGATGCTGCAGGCATTCCTGAGCGGCGGCCAGCTGTTCGGGCTCCTGCTCGCCGGCGTGCTCGGGCTCCGGCACGTCGCCGGCGCGCTGACGCTCGCGGGGCTGCTCCTGGCGCTCGCGATCCCGATCGCGCTCCGGTACGCGCCGGATCCGGTGCAGGTGGTGTCCCGCCCGGCGCTGCCGCCGCGGCCGCCTAGGAGCGGCGACGCCGCGGCGATCGGCGCGCAGCGGCAGCTTCACCGGCCAACCCGGGACGCCTTCGCCGGTCTCGCCCGGAGCGGTCTCTCCTGGTTCCTGGCGGCCTGGCTGCTCTCCTACACCGCGACCAACGGGCTCTCGGTGATGATGGCGGTGGTGATGGTGCGGCTGTATGGCGCGCAGGCGACGCTGCCGACCGCCGCCTACGCGATCGGCGTCGGGCTCAGCCTGCTGATCTACCGTCGCGTCGCCGACTGGGACCGGCGGTTCGGCGCCTGGCGCGTGCTGCGGGCCGGCCTCGCGATCCGGGCCGTGCTGATCGCGGCGATGCTGGCGCTCTCGTTCGGCGGCGCCGTGCCGGAAGCGGTGCTGCCGATGCTCGTCTGCTTCGCCGCGACGCAGTTCGTCTGGCCGCTGCTCTCGGTCGCGAGCACGGCGCTCTCCGTCACCCTTTCGCCTGCACGCCGGGCGGAGAGCGTCGGGCTGCTGAACGCCTGCTCCTCGCTCGGTGCCACGATCGGCGGGCTTCTCGGCGGCGTACTCCTCCACGGCGGCTTCCCGCTGCTCTGCGCCGTGGTGCTCGCGTCCGTGCTGGTGGCGCTGCTGCTGGCCTGGCATCCCGGTGTCCGGATCGCGGCACCACGGGACGCCCCGGCCTGATCATGCGCGCTCTCGCCGGGGATGACCCGTCCCGGGAACGGCGCGGCGACCGACCCGGCGTCAGTAACCGACCGCCGCGCCCGCCGGCGCCCGCACGTCAGCGGCGCCGTAGAGGCGGAAGCCGCCGGTGCCCGGGCGACCGAGGGCCGGGCCGCCGACCAGGATGCCCATCGCCTCGCCCCAGTTCCGGTGCGGCTTCACCGCGTAGCCCATGCGCTGGAGCAGGGCCACGGTATCGGGCGAGAGTGCGCCGGGTTCGGCCTCGATCACGTCCGGGATGTCCTGGTCGTGAATGCGCGGCGCGTCGATCGCAGACGCGATGTCCATGCCGTGGTCGATCACGTTCAGGATCGCCTCCAGCGTGATCGTCGGGATGCGCGCCCCGCCCGGGCTGCCGATCACCATCACCAGGTGACCGCCGCGCGACACCACGGTCGGCGACATCGAGGAGACCGGCGTGCGGCCGGGCTCGACCTCGTTCTCGGTGCCCTGCACGAGGCCGTAGAGGTTCGGCCTGCCGGGCGCGGTGTCGAAATCGTCCATCTCGTCGTTCATGACGATGCCGGTGTCGCCGGCCACCACGAAGGCGCCGAAGAAGTCGTTGAGCGTGGTGGTGAGGCTGACCGCGTTGCCGTCGGCGTCCACGACCGAGACCTGCGTGGTGTTGCGGCCCTCGCTCCCGGCCGCCGGCGGCGGGGCGGCGGGCGGGCTCGCGTGATCACTCGGGATCGCGCGGCGGATCGCGTCGGCATGCGCCGCCGACAGCAGCGAGGCGACCGGCACATGGACGAAGGCCGGGTCGCCGACCACGGCCTCTCGGTCGCGGAAGGCGAAGCGCATCGCGTCGGCGAGATCGTGGACCCCGACGGCGGAATGGAAGCCGAGCGGTCCGAGGCTCCAGCCGCCGAGCACGTCGAGCGTCTCGCAGAGTACGAGGCCGCCGGCGCTCGGCGGCGGCGCGCTCTCGACGAGGAAGCCACGATAGGTGCAGGACACCGGCGCCAGCACGCGGGTCCGGTAGCGTGCGAGGTCGTCGGCGGTCAGGATGCCGCCGCCCGCGGCGCTCGCCCGGACGATCGCCCGCGCGATCGGTCCCCGGTAGAAGGCGTCCGGGCCGTCGCGGGCGATCAGCTGGAGCGTGCGCGCCAGCGCCGGCTGGCGGAGCCGGTCGCCCGGCCGGAGCGGCGCGCCGCCCGGGCCGGAGAACAGGGCGCGGATCGCCGGCGACGCGCTGATCTCGCCGGCCACGAGGTCGAAACCGGCCACGTCGCCCTGCGTCAGCACGAACCCGTCGCGGGCGAGCCGGATCGCGGGGGCGAGATCGGCGGCGCGCCCGAGCCGACCCCAGATCGCGCGCGCCGTCTCCAGCCCGGCGACGGAACCCGGAACCGCGACCGAGAGCCAGCCGCGCGTCGAGCGCTCCGGCACGGGATGGCCTGCCTCGTCGAGGAACATGGTCGGCGTCGCGCGGCCGGGAGCCTTCTCGCGGAAGTCGAGGAACCGCGTCTTCCCGTCCGACAGCCGGAACGTCATGAAGCCGCCGCCGCCGAGATTGCCGGCCTCCGGAAAGGTCACGGCGAGGGCGTAGGACGTCGCGACCGCGGCATCGACCGCGTTGCCCCCCTCGCGGAGCACGGTGACGCCGGCCTCGGCGGCGAGCCGCTGGGCCGCGACCACCATGCCGTGCGCGGCCCCCACCGGTTCGGGCGAAGCGGCGCACGCCGGTTCGGGGGCGAGTAGAGGGATCCAGGCGAGCAGGACGGACGCGGCCAGGGCCGGTCCGGGACGCGGGGTCATCGCGGAGCGGCCAAGACGGGACGGCGATCAGTCGAGAAGGTAGGGCGGCTGTTCATGGCCGCGCGGCGAGCGCGTGAAGATCTCGCAGCCGTCCTCGGTGACGCCGATCATGTGCTCGAACTGCGCGGACAGGCTGCGGTCGCGGGTGACCGCGGTCCAGCCGTCCTCCAGGATCTTCACCTCGGGGCGTCCGGCGTTCACCATCGGCTCGACGGTGAAGAACATGCCTGGCTTGAGGACGAGACCTTCGCCCGGCCGACCGAAGTGCAGCACGTTCGGCGGCGCGTGGAAGGTGCGACCGATCCCGTGGCCGCAGAAGTCGCGCACCACCGAGAAGCGCCGTCCTTCGACGTAGCGCTGGATCGCGTGGCCCACGTCGCCGAGCGTGGCACCCGGGCGGACGGTGTCGAGCCCGCGCATCAGCGCCTCGTGGGTGACCGCGAGCAGCATCGAGGCCCGGCGTGACACCGGACCCACCGTGTACATCCGGCTGCTGTCGCCGTACCAGCCATCCAGGATCGAGGTGACGTCGATGTTGAGGATGTCGCCATCCAGCAGTCGCCGCTCGCCGGGGATGCCGTGGCAGACGACGTGGTTGATCGAGATGCAGGAGGATTTCGGATAGCCCCGGTAGTTCAGCGTCGCCGGGATGGCGCCGTTCGTGACGGTGAAGTCGTGGATGATGGCGTCGAGCTCGCCCGTGGTGACACCGGCGCGGACATGAGGGGTGATCATGTCGAGCGTCTGCGCGGCGAGCCGCCCGGCCCGTCGCATGCCTTCGAAATCGGCCTCGGCGTGGATGAGGATCCGCCTGCCGTCTACCTCGCCGTCCATCAGGGCCAGAACCCGTCCATCATCCCCATGCGGGCGAGAATGTGGTCACGCCGATGCCGACGCAACACTCCGCTGTCCCGGTCGGTTCACGCCGCGTCCCGAAAGCCCGCCATCACCCCCGGCCGTCGGGCGACGTCCGGTCAGGCGACATCGCGTTCCCTGACGCCGAGCTCGGCGTCGTTGATGACCGCGGCATGCCGGGTCGAACGCTCGGCGACGAGATGATGGACGCGGTGCCGCCCGACCCGATGGAACGTGGCGGCCGTGTGGACATGCCGTGACCGGATCACCCCGGTCGCCAGCACCCGCCGCAGGAGATGGTGGCGGCGGGAGACGAACGTGCCGTCGGTGGTGGCAGGCCGGGTCAGCAGGTCGGCGCCGTCGGGCACCAGGTCGGCGACGAGCACGGGGCCGCGACGCAGGTGGCGAGCCGGCCGGAACTCGGGCGACGGTGCCGGGACGGGAACGCCCTCGCTCACGAAGCCCTGGTTCAGCAGCGCGGTCATCACCGCGCTCCGCTGGATGTTGTTGTTGGCCCCGAGCACGACGCCGATCAGCCGGACGTTGCCGCGGACCGCCGACGTCACGAGGTTGCAGCCGGCGGCATCCGTGAACCCGGTCTTCAGGCCGTCCGCGCCGGGATAGGAGCGCAGCATCGGGTCGTGGTTCGGGATCAGGCGTCCGTGGAACCAGAACTCGGGAACGCTGAAATAATGGTAATCCTCGGGAAAGTCGCTGATGAGGTGGCGGGCCAGCGTCCCGAGATCCGCCGCGGTGGTGACCTGGTCGGGATCCGGCAGGCCGGACGCGTTGCGGAAGGTGGTGTCGCGCATGCCGAGCGCGCGCGCCTGTAGCGTCATCATCTGTCCGAAGCGCTGCTCGTCACCGCCGAGCATCTCGCCGAGCGCCGACGCGGCGTCGTTCGCCGACTTCGTCACCAGGCCAAGAATCGCCTCCTCGACCGTGATGTAGCTGCCGGGAAGCAGCCCGAGCTTCGAGGGTTCCATCGAGGCGGCGTGGTCGGAGACCGGCACCGCCTCGTCGAGCGTGATCCGCCGGTCGCGAAGCGCCTGGAACACCAGATAGAGCGTCATCAGCTTGGTCAGGCTGGCCGGGAAACGCTGGACCGAGGCGTTGGTCCCGGAGAGGACCTGCCCCGTCCGGTTGTCGAGCACGATCGTGCTGAGGTCGCCGCGATACTGCGCGTGTGCCGCGACCGGAATGGCCGCAACGGCCAGGCTGCCGGCTAGTGCGGCACGCCTGAACAGCCCACGCACCCGCGTCAGCTTGCTCCGCATCCGAACTCCCCCGCCCCGTGTCTCACGGCAACGTAACCGATTGTTCCTCGGCGGTCCAGGAATTCAGCCGCGAAACCGCGTCGAAAGAATGGCTTGCCCAGCGTTCTTGATCCGGCACCGGATCGAAGGGAGTCGGGTCGCCTCGTTACCCTTCCTTTGCGGCCCTTCGATCCGATATGGTCGCGCCATGACGACGTGGCGACAGGGTCGGCGGAACGCTCGCGGGAGGGTTGCCGGATGACCGGACCCCGGATGAGCGATGGCGACAAGCGCAACGGGGACGGCACCGGGACGGGCGTCGTCGTCAAGGCGCGGCCGAAGACCCGCAAGCCGGCGATGTACAAGGTCCTGATGCTGAACGACGACTACACGCCGATGGAGTTCGTCGTGCATGTCCTGGAGCGCTTCTTCCAGAAGAACCGGGAGGAGGCGACGCGGATCATGCTGCACGTCCACCGTCGTGGCGTCGGCGTGTGCGGCATCTTCACCTACGAGGTGGCCGAGACCAAGGTGACGCAGGTCATGGACCTCGCGCGTCAGAACCAGCATCCGTTGCAGTGCACGATCGAGAAAGACTGAGCGAAGCTCGGGACGACCAGGCCGAAGCGCGCGGGGCTCGGGGCCGCTGTCCCGGCCCCTGGAAGCTTGATCGTTGCGCTCCATGTCCTGGGGGCGTTCCGGGCCGCCTCTTCGAGGGGCGCGGAACGCGGGCCGCACGCCCGGATTTCTCAAGGCGGGATTCCGCGAGGCTGGATTTCCGGAGCCGGGTGACCTGATGATCTGACACGGCTTCCGTCGTGGATCCGCGAGGCGCATCCTGCTCCCGGGTCCGCGGCCGGCGCGAAGGAGTACTGGGCATGCTGTCACGCAATCTCGAGCAGACGCTCCATCGCGCTCTCTCGCTCGCGAGCGATCGCCGGCACGAATACGCGACGCTGGAACACCTGCTTCTCGGTCTGGCGGACGACAGCGACGCCGCGACGGTGCTCCGCGCCTGCGGCGTCGATCTCGACAAGCTGCGGGCCGACCTGACCGAATTCCTCGACAAGGATCTCTCCGGCCTCGCATCCGACCGTCCCGGCGAACCGAAGCCGACGGCCGCCTTCCAGCGCGTGGTCCAGCGGGCTGCGATCCACGTCCAGTCGTCCGGGCGCGACGAGGTGACCGGCGCCAACGTGCTGGTGGCGATGTTCAGCGAGCGCGAGACCCACGCCGTCTA
>CAXUBX010000003.1:0-66592 GCA_964249405.1 uncultured Acetobacteraceae bacterium | reverse complement strand
CGTGCCCCGCTGATCGGAGGCGGGCTTGAACATCGGTCTGCTCCGACGGCAGAAGATGGCCGGATGACGACCCACGAGGGTTCGGCCCCGCACTGTCGGCGACTTCTCGTCTGCAAACCTGTCCTGCTGCCTCTGCCGACGCGCGGATGCTGGATCGGCGTGCGGTCGACGGCGGTCGCTCCGCGGACCGGAGTGCTCGCATTGCTGGATGTCCTCGGTCCGGACGGCGCCGTTCTGAACGGCTCCTTCGAGATGCGGCCGACGAACGACGGGATCCTCGAGGCGATCGCCTACGCCGGCGCGACTGCGGCTTCGGTCCGCATCACTGTTCTCGGGCGCGCGCCCGTCGGCTTCGATCACCAGGCGCTGCGGATCCGTCCCCTGCCGAAGCCGGCCGCGATGCTTCGCCTGCTCAGGCGCGAACCCGATGGTCTCCGGCTCGTGATCCGCGAGCTGACATCGCCGAGCGTCGCGACGCTCGCGCGCCGCCTCCGCGATCTCACGATGGGACTGTCGGCACCCGGGATCCGTCCCCGCTCGTACTCCGACTGGGTGGACGCGTTCGAGACCTGGTCGGCGTCCGATCTGCCCGACCAGCCGGACGAGCCGGAAATCGTCTTTCTCGTCTTCCATGAGGCGGACCGGTCCGAAGCGCTCGAGGCGACGGTCGCGGCGCTCAGGCGTCAGGAGAGCCGCACCGAATGGCGGCTCGTCGGAAAGTCCGACGACTGGCTCGATGTCCTGCGATCCCTCGAAACCGGACCGGACAGCGTCGTCGGGATCCTCCAGGCGGGCGAGATCCCGCCGCGCCACGCGTCCGGCGTCGCCCGGATCTGCCTCCGGAACGCCGGATGGCCCGATCTCGCGATCGCCGACGAGGATGCCATCGGTCTCGAGGGCTCGCGAACCGACCCTGACTTCCGGCCGACCCCCAACCTGCCGATGATGCTCTCGGGCGTGTTGTCGCGTGGGCTTTGGCTGGTGCGGCGGCGTGTGCTGGAGCAGCACGGCACGGACGCGACGCGAAGGACCGGCCCGTGGGCCGAGCCCGTCAGGCTGGAACTCTGGCTGCGCCGACGCGAGGCTGGTCGGCCAAACGGCATCCGCCTTGCCCACGTTCTGTCGAGCAGGCGGCCGGACGTCGAGGTTGCCCCCGGCCGCGAGGTTCGGGAGGTGGTGTCCGAGTTCCTGGCGCGTGCCAGGTTGCCGTTCCGGGCCGTGCCCGGGCGTGGTCGGGTCCGGCTCAGGTACGAGTCTGGCCCGGCGCGCCCGCGCGTCACCGCGATCGTACCGACGACGCTCGTCGCCGAGCACGCCGAGCGATCGATCGTGGCGGTCCTCGCCGGGACCGACTACGAGCCGTTCGACATGATCGTGGCCCTCTCCGGCCAGACGCCGACCAGTCGGGAGAGCGAGATCGGAGAGCGGTTGTGCCGGGCCGACCCGCGCGTTGCGCTGCGACGCTATCCGTCCCCGAGCTTCAACTTCGCGCGGACCGTCAACCGGGCCGCCGAACAGGCGACCGGCGAGCTTCTCCTGCTCCTGAACGACGACATCACGCCGATCGCCCCGGACTGGCTGTCCGACATGGCAGCCTGGTTCGCCGATCCGCGCGTGGCCGCGGTCGGTGCGCGGCTGCTCTACCCCGACCGCACGATCCAGCATGGTGGCGTGCTGCTCGGATTGGCGACGCTCTGCTACCACGCCTTCCTCGGGCTCGACGTCGACGCGCCCGACCTGCCACTCCGGGCCACCCTGCCGCAGCAGATGCTCGCCGTGACCGGCGCATGCATGCTGGTCCGGGCGGAGACCTGGCGAAGCCTGGGCGGGATGGACGAGCGCTATCCGAGCGGCTTCAACGACGTCGATTTCTGCCTCCGCCTGAGCGAGACCGGACGCGAGGTGATCCTGTCCGACGCCACCCTGCTCCACGAGGAATCGAAGACGTTCGGTTCCCACTGGAGCGGCGATCGGGCGTCTTTCCAGAGGATCGAAGTCGAGCGGATGCAGCGGCGCTGGCAGGCGTTCGTCGCCGACGACCCCTTTTACAATCCGAACCTCGACCTCGTCGTCGAGAACGCCTGGAAACCGGTCTGGCCGCCGCGCCGGACCTCCTATCGCCTGCCGCCGCCGCGTCCCGACCTCTTCCTCTCTCCCAGACGGAACGCGGACCGGACGGACCTGCAAGGGGCCGTTCCGGGTCCATCGATCCTGCCGCCCTGAAGGCCTCTGCCGGCGTGCCGGACGGCGCGCCCGGCCGGGCTCGTTCGGGGACGATGAACGTGCTCTGCTCCGGACGACGCGGCAATCCGGAGACGACGTCCGCGAGGCCCGGGAGGATGCGGCGATGGCGGCCCTGACCGAGTTCAGTCTGCATCGCGAGGTCATCCGGCTCGACGCCGCGCCGCCGGACAAGCAGGCCGCCATTCGCGAGGCGGGTGCGCTCCTGGTCGCGTCCGGCGTCGTGGACCCGGCCTATGTCGGGAGCATGATCGGCCGCGAGGCGGTGGCCGACACCTATCTCGGCCATGGGGTCGCGATCCCGCACGGGCTCGGCGAGGACCGGCACCTGATACGCCGGAACGGCGTCGCCGTGCTGCAGGTGCCGCGCGGGGTTGACTGGAACGTCGGCCAGCGGGTCCGCCTGGTCGTCGCGATCGCCGCATCGTCGGACGCCCATCTCGGCATCCTTGGGCGTCTCGCCGGCCTGACCGAGGATGAGGCCCTCCTCGCGCGTCTGGCGAGGACGACCGACCCGTCCGCGCTCGCGCTCGCCTTCACCGGCCGGCCGATGGAGGCCGCAGCAGCGGTCGCCCTGTCGGCGGATCTCCGCGAGCGCTTCGAATGGGCGCTCGATTACCCGGCCGGCCTGCACACGCGGCCGGCCTCGGCGTGGGTCGCCAGCGCGAGGCGCCTGCGGTCACCGGTCCGCGTCCGTGCGGGCGAACGGGTCGCCGATGCAGGCCACATCATCTCGCTGCTCCAGCTCGGCGCGCGACGCGGCGAGACGCTGACGATCTCGTCGGAAGGCCCGGACGCCGCCGACACGCTGCAACGCTTCCGCGCGGCGATCACCTCGCTCTCCGCAGCCGAGAGGCGAGACGCCGAGCGGGCGGATGCCCGTGCCCGCGCGACCACGGGCTGGCGCCCGCCCGAAGGCGCTCCGGGCCGGCGAACGGTCACCGGCATTCCGGCATCGTCGGGTCTCTCGATCGCGCCGGTCCACGTCCTCGCCGAGCGGGCGATCGACGTCGAGGACGAGCCTGCCTCGTTCGAGGAGGGCGGACGGCGCCTGCAGGACGCGATCGCGGCGACGCGCGATCAGCTCGCCGCGATCGCCGACGACGCAGGGCGCCGCCTCGGCCCTGCCGAGGCCGCGATCTTCGCGGCCCAGGGCAGCCTCCTCGACGACAGCGATCTCGTGGCACTCGCCTGCCGCCTGATGGTGGAAGGGCATGGTGTCGCGTGGTCGTGGCACCGGGCGGTTGAGCGTACGGCAGGAGCGCTGGCGGAGAACCCGAACCGGACGCTCGCCGCGCGCGCCGCCGATCTCCGGGACGTCGGGCGGCGCGTCCTCGGCGCCATCGATCCGTCCGTGGTCGCGGCCGGTGCCGCGCTGCCTCCGGGCAGGGTCGTCCTGATCGCCCGCGACCTGACGCCATCCGACACCGTGAGCCTCGACCCCGCCCGGATCGCGGGTCTCGCGGTGGCCGAGGGCGGACCCGCCGCGCACACGGCGATCCTCGCCCGCACGCTCGGTCTGCCCGCCGTGGTCGGGTGCGGCCCGTCGGTCCTGGAGGCGGTCTCGGGAACGCTCGCGATCATCGACGGCGACGGCGGCCGGGTCCATTTCGAGCCATCGGAAGCGGCGATCGCCGCGGCACGGGTGGCGATCGAGACGGAGGCGCGACGGCGCGACGCGGAACAGGCCGAACGTGCGCTCCCGGCCGAGACCACCGACGGCCATCGGATCGTCATCGGCGCCAACATCAACATGCCCGACCAGGCGGCGTTCGCGGTCGGGCTCGGCGCCGATTGCGTCGGCCTGATGCGAACCGAGTTCCTGTTCCTGGGACGTGCCCGAAACCCGACCGAAGACGAGCAGGAGGCGATCTACGCCGCGATGGTCGACCGCCTCGGCGCCGACGCATCCGGTGCGGCGAGGTCGCTGGTCGTCCGCGCGCTCGACATCGGCGGCGACAAGCAGGTCGCCCATCTCGGACTGCCTCGCGAGGAGAACCCGTTTCTCGGCGTGCGCGGCGCGCGTCTCCTGCTCCGCCGGCCGGATCTGCTGGAACCCCAGCTTCGCGCGCTCTACCGCGCCGCGAAGCGTCGGCCGGCCCGCATCCGCATCATGTTCCCGATGGTCACGTCGGTCGGCGAGGTGCGGCGTCTGCGTGAGGTCTGCGAGCGCGTCCGCTCGGCGCTTGACGCCCCAAGCGTTCCGATCGGGATCATGGTCGAGATCCCGGCCGCCGCGATCGCGAGCGCCGAAATGGCACGCCACGTCGATTTCTTCTCGATCGGCTCGAACGATCTCACGCAGTTCACGCTGGCGATCGATCGGCAGAACCCGGAGCTCGCACCGGAGGCCGACAGCCTCCATCCCGCCGTGCTCCGTCTGATCCGCATGACCATCGATGGCGCGCGGACCCATCGGCGTTGGACCAGCGCCTGCGGTGGCCTTGCCGGCAACCCGTTCGGGGCGACGATCCTCGCCGGGCTCGGGGTCGACAAGCTGTCGATGACGCCGCGCGAAATCCCGGCGGTGAAGGCGCGCCTGCGCCGCGCCAGCCGCGCCGCACTCGCGACACTCGCCGAACGTGCGCTCGCCTGCGACAGCGCGGAGGCGGTCCGTGCGCTCGATCCGGAGGCTGGGTCCAGCACCGCCTCGCCGGACACGGCCGATCCGGCCTGACCCCGGCCTGGCCCGGCGCCCATGGCACGTAGCGGACCGGCCGGATCACCACCGTCCGGTTCCGGAACTTCGCAGCCGGAGCGACCGGCCGCCGGCGCCGACCGCCTCGGCATCCGGGCTCGCGCGCGACGATGCCGCACCGGTCCCGCGCCCCGGGAGAAGCGCGCGGACCAGCCACGCCCGGAGCGGCTCGTCGACCCACCTCAGAACGACCCAGGGCACCAGGACGGCGAATGTCAGGCCGATCAGGAGTGCGGCGACCGGACCCAGCCGCGGCGTCACCAGCCGGCCGGCGCACAGCAGGATCGGCCAGTGCAGGATGTACACCGGAAACGAGAGGTCCCCGAGCCAACGTTCGAATGCGGTCGCGGCACCCCGGCCCCGATTGGCTCCCGCGATCAGGACGCACGGAAACACCAGGGCCAGCGTCAGGAGATCGACCGCCGGCCCGAGAAAGCGGGGGCAGAAACACGCGCCGGCAACGGTTCCGCCGAGGACGATGGAGGGGAGGCGGACGCGCGGAAGCACTCGGTCGCGGTGGAGCCGCCAGAGCAGGACGCCCGCGGAGAACGCGGCCAGGGCCTCGAAGATCGCGAGCGGCAGGTCGAGCGCGTTCCTGACGTCGATCACCGCGTGCACCGTGAAGGCGAGCGTGAACGCCGCGAACAGCCACGGCGTGGACAGCCGGGTCAGCACGATCGCGTAGGCCCCGTAGGCCACCAGCTCGAAGAACAGGGACCATTCGGGCGGGTTCAGCGGAAAGCGGGAGAAACTGAACGGCGTCAGCACCGAGGGCAGACCCGACATCCCGGCGACCGTCGCGACCATCCAGCGCGAACCGGCGAAGAACCGGTGATCGGCGAGGGCGAAATAGCCGGCGCCGGCGACGGCGCCGACCACGAGCAGCGGGTGGAGCCGGATCGCTCGCCGCAGCATGAATTCGCCCACCGACATCGAGCCCTTGAGGCGTTCCTCGTAGGCGGAGGCCACCACGAACCCGCTCAGCATGAAGAAGAACACGACGGCGAGATTGACGCGCGGCACGAACGAGCCGCCCGGCAGCAGAAGCAGGCCGATCGAATGATCGAGAAGCACGACCGAGGCCGCGATGCCCCGCAAGCCATCCAGGACATCGAAATGACGCCCTCTCGCCAGATCCGTCATCAGGTTGTCCGTCTGTCCAATGCAGGTAAACAGAACCTGTCGCAGACGGCAAGAAAAAGTCTCTCCAGTGTTACATCATCTAAGTTTTGTATTGTGGGAACAGACGAGGATATTACGCCTGCCTTGTGATCGCGGCGAGGATGGTGGGCGAAGGCGACCGTCTCAGGCGCGCAGCCGCTCGCGGAGCGGGGCGTGATTGATGAGGCCGACCAGCACCGAGCCGCCGATCGTGTTTCCAATCAGCGTCGGGACGAAGAACCGCGTGACGTAGTCGAGCGGCGGGGCGGCGCCGCTCGCGACCGCGTACGCCGCCTCGACGGATCCGGCGACGACATGCGGGAACCCGAACACGGCCACCGTCCAGGTCAGGATGATCACGATGAACGGTCGTGCGCTCCCCGAGGGCGGCAGCAGCCAGACCATGAGCCCGATCAGCCACCCTGCCGAGCCCGCCTCGATGAGACAGGACCAGAACGGAACCGACACCGTCTTCCGCGCCAGCATCCGCATCGCGTCGAGCGTCGGCGGGTCGAACAGGTCGAGCCGGCTCGCGAGCGCGCCGAACAGCACGGTTCCGACCGTGTTGGCGGCGAGAACCACCGTCCAGACCCGGAGCATCGCCCGGAACGACGGGAGATCGCGTCTGGTCAGGGCCGGGATCAGCGCCGTCAGCGTGGTCTCGGTGAACAGCTGCTGCTGTCCGATTACCGCGATCAGGAAGCCGAGCGAGTAGCCGAAGCCGGCGACGAGCTTGCGCCAGGGCGCGTCCGGAAGCGCGCCCGCGATCGTCGACTCCAGCAGGAACGAAAACCCCATCGACAGCCCGGCGGCGAGACCTGACCAGGCCAGCGCGCCGTTCGAGCGTTCGATCTCCTCCTCGCCGCGGTCGCGGACGATCTCGTGGATGACGACCGGTCCGATCTGCGCGCCCGACGCCGCCTGGCGACGCTCGCTCTCGTCAAGATGGGGCGAGTTCTCGCCGGCTTCGGTCATGTCCGGTCCTTCCGCGTCTCCGAACCGACAACGGGTGGGCGCCTCCCGCGATCCCGTCGAGGCGCCGGATCGCCATCCGGTGCCGCTTGAGCCGAGGCGCTCCGGCATTGTATCGGTCGATGCCCGACCTTCAGCCTCCGGCACCGGGCGGCAGCCGGCGATGGGAGATCTTCTTGTCCGACATCTCCGAGGCGCCCGTCATGACGTCGCCGGCCGACTATCGCGGCTATTTCGACCGCTTCGAGCAGGGTCACGCGCTCGGCTGGACGATGGACGTGGAGGCGCCCGGCCGTCCCGTCCGCCTCGAGGTGCTGATCGACGGCGTGGTCGTCGACACGATCCTCGCGGACGAGAGCAGGGACGACGTGCGGGCGATCCTGCAGCTCCCGGACGACCGGGTCGGCTTCTCGTGGGACGTGCCGAATGCCTATCTCGACGGCCAGACCCACCGGCTGAGCTTCCGGCTGCCCGACGGCAAGTTCGTGGCTCATATCGGGGAGGGCGGGATCGCGGACCTGCTCGAAGGCCATGATTTCAGCGGCCATCCGAGCGTCATCCTGCAGGGGCATGTCGACAAGTACGAACGGGGCGCGATCCGGGGATGGATCGTCCGGCGGGTCGGGCACGGGGACAAGGGACGCGGCGGATGCGATCTCGCCGTGCTCTGCGACGGCATCCGGATCGGACAGATCAGGGCCGACCGTTTCAGGCTCGACGTCGCGAGCGTCCTCGGATGCGACGCGAACTGCGGTTTCGAGTTCGTCGTTCCGGCCCAGCACCGGAAGCTGTACGCCCAGACGTTCCGCTTCCTGGTCGTTCCGGACGGCGTCGAGATCGAGAACTCCCCCTTCGTCACCGGGGTGGTCGACGACCATCTCGAGGGGAAGCTGCTCGACGTCGTGGACCGGGTCAACCGCCTGCATCGTGACATGCTCCGCGACCTGACCGCGCTCCGGCGCGACATCGACGGCCTGCTGCCGCGGCTCCGCGACACGACCGAGAACTACGACGCCTGGGCGCGCCGCTACTACGACCATCTGCGCGCCCGGACCGCCCTCGCGCGTGGCCGGAAGCGCAAGTCCTCGCGGCGCGAGCCGCTGGTTTCCGTCCTGCTCCCGACCTTCCGGCCCGACCCCGGCGATTTCAGCGCCGCGGTGGGCAGCGTTCTGGCGCAGACCTGGTCGAACTGGGAGCTGATCATCGTCGACGACGCGGGCCGCTCTCCCGAGGTCACGCGCCGGATCAACGATTTCGTCGCCGCCGATCCGCGCATCCGCTCGGTCGTGCGTCGGCGCAACGTCGGCATCGCGCGCGCCACCAGCCTCGCGATCGAAGCCGCTCGTGGGGAATGGATCGCCTTCTTCGATCACGACGACATGCTGGTCGATGTCGCGCTCGAGGTGATGATGACGGCAGCGCGCGAGACCGGCGCGCGGATGCTCTATTCCGACGAGGACAAGATCGATCGCACCGGCACCTTCATGGAGCCGAACTTCAAGCCCGACTGGAACGCCCGCTACGTTCTCGGCTGCAACTACGTGTGCCATCTCCTGATGGTTGCCGCCGATACCGCGCGCACGGTCGGCCCGCTCCGGGCGGACTACGACGGTGCACAGGACCACGACTACATCCTGCGGATCGCCGAGGCGATCGGTCCGCAATCGATCCATCACGTTCCCGAAATGCTCTATCACTGGCGGAAGACGCCGAACTCGACCGCGACCGACATCTCGAAGAAGGGCTACGCGGTGAGCGCGGGGGTCAGTGCGGTCGCGGATCACCTGGCGCGACTCGGGCGGAGTGCGGTGGTGACGTCCATCAACGATCTCACGATCTATCGGGTGGAGTTCGATCTCGGTCGAACGCCGCCGGTGACCGTGGTGATCCCCTACAAGGACGAGATCGAGACGACCCGAAGCTGCGTCGAGACGCTGCTCGAGGTCACCGACTACCCGGCGCTGTCGGTGATCCTGGTCGACAACTGGTCGACCACGCGCGACGCGGAAAATTTCCGCACCGAGATGGGTCGACGAAGCGATGTCCGGGTGCTCCTCGTCGAGGAGGCGTTCAACTACTCCCGCCTGAACAATCTCGCCGCGGCGTCCGCGCCGGACGCCGAGTTCCTCGTGCTCATGAACAACGACGTCTTCGTGTCCGAGCCTCGCTGGCTGCGTCGGATGCTCGGCGAGATGTCGGACCCGGCGGTCGCGGCGGTCGGGGCGAAGCTCGTCTACCCGGCGGGCGGTGTCCAGCACGCCGGCGTGATCGTCGGCATCCATGGCGTCGCGGCGCACATGCATGCGGGGATCCCGGCCGAGGATTACGGTTACGTCGGACGTGCCCGTCTGAGCCAGGACCTGACCGCCGTCACGGCGGCCCTGATGCTGGTACGCGCGAAAGCCTTCCACGAGGTCGGCGGCTTCGACGAGGGTGCGCTTCCCGTCGCCTACAACGACGTCGATTTCTGTCTTCGTCTCCGCGACCGCGGCTGGCGGGTGGTCCTCAACGCCGACACCGTCGCCGAGCACCAGGAAAGCCTGAGCCGCGGCAGCGATCTCCGCCCCGAACAGGAACACCGGTTCTTCACCGAACAGCAGGTCATGCTCGAACGCTGGCGCGACCACGCGTTGTTCAGGAACGACCCGGCCTATAATCGATGGCTCACCCGCGAGGACCGGCCGTTCTTCGACCTCCTTCCGCCCGATGCGGATTGACGGAACGGCGATGCCGCGGCCGTCCCTGACCCGCCGCGCGCTCATCGGCGCGCTGACCGCGCTCGCGTCCTGCACCGCGATGGGTGGTCCTTCGCTGACGCCGGAGCAGGCCGACATCGTCCGGCGCGTCCAGGCCTGGTTCGACGGGCTCGGCGTTCTGCGGGCGCGCTTCGTCGAGATCGACCCCGACGGCGCGTCCCGGGAGGGAAGCCTGGTGTTCGCCCGGGGCGGTCGTCTCCGGCTCGACTACGCGCCCCGGGATCGCGAGGTCGTGGTGGCCGATCGCGGCCGCATCGTGGCACTCGACCGTTCGACCGACGCGGTCACCCGGATGCCGGCGCGCGCCACGCCGCTCGGTCTCCTTCTCGACGGCGGCAGCGTGCGCCTCCGGGGCGACGGGATCGCGGTCGTCCAGGCCCTGGCCGGCCCCGGCTCGATCCAGGTCTCGCTGGCTCCCGCCGCGAACCGGGCCGCCGGTCTGCTCACGGTCGTGTTCGGCGTCGGCGCCGACGGGTCCCTCGTGCTCGCCTCGATCCAGGCCCTCGACGACGAGCGGCGCCGGACGGATTTCCGCTTCTTCGACGTCCGTGCCGGCGGCGCGCTTCCGCCCGACGCCCTCGATCCGGCTTCGGCTCCCCCGGGCCTCGCCGGCTGAGCCCGCCCGCTTCTGGACCGGCCCCACCCGACCCGGGAACCGTCATGGACACGCCCCTCACGATCCTCATGCTGCTCACCCGGGTCGACTGCGTCGACGGCGTCGCGGCCTATCTGGAGACGATCATCGGCGGGCTCCGCGACCGCGGTGACCGGGTCGTGCTGCTGTCCGGCCCGGTCACCACGCCGGACGGGTCGGAGGCGCGCCGTCGCGGCATTGCAGCCGGAACCGTCGAGTGGCTGGTGATCGAGGATCTCGATGCGCGGCGGCCGCGCGCGGCGCAGCTCCGCCGCATCCTCGCCCTGATCAGGCGGCACCGGGTCGACGTGCTGGCGCCGCAGGGCTTCGCGGTCCTGCCCTATGCCCGGCTCCTGTCGCTGCTCGCCGGGCTGCCGACGGTCGGGCACTACCATCCGTCGGCGGTCTCCGGAGCCGCGGAGGCGATCAGCGAGACGCGGTCGCGGAAGGAGCGGCTCCTCTATCGCGCGACCACGACGCTGTTCGGCGCCGACCGCTACATCGCCGCCTCCCGGGAGATCCGGCGCTTCTTCGAGGACGATTGCGGCATCCCGCCCGCCCGCATCCGCGACCAGGTGTTCGGCGTCGACACCGACGTCTTCCGGCCCGGCACGGCGGACGAGCGCGCGGGCGCGCGGCGGCGGTTCGGCCTCGAGCCGGACCGCCTCGTCTGCGTGCTGCCCGGACGGCTCAATCTGGTAAAGGGCCACGACGTCGCGATCAGGGCGGCGCGCGCGCTCCGGCGGGACCGCTCCGATCTCGGTCTCGTGTTCCTGTTCGCGGGCGGCGGGGATCAGCGGGCGCGGATTGAGGCGGACGCGTTCGTGGACGAGGCCGACCGCGACACGTTCCGCTTCCTCGGCTTCATCAGCGACCCCGCGATCATGCGCGATGTCTACTGGGCGGCCGACATCGTCGTGCTGCCGAGCCGGTTCGAGGGTTTCGGCCTGGTCGTGGCGGAAGCGATGTGCTGCGGCGCGATCGTGATCCGGACCCCGAGCGGGGGCTGGCAGGATCAGGTGATCGAAGGCGTGACCGGCTACCGGATGCCGTTCAACGACGCGCCCGCGCTGGCCGCCGCGATCGTCGCGATCGCCGACCAGCCCGACCGCAGCGTGATGCGGGAGGCGGCGATCGCGCATGCGCGCGCGCGGTTCGCGAAATCCGTCATGGTCGAGGGGACCGCGTCGCTGTTCCGCGAGGCGCGCGGTCTCAGGCGCCGACGCCGAACACGCGCGCGAACGAGCGCCTGAGCGCGCCGTCCGCCGCGTCCACCGGAGCCGCGACGCCGAGGGAGGCGAGGCTGGTGACGCCGTGCTCGCGGACGCCGCAAGGCACGATGCGTTCGAAGGCCGAGAGATCGGGTGCGATGTTCAGGGCGAAGCCGTGCCATGTCACGCCGCGCGTGACCCGGAGCCCGATCGCCGCGATCTTGCGCTCGCCGCCGGTCTTCGGGTCGATCACCCAGAGGCCGACGCGTCCCTCCCGGGTCTCGGCCGCCACGCCGAAATCGCCGAGGGCCGCGATCAGCGCGCGCTCGATGCCGTGCACGAACCCGCGCACGTCGCGGGCCGGCACCGTCCCGTGCGGCCGGCCGAGATCGAGCATGACATAGCCGATCCGCTGGCCCGGTCCGTGATAGGTCCACTGGCCGCCGCGACCGACCCGATGGATCGGCAACCCGCCCGCTCCGAGGAGATCGGCATCACGGGCCGAGGTCCCGGCGGTCAGCAGGGCGGGGTGTTCGAGCAGCCAGATCCGCTCCGCCGCCTCGCCACGCCGGATCTCGCCGATCCGCTGCTCCATCGCCGCCAGCGCGGAATCGTAAGGCGTCAATCCCGGCGAGACCAGCCAGTCGACCGCAGGGGCGGGGTGATCGCCTCCGTCGTCGCGGGCGGGACCGATTGCGGCTTTGATGGGATGGACAATCGTGTCGGCGGTCCCGGGAACGGGAGTGCCAGGAACCGGGATGCGCGAAACGGAGGTCATTGTCTCATCCGGGACCATCGTCTATACGCGCCCCGCGTCCCCGGGTGCGGTCGTGGCGGAATGGTAGACGCGCAAGCTTGAGGTGCTTGTGGGGGAAACCCCGTGGAAGTTCGAGTCTTCTCGACCGCACCAGTGACCCGATCGGCCGGTTGCAGTCCGACGACGACCGGGACAAAGGTCGTCCACACTGGAGGCCCAGGATGGACGACGATTTCCGGCGCGCGGCGCTCGACTACCATCGGTATCCCCGCCCCGGCAAGCTGACGATCGAGCCGACCAAGCGGATGGCGACGCAGCGCGACCTCGCGCTCGCCTATTCGCCCGGCGTCGCCGCGGCCTGCGAGGCGATCCGCGCCGATCCGAGGACGGCGCGCGACTACACGGCACGCGGCAACCTGGTGGCGGTGATCTCGAACGGCACGGCGGTCCTCGGGCTCGGTGCGATCGGGCCGCTGGCCGGCAAGCCGGTGATGGAGGGCAAGGCCGTCCTCTTCAAGAAGTTCGCCGATGTCGACGTGTTCGATCTCGAAGTCGACGAGCTGGACCCGGACCGCTTCATCGATGTCGTCGCCTCGCTGGAGCCCACGTTCGGCGCGATCAACCTCGAGGACATCAAGGCGCCCGAGTGCTTCGTGATCGAACGCGAGCTCCGTCGCCGGATGCGGATCCCGGTGTTCCACGACGACCAGCACGGCACCGCGATCGTCTGCGCCGCGGCGATCCGGAACGGGCTGCTCCTGCAGGGCAAGGCGCTGTCCGAGGTGCGGCTGGTCACCTCGGGGGCCGGCGCCGCGGCCCTCGCCTGCGTCGATCTCCTGGTCGCGATGGGGCTCCCGCCCGACCACGTGACGCTGACCGACATCAAGGGCGTCGTGTTCCGTGGCCGCGACGCCGACATGCCGTCGAACATGGCGCGCTACGCCGCGACCACCGACGCCCGGACGCTCGCCGACGTGCTGCACGGCGCCGACGTCTTCCTCGGGCTTTCCGCCCCGCGCGTCCTGCGCCCGGAATGGCTGGACCGGCTCGCGCCCAATCCGCTGATCATGGCGCTCGCCAATCCCGAGCCCGAGATCGCGCCCGACCTGGTGCGGGCGGCACGGCCCGACGCCATCGTGGCCACCGGCCGGTCCGACTACGCGAACCAGGTCAACAACGTCATCTGCTTCCCGTTCATCTTCCGTGGCGCCCTCGACGTCGCGGCGAGCACGATCAACGAGGAGATGAAACTCGCGGCGGTGGAGGCGATCGCCGAGCTCGCCCGGATCGAGGCGAGCGAGGTGGTGGCCGCCGCGTATGGCGGTCACGCGCCGATCTTCGGTCCCGAGTACATCATCCCGAAACCCTTCGATCCGCGACTGATCCTCCACGTCGCACCGGCGGTCGCCCGGGCCGCCATGGAGAGCGGTGTCGCCGAGCGCCCGATCGCCGATTTCGACGACTACCGGCTCGATCTCGAGAACGTCGTCTACCGTTCCGGCCAGGTCATGCGCCCGATCTTCGAGGCGGCCCGCAAGGCGATGCAGCGCGTGGCCTACGCCGAGGGCGAGGACGAGCGGGCGCTCCGTGCCGCGCAGATCGTCGTCGACGACGGCACCGCGCGTCCGGTCCTGATCGGCCGCCGGAGCGTGATCGCGCAGCGGATCGGGGAGCTCGGGCTCCGGATCCGGATCGACCGCGAGATCGAGGTGCTGGATCCGGCCGCCGACCGGGAGATCTTCGACCCGATCGTCGGCGCCTACCAGAACCTGGTCTGCCGCAAGGGCCTGATCCCCGAGGCCGCGGCGCGTGCGCTCCGCAGCCGGCCCACGGTCGCCTGCGCGATGCTGCTGGCGACCGGCCGCGTCGACGGCGCGCTCGTGGGCGGCCTGTCGTCCTGGCCTCGACAGATGCAGTACGTGCTGCCGATCATCCCCCGCGATCCGAGCGCCGGGCGGGTCTACGCGCTCTCGGGCCTGATCCAGGCCAATGGCGTGCTGTTCTTCTGCGACACCCACATGGTCCTCGATCCGACGGCGGAACAGATCTGCGAGATGACCCGGATGGCGGCCGACGCGGTCCGTGACTTCGGGCTGTCGCCGCGCGCAGCCCTGCTGTCGCACTCCAATTTCGGGACCAGCGAGAACCGGTCGGCGAGGAAGATGCGTCACGCGCTGGCGCTGATCCGCGAGGCTGCCCCCGAGCTCGAAGTCGACGGCGAGATGCACGCCGATCTCGCGCTGTCCGAGACGTTGCGATACCGTGCGGTCCCAGACCCGGGCTTTTCCGGTACGGCCAACCTCCTCGTCATGCCGTCGCTCGACGCCGCCAACATCAGCTTCAATCTCCTGAAGGCGGCGGGCGAGGGGCTTCAGCTCGGGCCGATGCTGCTCGGAATGTCGAAGCCGATCCATGTTCTCGTGCAGACCGTGACGGCCCGAGGCATCGCCAACATGACGGCCGTGGTTGCGCGGCAGGCCGTCCGGAAGGCCGCGTCGTGAACGGGCGACATCCCGCTGCCGGCATGGTGGCCGGACCGATCCCGACACTGTCCTTGCTTGCCTGCAAGGGGCGGTCATGGCACTTCTCTCGGATCTCCGGCGCGACCCTCCGGCCTTCGCCCGGGAGAACCGCGCCGGCCCGATAGAACGGAGATCCGTCGCCCGTGATCAAGAGGTTGCGCAAGGCCGTGCTTCCCGTCGCCGGGCTCGGCACACGTTTTCTGCCTGCCACGAAGGCGATGGCGAAGGAGATGCTGCCGGTCGTCGATCGGCCGCTGATCCAGTATTCGATCGACGAGGCACGGGCCGCCGGCATCGATCAGTTCTGCATGATCACCGGACGCGGCAAGACCGCGCTCGTCGAGTATTTCGACGTCGCCTACGAACTGGAGTCTGTCCTCAAGGCACGCAACAAGACCGACGCGCTCGAGACGTTGCAACAGACGCAGATGGAGGCGGGCTCGGTCGTCGCGGTCCGCCAGCAGGAGCCGCTCGGTCTCGGTCACGCCATCTGGTGCGCGCGTTCCTTCATCGGCGACGATCCGTTCGCCATCCTGTTGCCGGACGACATCGTGATGTCCGAGACGCCGTGCCTGAAGCAGCTCGCCGACGTCTACGACCAGACCGGCGGCGCCGTCGTCGCGATCGAGGAAGTGCCGCCGGACAAGACGAACCGCTACGGCATCCTCGATGTCGAGAGCGACGATGGGCGGCTCGTCTCGGTGCGCGGACTGGTCGAGAAGCCCGAACCGGAGGATGCGCCGTCCAACCTCTCCATCATCGGCCGCTACGTGCTCACCGCGAACGTCATTCCCCATCTCGCGCGGATGGAGCGCGGCGCGGGCGGCGAGGTCCAGCTCACCGACGGGATGGCGCGGCTGATCGGGGAAGTGCCGTTCCATGGACTTCGCTACGAGGGAACGCGCTTCGACTGCGGCGACAAGATCGGCTTCCTGGAAGCCCAGGTGGCGTTCTCGCTGCGGCGCTCCGATCTCGGGCCGGCGGTGCGGTCCTTCCTCAAGAAGTATCGCGAGGCCTGACGCGATGGCCTTTCGTCACGTGTTCGCGCCATCGTCGCTCCGCGAGTACGACATCCGGGGCGTCGTCGGGACGTCGCTCGCCCCGGCGGACGCGTTTGCCGTCGGCCGCGGGTTCGCCACCCTGGTGCGCCGCAACGGAGGGTCCCGGGTTGCCGTCGGCTATGACGGGCGGCTGTCCTCGCCCGAGCTGGAAGCCGCCCTGGTCGAGGGGCTGATGGCGAGCGGCATCAGCGTGCTCCGGGTCGGCTGCGGCCCGACCCCGATGCTCTATTTCGCGGCGACCACGCTCGCGGCCGACGGCGGCATCATGGTGACCGGCAGCCACAATCCGCCGGACTACAACGGCTTCAAGATGATGCTCGCCGGCAAGCCGTTCTTCGGCGAGCGGATCCAGGCGCTCGGTCGTATCACCGCGGACGGCGACGTGACGACCGGCGAGACCGGCAGCGCCGAGGAGATCGACGTCGCCGGCGACTACGTGGCCCGGCTGCTCGCCGACTGGGACGGCGGGGACCGCCGCCTCAAGGTTGTCTGGGACAACGGCAACGGCGCCGCCGGCAACGTCCTCGGCCGGCTGCTTCGAGCGCTCCCCGGCGAGCACATCGTGCTCAACCAGGCGATCGACGGGCGTTTCCCGGCCCATCACCCGGACCCGACGGTCGCGAGAAATCTTGCCCAGATGATTGCGACCGTCCACCAGACCGGAGCGGATCTCGGGATCGCCTTCGACGGCGACGCCGACCGGATCGGGGTCGTGGACGGCCAGGGCCGGATCCTCTGGGGGGACCAGCTCCTGGTGGTGCTGGCGCGCGACGTTCTGCGGTCTCGTCCCGGCGCCACGATCATTGCCGACGTCAAGGCGAGCCAGGTGCTGTTCGACGAGATCGGCCGGGCCGGCGGCACGCCGCTGATGTGGCGGACCGGCCACTCGCTGATCAAGTCGAAGATGGCCGAGACCGGATCGCCGCTCGCCGGCGAGATGTCCGGCCACGTGTTCTTCGCCGACCGCTGGTACGGGTTCGACGACGCGCTCTATGCCGCGATCCGCCTTCTCGGCATCGTCGCGCGCTCCGACGAGACGCTCGCCGCCACCCGGGACGCGTTGCCGCACACCCTCACCACGCCGGAGCTCCGCTTCGATTGCGCCGATGACCGCAAGTTCGGCGTCATCGTCGAGGTCGCGGCGCGGCTCAGGGAGCAGGGCGCTTCGGTGTCGGACATCGACGGGGTCCGGGTCGCGACGCCGGATGGGTGGTGGCTGCTTCGCGCGTCGAACACCCAGGCCGTCCTGGTCGCCCGCGCGGAGGCGGCGAGCGAGGACGGGCTCGATCGGCTCAAGGCCGCGCTCGGCGCACAACTTGCGGCGTCCGGTCTCGACGCACCGGATTTCTCCGGCGAGAACGCCGGCCATTGAGGAGCGTTCTCATGGCGCGATGAGCGCCCCGCGCATGCCGCCCTCTCTGATCGAGCCCGGACAGTGGGTCCGTCACCCCGGTGAGCCGGACTGGGGCCTCGGGCAGGTCCAGTCGGCGATCGGCGATCGGGTCACGGTGAACTTCGTCGAACGCGGCAAGGTCGTGATCAATGCGAGCGTCGTCGAGCTCGAGATCGTCGTCTGACCTTGCGGAGAGGGTGTCGAAGGAAGATCTGCCACAGTGATGGACCCTCCCGCTCCCGTGCTCGATCCGTTCGGTCGAGCGATCTCCTACGTCCGTGTCTCGGTGACCGATCGCTGCGACCTGCGGTGCATCTACTGCATGCCGGAGCGGCAGCGTTTCCTGCCGAAGCCGCTCGTCCTGACGATCGAGGAGCTGGCTCGGGTGTCCGCTGCCTTCGTGCGGCTCGGCACCAGGCGGATCCGGATCACCGGGGGCGAGCCGCTCGTGCGTCGCGACGTCATGATCCTGATGCGGCTGCTCGGTTCGCGGATCGGCGACGGGCTCGAGGAGCTCACGCTGACGACGAACGGATCGCTGCTGGCGATGCACGCCGAAGCGCTCGCCGGCGCGGGGGTTCGCCGGATCAACGTCAGCCTGGACACACTTGACCCGGAGATGTTCCGGACCGTCACCCGTGGCGGCCGGCTCGCGGCGACCCTCGAAGGCATCGATGCGGCACGACGAGCCGGGATGGCGGTCAAGATCAACACGGTGGCGCTTCGCGGCATCAACGACGGCACCTTCGACGCGCTGATCCGCTGGTGCGGGGAGCGCGGGCACGATCTCTGCCTCATCGAGACCATGCCGATGGGGGCGGTGGAGGAGGACCGGACCGATCGCTACCTGCCGCTTTCCAAGGTCCGCACCGACCTCGAACGACGCTGGACGCTGTTGCCCACGCGACATCGGACGGGCGGCCCGGCTCGCTACGTGGAGATCGCGGAGACCGGAGGGCGTCTCGGTTTCATCACGCCGATGACCCACAATTTCTGCGAGTCCTGCAATCGCGTCCGGCTGTCCTGCACGGGCATGCTGTATCTCTGTCTCGGCCAGGACGACAGCGCCGATCTGCGGGCGGTGCTCCGTTCCGGTGCGTCCGACGACGCGCTCGATGACGCGATCCGGATCGCGATCGGCCGCAAGCCGAAGGGGCACGACTTCGTCATCGGTCCACGGACCGAGCGCCCGTCGATGGCGCGTCACATGAGCGCGACCGGGGGCTGAGGACGGGCGGGGAGACGCTCGGTGTCCTCGGCGTGACCAGGCCACCAGTTCTTCATCCGCTGTTCATCCTTCGCCGTCATGATGACCGGGTTCCCGGAGAAAGCCCCCATGACCGGCACCCCGATCGCGAGCCGTCCCGTCGTCATCGTCGCCGACAACGACGTCGTCCTCCGGAGCGTGCTGCGCGCGCTCTTCGCGCGGCTCGGTTTCGACGTGGCCCTGACGGCCGAAGGCGGAACCTCGGTCGCGTCGGTCGGGCAAGGCCGGGCGGCGGCGCTCGTCGTGCTCGATCTCGACATGCCGGGCGGCGGTCTCGCCTCCTGCCGCACCCTTCGCGCCGATCCGAGCTTCGCGTCGACCCCGATCGTGATCCTCACCGGGCACGGAGACGAGCCGACCCGGCTCGATTGTCTTCGTGCCGGGGCGACGCTGTTCCTCACCAAGCCCTTCAACCCGGCGAGCCTCCTCACCGCGCTCGCGCCCCATCTGCCGCTCGACGACGCCGGTCGCGCCGAACTTGCGCACATCGTCGAGCAGGATCGCGGGCTGCAGCTCCGCGACGTGATCGCGTCGCGCTCGATGACGGCCGGCGCCGACGTCAGGGCGTCGGCGTGATCAGCGCATTCGGCGGCTTGGAGAGCGCGTCGTGGCCACCCGGCGGCGGGTTATAGATCGGTCGCGTCTGCTGGCAGGCGGCGAGTGCCAATGCCGCGAGGACGAGGAGGGAAGATCGCGGCATGTCGGGCGGAGACTCCGTTGCCCATCCAGCATAGCCCGATCGGCGCTCCGGTCGATGTCGTCGCTCACTCGGGAACATCCGGGCTTCCGAAGACATCCGTAAGCTTCGTCTGGAACGCTCCCCGCTCGAGCGGCCTCGGCTGGCTCGGTGCCGGCGCCCAGCCGGTCAGCATCGCGATCCGGAGCGTCACCGGGAGCGTTCCGTCCGCCGCCGAGGCGCTCGCGAGCGCCAACGGGAACAGCTCGCGCGGTACGAACCGGCGGTCGCGCAGTCGCGCCGCGTTGGTCTCGCCCGCATCCCTCAGGTCGCCAAGCAGCGCGAGCGGGTTCGCGTAGGCGAGCGAGATCTCATCCGCATCGGCGACCGGCAACGCGAAGCCGGCGCGCTGCAGGAGCGCCGCGCCGTCCCGGAGTTCCGGAAACGGCGAGATCCGCGGGGAGGCGCCGCCGCGCAGCGTCGTCTCGGCCTCGACCAGCGCGCCCCGGAGCGGCCGGAGCGTGTCGAGCACGGGAATGCTCGCGAGCAGCAGTCCGTCCGGCCGGAGCGCCCGTCTGATCTGGATCAGCGTCCCGGGCAGGTCGTTGACCCAGTGGAGCGACAGGCTGGCGATCACGAGATCGAAGGAGCCGTCGGCGAAAGGCAGGCGCTCCTCGTCACCGGCAACCGGGAGACCGCCGGCCCGGGCGGCCATGCCGGTCGCGAGATCGAGGCTGACGGTCTGAATGCCCCGCGCGGCAAGGCGCGGTGCCACCGCGCCGCGCCCGCCGAGATCGAGCGCGCTCTCGAAGCGGCGCGCCACGTCGTCGAGACGATCGAGCAGGCGGTCGGCCGCTTCCGCCAGGATCGGCGACACCCTGGCAACCCTGGTTGCCGCCCGTTCCCGGTGAAGTCTCACCGCGTGGCGGTCGAAGGGGGCGGTCTCGCTCAGGCGCGGCCTCGGCACACGGACAGCATGTTCGACATGTCGCATCGCCGGTCGCCATTGTGAACGAGCGCGGACGCCGGAAATGCATTATGGTGTCGCAATGAAAGCCTGGCTCTCCGCGCTGTTCGACGCCGTGGTTCCGCCGCATTGCCCGACTTGCGACCGGATCGTGTCGGCCGACGGCGCGTTCTGCGTGTCCTGCTTCGGGCGGCTCCGTTTCGTGCTCGACCCGTGCTGCAGGCTCTGCGCTTCGCCGTTTGCCAGTCGCGACCTGGCCGGAGGCACTCTGCTCTGCGAGGCCTGCGAGCTGGCGCCACCCGACTGGAACGAGGCCAGGGCGGCTCTCCTCTACGACGACGCGTCGCGACGGCTGATCCTGCCGCTGAAATACGCCGACCGGACGGAGAACGCGCGCGTACTCGGCGCGCAGATGGCGCGGGCCGGGGCCGAGATGCTCGGTCGGGCGGATCTCCTGGTTCCGGTTCCGCTCCATCGTTCGCGTCTGTTGTCGCGTCGCTACAACCAGTCGGTGCTGCTCGCTCGCGCGATCCGGCGGACCCTGCCCGAAAGCCGTCGCCCGGCTCTCCTGGTGGACGGTCTCCGCCGCATCCGCCGGACCCGAAAGCTCGCCCACCGATCGGCGGCGGAGAGAAGCCGCGAGATGGAGGCCGCGATCGTGGCGTCTCCCGCGCGGCGGGTGGCGTTGGCCGGCAAGCGCGTGGTGCTGATCGACGACGTGCTGACCACCGGTGCCACCGCACGATCCTGCGCGATCGCGCTCCGGCAAGGGGGCGCCAGCTGGGTCGGCCTGCTCGTGGCCGCCCGCACCCGGGCGGGCCGGCCATGAGGCGGCCCCTTGCCTCGGGATCCGACCGGACCGAACTTCGATCGAAGGGTCAGCTCCGTGAGCGTGAGGATTGATGTCGAAGGTCGAAATCTACACCCAGCCGGGCTGCCCCTTCTGCAGCCGCGCGCTGAGCCTGCTCCGCGATCGGGGCGCGGAGCCGCACGAGATCGACGCGCCGCGAGGGACCGAGGCGCGCCGGGAGGCGACCGCCCGGTCGGGCGGGCGAACCACGGTGCCACAGATCTTCATCGGCGACGTGCATGTCGGCGGCTGCGACGATCTCGTCGCCCTCGACCGGCGCGGCGGCCTGGATGGGTTGCTGAGCCGGTCCTGAGCGTCCGATGATCCGCTACCAGCTGCGTTGCGGGAATGCCCATGAGTTCGAGGGCTGGTTCCGCAGCTCCGACGCCTTCGACCAGCAGAGCGCGTCGGGGCTGGTGTCCTGTCCCGAATGCGCCTCGATCGACGTCGATCGCGCGCTGATGGCGCCGTCGGTGGTGGCCGGAAGCCGGTTCAGGGCGATGACGGCCGGCTCGGACACGGCCGAGACGGCCGCCGCCGGGTCGACGGGAGAGGTGGTTCCGACCGGGAACAGGCGCCAGGCCGGCCCCGGCATGCCGTCGGCCGGCGGGGGGCTCCCGGATGCGCTCCGGGCCGTGCTGTCCCGGATGCGTGAGACGGTCGAGCGCGAATGCGACTATGTCGGGTCGGGCTTCGCGGACGAGGCAAGACGCATGCATCGCGGCGAGATCGAGCGGCGGGCGATCTACGGCGAGGCGACCGATCGCGAACGGGAGGCTCTGGCCGACGACGGCGTCGAGGTCGCGCGCATCCCCTGGCTCCGGAAAGCCGACAGCTGATGCGCCGCCGCCGGCCGGACGGCGCCCGGCTGCTGCCTCTCGCCGCCGCGGCCCTGATACTATGCGGGGCCGCGCCGGCCGCGAGCGTCGAGGGGCGCTGGCTGACGCAGACGCGCGACGGCGTGATCTCGATCGAGCACTGCGGACAGGCCCTGTGCGGCTTCGTGACCGGCATGGTCTATCAGGGTGCGGCGCCGCGCGACGTCTGGCACCGGTCGCAGTGCGGCCTCAATCTCCTGATCGACATGAAGCCCGACGGGAACGGCTGGTCGGGTCGCATCCTCGATCCGGACAACGGTCGCACCTATGCCGCCCATGTCCACCTCGCCCCGGACGGCACGTTCAGGCTGCATGGCTACATCGGCATCCCGCTGTTCGGGTCGACCCAGACCTGGACCCGCTTCGAAGGCGGCCCGATCGGCCCCGACTGCAAGATGGCCGGCCCCGGCCGCTGACATTTCCCCCCGGCGCCCTCCGGGCTGCCTCCGGGTTGTGTCCGGCAGCGGCCCAGTCTATGTGACCCGCTCCGCGCCGGGGACCGGGCATGCCCAGGAGCCGGCGCTCCCTTGAGCACCTGAAAATCCGCCGCCGATGTCTGCTCTCGATCCACGCTCGACCGGCTCGCACCGGATCGTCATGAAGTTCGGCGGCACGTCGATGGCGGATCTCGACCGGATCCGGAGCTGCGCGCGGCGCGTGGCCTCCGAGGTGGCCGCGGGGAACCAGGTCGCGGTGGTCGTGTCGGCGATGGCGGGCGTCACCAACCAGCTCGCCGCCTGGTGCGAAAGTCTCGCACCGCTGCATGACGCGCGCGAGTACGACGCGGTGCTCGCGACCGGCGAGCAGGTGACGTCGGGTCTTCTCGCGATCGCTCTGCAGGAACTCGGGATCGAGGCGAGGTCCTGGCAGGGCTGGCAGGTGCCGATCCGGACCGACGATGCCCATGGAAAGGCTCGGATCGCCTCGATCGACGCCGGTGCGATCCGGGACGCCCTGGCGGGCGGCCAGGTCGCGGTGCTTGCCGGGTTCCAGGGGGTCGGTCCGGACCACCGGGTCACGACGCTCGGCCGCGGCGGCTCCGACACCTCCGCCGTGGCGCTGGCGGCCGCCATCGACGCCCATCGCTGCGACATCTACACCGACGTCGACGGTGTCTACACCACGGATCCGCGTATCGTGCCGCGCGCGCGGCGCCTTTCCCGGATCGCCTACGAGGAAATGCTGGAACTCGCCTCGGTCGGTGCCAAGGTCCTGCAGACCCGAAGCGTCGAGCTCGCGATGAAGGAACGTGTGCGGGTCCAGGTGCTGTCGAGCTTCGGGGATGCGCCGGGCGGCGCGGGCGGCACCTTGGCGGGCGTCGCGGGGACCCTGCTCGTGGACGAGGACGAGATCGTGGAGAAGGAACTGGTGGCCGGCATCGCCTATTCGCGGGACGAGGCGAAGATCACGGTCCGGCATGTTCCCGACCGGCCTGGGATCGCGGCCTCGGTCTTCGGCCCGCTCGCGGCGTCGAACGTGAACGTGGACATGATCGTCCAGAGTACCGGCGAGGACGGGCTGACCGACATGACCTTCACCGTCGGCGCTCACGATCTGCTCCGCGCGCGCTCGATCATCGAGGAGAACCGCGCCCTCATCCGCTACGGCGACCTGCAGACCGATCCCGACGTCACCAAGATCAGCGTCGTCGGCATCGGCATGCGGAGCCATGCGGGCGTCGCCTCGACCATGTTCCGGACGCTCTCGGACAAGGGCATCAACATCCAGGTCATCTCGACCAGCGAGATCAAGGTGAGCGTGCTCGTCGCATCGGACTACACCGAGCTCGCCGTGCGCGCGTTGCACACCGCCTACGGCCTGGACGAGAAAGGCTGAAGGGAGCGTCGGTGGACATCCAGGCGGCACGCCCGGTCACGGACCACGAAATCGCGCAGGCACGGGTCCGGCTCGACGTGCTCTGGTCGCGCGGCACGGCGTTCCTCGGCACGCGTCATGCGATTCTTGGCGGCGCGATGAGCTGGGTCTCCGAACGCCACCTTGTCGCGGCGATCTCCAACGCTGGCGGCTTCGGGGTGATCGCCTGTGGCGCCATGGGACCCGACCGCCTCGCGGACGAGATCGCGGGTACCCGCGCGCTCACCGACAAGCCCTTCGGCGTCAACCTCATCACGATGCACCCCGAACTCGCCGACCTGGTCCGCGTGTGCCTGGAGGGACAGGTCGGTCATGTGGTGCTGGCCGGCGGCATCCCTCCCGGGTCCGCGGTGCGCGCGGTGAAGGATGGCGGGGCGAAGCTGATCTCATTCGCTCCCGCCCTGGTTCTCGCGAAACGGCTGGTCCGCTCGGGGGTGGACGCGCTGGTGATCGAGGGGTCCGAGGCCGGCGGTCATATCGGGCCGGTCTCGCTCACGGTGCTCGCGCAGGAAATCCTTCCCCATGTCGACAACGTCCCGGTGTTCGTTGCCGGCGGCCTCGGACGGGGCGACGCGATCCTCGGAATGCTGGAGATGGGCGCCGCCGGCGCGCAACTCGGCACGCGCTTCGCCGCCGCGGCGGAATCGATCGCGCACCCCAATTTCAAGCAGGCGTTTCTCCGGGCGAACGCGCGCGATGCGGTGGCGTCGGTGCAGGTCGACGACCGGTTCCCGGTGATCCCGGTGCGCGGGCTGGCGAATGTCGGCACGGTGCGATTCCGCGCCCATCAGACGGCGATCGTCGGACGCTTCGTGGCGGGCGAGCTCACGCGCGAGGAGGCCCAGCTCGCGATCGAGCATTTCTGGGCTGGTGCGCTTCGCCGGGCGGTGATCGATGGCGACGTCGAGAACGGCTCCGTGATGGCCGGCCAGTCGGTCGGAATGGTGACCGCGATCCAGCCCGTGGCCATGATCATGGAGGAGCTCGTCGAGCAGGCCGCGATGGCGGTCGCACTCCGCCGTCCCGTCGACGCCGCTCCGCTCACCCCTCCCTGAGAGCGCGATGACGGGTCCCGGCTCCTCGACACGTCAGCTCCTGACGCGGTTGCGGGCCGCTTCGGCGACCGATGCGCTCCGCCTCGGCGATCTGCCGGCGATCATCGCGGCCGAGCTCGGGGTCGCCGTGTGTTCGATCTATCTCGTCGAAGCAGAGGGCGAGCTGGTGCTCCGCGCGTCCACCGGGCTCCACGCGGGCGCGGTCGGGGTGACCAGGCTCCGCGCCGGAGAGGGGATCGTCGGAGGGGTCGTGGCGACCGGCGAGCCCGCCAATCTCGCGGATGCCAGGCGTCATCCCGCGTTCGCCTTCCGTCCCGAGACCGGCGAACTCGAGTTCCCGTCCATGCTCGCGGTGCCGATCCGGCGCGCCGGCAACGCGCTCGGGGTGCTCGTCGTCCAGGGCAGGGACGCGCTGCCGTTCGCCGACGATGACGGCGAGGCGCTCGCGACCGCGTCGATGCTGCTGGCCGAGGTGCTGAGGGCCCGAAACCCTCGCGTCATGTCGGTCCAACCCGTGCCGCGGGCGCGGCATCTTCGGGGCGTGGCCCTCTCGGGCGGCATCGTTCGCGGATGTCTTCTTCTCGGACCCGACGCGAGGAAACCCGGGCTGCTCGAGGCCGCGGATCCGGAACGGGAGGAGCAGCGGCTCGACGGCGCGATCGCCCGCGTGCAGGACGATCTCGACCAGCTGCTGAGCGCGGGGCGGCCGGACGGCGATGGCGCCGACGCCGCGGCCGCGCGTGACGTGCTCGACGCGACGCGGCTCCTGACCCGAGGGTCCGGCTGGATCCGGCGCGTCCGCGAAGGCCTGGCCGAGGGTCTTTCGGCCGAGGCCTCGATCGACCGTGTTCTGCAGAGCCTTCGCCGCCGCATGCGCTCGCTCGCCGATCCCGGGCTCCGCGAGCGGCTGTCGGATCTGGAGGACATCGGCACCAGCCTGCTGACGGCGCTCGCCGAGCAGGGCGAGGATGCCAACAGGCCGCTCCCGCCCGACACGATCCTTCTGGTCCGCCGGCTCGGTCCGGCGAAGCTCCTCCACTGGCATGCCCGCGGGATTGCCGGTCTGGTGATCGAGGAGGCGAGCCCGGCCGGACACGCCGCCATCCTGGCCCGCTCGCTCGACATTCCCGCGGTGGGCGGCGTGCCTGGCGCGGTGGAGGCGGCCGAGGACGGCCAGGAGGCCATCCTGGACGCGGGCGAAGGGCATCTCCTCCTGCAGCCCGACCCCGAGATCACCCGGATCTACGCCCGCCAGGTCGGCGGGCGCGAGGCGCTCGCGGTCGAGCGGGCGCGCCTGCTCTCGATCGCCGACCGCACCGCCGACGGCACGCCGTTCCGGCTGGAGCTGAATGCCGGCCTGCCCCAGGAAGTCTCGCTTCTCGCCGCCACCGGCGCGCAGGGCATCGGACTGTTCCGCAGCGAGATCTTCGTCCTCGCGCGAGGCGCGGTTCCCGTGGAGCGGGAGCAGGAGGCGTTCTACCGGACGGTCCTCGACCGCGCCGGAGGCCGGCCGGTGACGTTCCGGACCTTCGATCTCGGCGGCGACAAGATGATCCTCGACGCCCAGCCGGTCGACGAGACCAATCCCGCCATGGGCTGGCGATCGCTCCGGGTGGCGCTCGACGAGCCGGCCGTTCTCGCCACCCAGCTCCGCGCGCTGCTCCGTGCGGCGGCCGGCCGGCCGCTCCGGATCATGTTCCCGATGGTCGCGACGATCGAGGAGTTCCGGACGGTGCGCAGGGTCCTCGACGCGGAACGGCGGGCCTTCGGTGCCACGTCGACGGTCGCGGTCGGAGCCATGCTCGAGGTGCCTTCGCTCCTGTTCTCGCTTCCCGCCCTCTTCGAGGCCGCGGACTTCGTCTCGGTCGGTTCGAACGACCTGATGCAGTTCCTGTTCGCGGCCGACCGGGGCGCCGCGCGCGTCGCCTCGCGCTACGACCTGTTCGAGCCCGCGATGCTGGACGCGATCGACCGGATCGTGGCCGCATCCCGTCGACCGGGTGCCGGCACGCTGTCGTTGTGCGGCGAGCTTGCCGGCCGGCGGGTGGAAGCGACGGCCCTGCTGGCGCTCGGGTTCCGGACGCTCTCGATGCCGCCGGCGGCGCTGTCGCGGGTCAAGGCGGCACTGGTGCAGGTCGATCTCGCCGAGGTACGGGATCGGCTCGAGGCGGCCCGCGTTGCGGGTGCATGTCCAGCCGAATGCCGCCGCGTTGTCGCCGATCTCCTGTCGGGTCTCGATCGGGGAGGTTGAGCGCGGCCGCGGCCGCGCTCCTGCTCGTTGCCGAGACCGTGCCGGCGGGCGGGCTCGCGCCGGGCGCCGCCGCGCCGGGCGGCGCGATGGGTCTCGCGCCGGGTGCCGGCGGCCCACCGCCCGTCGCAGCCCCGATCGCGCCCGCGCTTCCTGCGAGCCCGCCGCCGGTCGCCAATCCGCTGCTTCCGCCGACCGTCGCGCCGAACGGGACCACCGCGACGGGCGCGCCTGTCGTGGGCGTTCCGTTGCTGCCCCCTCGGCCTCGACGAGCACCGAAGCGCCCGTGATTTGCATCCCGCGTCCGGGTTTCGCACGATCGAGCCGATGCGCCACCCCACACGCGGTCTTCTCGCCACCCTCGTTATCGCGACATCGGCGCTTCCCGCGTATGGCGCTTCGCCGCCGGCGGCATTGGCCCTGTCCTTTGCCGCCTACGTGCACGGGTTTCGCGCCATGGTGATCACGGTGGACCTGCGCGATCAGGGCGATGCCTACTCGATCGCGCTCCGCGACCATACGGTGGGGCTGGTGGGCGCGATGATCGACAACCACGTCGCGAGCGAGGCGACGGGGCTGTTCGGGGCCGACGGCGTCGTTCCTTTGCACTACACGAGCGCCGGCCACTCCCGCGGCGCCGACCGCTCCACGGTGATCGATGACGAGAACGGCGTCCCGAGGGTCCGCGTCCTGACGCCGCCCGAGCCGAACCGCGACAAGGTGCCGGCGTCCGAGACGGACGGCGCCGTCGATCCCCTCAGTGCGGTCGCGGCCCTGTTCCACCGGTATGCGACGACCGGACGCTGCGAGGCGAAGGTCCGGGTGTTCGACGGCGCGCGGCTGAGCGAGATCCAGTCCTGGACGGTGGGAGCGACGACGGTGCCCCCGAGCAGCGCGTCGCCGTTCTCCGGCATGGCGACCGAGTGCGATTTCCGCTCGCAGGAACTCGCGGGGTTTCTCCATGACGCGAACTTCGTCCGCGATCACGCGCCGCAGGGTGGCCACGTGTGGCTCGCGCCCGTCGGTCCCGGTGGCGCCACCGTGCCGATCCGCGCCCGCTTCTCGACCGCCGACCATGGCGAGATCGCGCTGTTCCTGACGGCTGCCGGTGCCGGATCGCCGGACCGGTAGCAATCCGAAACGAGGATTGACCGCCTCTCGTTTGACACCGGGCAAGGCGGCCCGCTACCGCCGCAGCATGGCTCCATCGACCGCGATCCTCCTCGCCGCAGGCCTCGGCACGAGGATGAAATCCGCGCTCCCCAAGGTGCTGCATCCGCTCGGCGGCCGTCCGATGCTGCTCCACGTGCTGGCGGAGGCGGACGCCGCGTTCGATCGCGTCGTCGTGGTGGCCGGACCCGGCATGGAGGCGGTCGCGCGCGCGGTCGCACCGCACCCGGTCGTGGTGCAGCACGAGCGCCTCGGAACCGCCCATGCGGCGCTGGCCGCGCGCGAATTCCTGCTCGGCGGCGGGGAGGCGACGATCCTCTACGCCGACAATCCGCTGGTGAGGGCGTCGACCATGCGGGCGCTCCGCGCCGACCGGATCGCGCGTGGGGCGGCGCTGTCGCTCGTCGCGATGCGCCCGGCCGATCCGGGCGCCTATGGCCGGGTGATCACCGGACCCGACGGCACCGTGCTCCGTGTCGTCGAAGCCGCCGAAGCGACCGCGGACGAGAGCGCGGTCGGGCTCTGCAACGCGGGTCTGGTCACCGCCGACGCGTCCGAGCTTCTCCGCTGGCTGGCGCAGGTCGGCGCGAACGGACGCGGCGAATTCTATCTCACCGACATCGTCGCGATCGCGAGCAGGGAGGGCGCGCGCGTCGTCGCCTTCGAGGCGGACGCCGACGAGCTCCGCGGCGTGAACTCCCGCGCCGAACTCGCGAGCGCCGAGGCGATCCTCCAGGGCCGCCTCCGCGAAGCGGCGATGGCGGCCGGCGCGACCCTCGTCGCACCCGAGACCGTGTTCCTGTCCGTCGACACCGCGCTCGCCCCGGACGTGGTCGTCGAGCCGCACGTCGTGTTCGGCCCGGACGTGTCGGTCGCGAGCGGGGCCCGGATCCGCGCCTTCAGCCATCTCGAAGGCTGCCGGATCGGGGAACGCGGAACGATCGGTCCCTATGCGCGGATCCGGCCCGGCACCGTCACCGGCGTCGACGCGCATGTCGGCAACTTCGTCGAGCTCAAGGCGACCCGGCTCGGCGCCGGCGCGAAAGCCAACCATCTCGCGTATCTCGGCGACAGCACGATCGGCGACCGGACGAACATCGGGGCCGGCACGATCACCTGCAACTATGACGGCTTCGCGAAGCACCGCACCGCGATCGGCGCGGACGTCTTCATCGGCTCCGACAGCGTGCTGGTGGCGCCTCTCGCGATCGGCGACGGCGCGCTGGTCGCCGCGGGAAGCGTTCTCACGGACGACGTGGCGCCCGACGCGATGGCGTTCGGTCGCGCGCGGCAGACCAACAAGGACGGCGCGGCATCGGCGTTCCGGCAGCGGCGCAGGCGGGGAGGGAACTGAGGCATGTGCGGCATCGTCGGCGTCGTCGGTCTCGAACCGGCGTCGCCCATCCTCCTCGAGGCGCTCCGACGTCTCGAATACCGCGGCTACGACAGCGCCGGGGTCGCGACACTGGTGAACGGCGCGATCGAGCGGCGGCGCGCGGAGGGCAAGCTCGTCAACCTGGCCGGCGCGCTCGAGCGCGCGCCGCTGCCGGGGGTCACGGGGATCGGCCACACGCGCTGGGCGACGCACGGCGCGCCCACGGAGAACAACGCCCATCCGCACGGCACGCGGCGTGTCTCCGTGGTCCATAACGGGATCATCGAGAACCATCTCGAGCTCCGCGCCGAGCTGGAGGCGGAAGGGCAGGAGTTCCTGACCGAGACCGACACCGAGACCGTGGTGCAGCTCGTCGATCTCCATCTCCGGCGTGGCCTCGAGCCCGAGGACGCGGCCCGCGAGGCGCTCGGCCGTCTCGAGGGCTCGTTCGCGCTGGCGATGATCTTCGCCAACCATCCCGAACTCATGATCGGCGCGCAGTCCGGCGCCCCGCTCGCCGTCGGGTTCGGCGACGACGCCATGTTCCTCGGCTCGGACAGCATCGCTCTCGGGCCGCTCACCCGGCGTCTCGCCTACCTCCGCGACGGCGACTGGGCGGTGCTCGGTCGAAACACCGCGCGGATCTTCGATGGCGACGGCCGTCTCGTGGAGCGCGAGATCCGGCTCACCGCCCATTCGGCGGCCTCGATCGGCAAGGACGGCTACCGCCACTTCATGGAGAAGGAGCTGCACGAGCACCCGCTGGTGATCGGCCAGACGCTCCGGCGGTTGATCGATCCCGCGAGCCGGACCGTGCACCTCCCGGCACTGCCGTTCGATCCCGGCTCGATCCGCCGTGCCACCATCACGGCCTGCGGGTCCGCCTTCTACGCCGGGCTGGTCGGGCGATACTGGCTCGAGGATGTGGCGCGCCTGCCCTGCGACGCGGACGTCGCGAGCGAGTTCCGCTATCGCTCGCCTCCGCTCGAGGCGGGCGGGCTCGGCCTCCTGGTCAGCCAGTCGGGCGAGACCGCCGACACGCTGGCGGCGCTGCGCGGGCTCCGCGAGGCCGGGCAGCACGTGCTCGCCATCGTCAACGTGCCGGAAAGCACCATGGCCCGGGAGGCCGACGGGGTGCTGGAGACCGTCGCCGGGCCGGAGATCGCGGTGGCCAGCACCAAGGCGATCACGGCCCAGCTGGTGACGCTTGCCTGTCTCGCGATCCACATCGCGCGGGCACGTGGAGCGATCGACGAGGCCGAAGAGCAGCGCCTCGCGGGATGTCTGCTCGACCTGCCGGGTCGCGCCGCCGAGCTGCTTGCGGAGCAGACCTGTCTCGCCGGGCCGGTCGCGCTGCTCGCCGAGGCGCGGGACGTGCTGTTCCTCGGCCGCGGGGCGTCGTTCCCGATCGCGCTCGAAGGCGCGCTGAAACTCAAGGAGCTGAGCTACATCCATGCCGAGGCCTATGCGGCCGGAGAGATGAAGCACGGGCCGATCGCGCTGATCGATCGCACCGTGCCGATCGTCGCGGTGGCCCCGTCGGGTCATCTGTTCGAGAAGACGGCATCCAATCTCCAGGAGGCGGTCGCGCGCGGCGGCCAGCTGATCGCGATCACCGATGCGGCGGGCGCCTCGCGTCTTCGGAAGATCGCGCGCCATCTCGTGGTGCTGCCCGACGCCGATCCGTTCGCCGCCCCGATCCTGCAGGCGATCGCGGTGCAGATGCTTGCCTACCAGGTGGCCTGCGCCAAGGGCACCGACGTCGACCAGCCGCGCAACCTCGCCAAGTCGGTGACCGTTGAATGAGCGTAACCGGTGGACCGACGCTCATGACGATGCCGATGGCTCTTCTCGCCTGGACATCACTTCTCGGCCTCCTCCACGCGATCGCCACCGGCGTCGCGGTGACCTCACAGCACGGGCTGGATTATGCGTCCTCGCCTCGCGACGATCCGCGTCCGACCACCGGGGTCGGCGGACGCGTCGTCCGGTCGTTCGCGAATTTCATGCAGACCTTCCCGATCTTCGCCGCGGTCGTCCTGGTCGCGCACGGCGTCGGAAAGGACCATGGTCTCGCGAGCTGGGGTGCGCAGTTCTATTTCTGGGGCCGGATCGCGTATTTCGGCGCCTACGTGACCGGGTCGAGGTTCCGCACCGCCATCTTCTTCGTCTCGGTGTTCGGCATCCTGCTGATCCTCCTGAAGCTCGCCTGAGACGCACGTTCTCCGTCGGGCCGGAATGACGGGACGTTCGGCATGGCCGATGAGCACGACGTCTTTCCCGCCGCGATCGTGACGGCTTCGCGACCTCCGCCGGCGGCGAGCGGGACGCGGGCGCTGGTCGCTTGGCGCGACGGCGTTCTCCGTGACGAGACGCGCGAGGTCGCGGCCGAGGCGGCGGTTGCGATGACCTACAACCGCACCACGCACGCCGTGATGATGGCGACCCCCGCGGATCTCGCCGATCTGGCGATCGGCTTCAGCCTGGCCGAACGGATCGTCGACGACCCCGGACAGATCGAGGATTGCGAGATCATCCTCGCCGGATCGGCCGCGGTCGAGTGCCGGATGTGGATCCGTCCCGATCGGATGGATCGTCTCGACCGTCGCCGTCGTCGGCTGGCCGGCGTCACCGGTTGCGGCATGTGTGGCCTCGAAAGCCTCGACGAGGCCCTGCTTCCCCCGGCGCGCGTCGCGCAGGGGGCGGTGGTCTCCGCGGCCGACGTCGCGCGCGCGGTCGCGTCGCTGCGGCCCGCCCAGCTCCTGAACGCGAGCACGCGCGCGGTGCATGCCGCCGGCTTCTGGACCGGAGCCGAAGGTCTCGTCGCCATCCGCGAGGATGTCGGCCGGCACAACGCGCTCGACAAGCTCGGCGGCACTCTCGCGTCCGCGGGACGCCGCGCGGTGGAAGGGATCGTCCTGTTGACGAGCCGGCTGTCCGTCGAACTCGTGCAGAAGGCGGCGCTGATGGGCGCGCCGCTCGTTGCGGCCGTCTCGGCGCCGACGACGCTGGCGATCGAGATGGCGGAACAGGCCGGGATCACGCTGGTGGGCGTCGCGCGCGAGGACGGCTTCGAGGTGTTCACCCGGCCGGATCGCATCGTCTGAAGGTCGAGCGACCGGGCGGCGGCAGCCCCCGGCGCGCGCCCCCTGTCGCCCGGTTCAGGCGGCCTGCTTGGCGGCCCGCCGCCACCGTGTCAGCACGAACTCCGTGTAGCCGTTCGGTTGCGCGCGCCCCTCGAAGACGAGATCGGATGCGGCACGGAACGCCGGCCCGTCGAAGCCGGGCGCCATCGGATGATAGGCCGGGTCTCCGGCATTCTGCTGGTCGACCACCTCGGCCATTCGCCGGAGCGTCGCCTCGACCTGCTCGGGGGTGACGATGCCGTGGTGCAGCCAGTTCGCGATGTGCTGGCTGGAGATCCGGAGCGTCGCCCGGTCCTCCATCAGCCCGATCCCGTCGAGGTCGGGAACCTTGGAGCAGCCGACGCCCTGGTCGACCCAGCGGACCACGTAGCCGAGGATGCCCTGGCAGTTGTTGTCGAGCTCGCGCTGGAGGTCCTCCGGTGCCCAGTTGACGCCATGCGGGGCGAGCGGTGGCTGGAGCAGCTCGCCGAGCCCGGCCCGCGTGCCGGCGGCGATCTCGCGCTGGCGTTCCGCCACGTCGACCGCGAGATAGTGCAGCGCGTGCAGGGTCGCCGCGGTCGGCGACGGCACCCAGGCCGTCGAGGCGCCGGCACGCGGATGGCTGATCTTGGCGGCCAGCATGTCGGCCATGCGGTCGGGTGCCGCCCACATCCCCTTGCCGATCTGCGCCCGGCCGAGCAGCCCGGAGACGAGGCCGATCTCGACGTTCCGCCGCTCGTAGGCGGTGATCCAGTTCGTGGCCTTGATGTCGTTCTTCCGGACCATCGGGCCCGACTCCATCGCGGTGTGGATCTCGTCGCCGGTGCGGTCGAGGAAGCCGGTGTTGATGAACACGACCCGCGACGACGCTTCGCGGATCGCGGCGGCGAGATTGGCGCTGGTCCGCCGTTCCTCGTCCATGATCCCCATCTTCAAGGCGTTGCGCGGCAGGGCCAGCACGTCCTCGACCATCGCGAGGAGATCGTTCGCGAGGGCGACTTCCTCCGGCCCGTGCAGCTTGGGTTTCACGACATAGGCCGAGCCCACGCGGCTGTTGTGGAAGCGGGGGGTGCCGCGGAGATCGTGCAGCGCGATCAGCGACGCCACCGCGGCGTCGAGGAAGGTCTCGGGAATCTCGTCTCCGGCGGCGGTCCTGACGATGTCGGTCATCATGTGGTGGCCGACATGGCGGACCAGCATGACCGAGCGGCCCGGGAGCGTGAGCGTGGCGCCGTCGGGTGCGGTGTAGCTGCGGTCGGGATCGAGCCGGCGCGTGAGGGTGCGCCCGTTCTTCACGAACTCCGCTTCCAGCGTGCCGGTCATCAGCCCGAGCCAGTTCCGGTAGAGCGCGGTCTTGTCGGCCGCGTCGACCGCCGCGACGCTGTCCTCCAGATCGACGATGGTGGTGAGCGCGCTCTCCACGATGATGTCGGCGACGCCGGCCGCGTCGGTGGCGCCGATCCGGTGGGCGCGATCGATCACCACCTCCAGGTGGAGGCCGTGATGCACCAGCAGGATCCGCTCCGGCGCGGCGGGTTCGCCCGAGAACCCCGCGAAGCCGGCAGGATCGGCGAGCCCGACCGACTGGCCGCTTCGCAAGCTGACCACGAGCCGGCCGCCCGCCACCGCGTAAGAGGCGGCATCCGCATGCGATCCTCCCGCGAGGGGAAGCGCCTCGTCGAGCAGCAGGCGTCCGCGCGCGATCACCGCCTCTCCGCGACGCGCGTTGTAGCCGGACCCGTTTTCCCCGGTCCCGCGCTCCCGGCCTTCGGTCTCCGGGATCGCGTCGGTTCCGTAGAGCGCGTCGTACAGGCTGCCCCAGCGGGCGTTGGCGGCGTTGAGCGCGTAGCGCGCGTTGCTCGCCGGCACCACGAGCTGCGGTCCGGCGAGCAGGGCGATCTCGCGGTCGACATTCGCCGTCTCGATCGAGAACGGCGGGGGCTCGTCCACGAGATAGCCGATCCGGCGCAGCATCGCCTCGGCGGCGACGGGATCGTGCTCCTCGCCGCGCCGCTCCCGGTGCCAGGCGTCGATTTCCGCCTGGAGCGCGTCGCGCCGGGCGAGCAGGGCGGCGTTGCGCGGCCCCAGGGTCTCCACCACTCTCGCGAGGCCGGACCAGAAATCGTCTTCGCGAACGCCGGTGCCCGGCAGCGCCTCGTTGCGAACGAAGGCATGCAGTTCGCTCGCGACGGCGAGGCCGCCCGTGGTCACGGATGTCATGGCGTTCCTTCCGGTCTCAGGGCGCCTTGGCGCCCTGCTCCATCTGTTTCGCGAGATACGCGGTGATCGGCAGATGGGCAGCGCTGGCCGCGTCCGCCATCGCGCTCGCGGTCCCGGTCGGCACCACCGCGCTGACCACGATCTCGGACCCTTCCGGCGGGAACATCGACGCGACCGCGCCGCCGGCACGGCCCGCGAAATCGCGAAGCTTCGCGCGCCGGCCGCGGTCGCTGAGCGCCGGATCGTTCGCGACCACCGGACAATACGCGGCGGTGACGACGCGGACCACGTCGGCCGCCGTGGCCTCGGGATTGTCGGCCCGGGTGCGGGACGCGAGAGCGGAGATGGCATCCGACGCCAGTCCGTGATCGATCCAGCCCGCGATCGTGACGTCCTCCTCGGAGGCCACGGCGCCCGGGACCGTGCTGTCGCCGATCGGCGCGCAGCCGAGGCGGCGCGCCGCGAGCGAGCCGCCGAGCCCGGTCGGTGCCGCGATCCGTTCCGTGCGCACCATCGCGCCCGTGGTGCTCGCGTCGGCGGTGTTGCCGAACGCCGTCCGGACATAGTTCACGAGGTCGGCGACCTGCTGGTCGTCGAGCGCGCCGCCGAACGCCGGCATGGCGCCGTAGCTGCCCTGGCCCTGCTGGCCGATCAGCACCGGCATGATCACGTCGTCGGACGCCGGCTGCATCACGACGCCGTTGGCGGCCAGCGACGGGATCGCGTTCGCGACGCCGAGACCGCTTGCCTGGTGGCACTGCGCGCAGTTCGTCGCGTAGAGCGCGGAGCCGCGCGCGATCGAGGCGCGCTGGAGTTGCAGCGGGTCGATGAGATGCTCGTGCCGCGCCGGCGTCGATTTCAGGTAGGTCGCGATCGCGTGGAGGTCGCTGTCGCGCATGTACGACATGCTCTCGTGCACGACGTCGGTCATCGGGCCGAACACCACGTTGTGCGTGTTGTCGCCATGCTTGAGGAAGGCGACGATGTCGTCCGTGGACCACGACCCGATGCCGAATTGCGGATCGGACGAGATGTTCGGCGCGAGATAGCCGTCGACAACGCCGCCGGCGAGCGATCTCTGGTCGATGATCCCGCCGAGCGCGTTTCGCGGTGAGTGGCACTCGCCGCAATGGCCGGCGCCGAGCACCAGGTAGGCGCCGCGGTTCCATTCGGCGGATCTCGACGGGTCCGGCTTGTAGACGCCGGTGTCCATGAACAGCACCTGCCAGCCGAGCAGGCTCAGCCGGATGTTGAAGGGGAACGGGAGCGAGACCGGCAGCCGCGGGGCGTCGACCGGCCTGATCGTCCGCATGTAGGCCCAGATCGCGTGGACGTCGCTCCGGGTGAGCTTGGTGTAGGACGTATAGGTCATCACCGGATAGATGTAGTCCCCGAGATGCGGGCCGACCCCGTTGTGGAGGACGTTCCAGAAATCCCGCTCCGTCCAGCGCCCGATCCCGGTCCGGTCGTCGGTCGTGATGTTCGGGCTCGCGATCCTGCCGAACGGGGTGTTCATCACGAGGCCGCCCGCGAACGGCGTGCCGCCCGGCCTCGTGTGGCACGGCATGCAGTCGGCCGCACGAGTGAGATAGTCGCCGCGCTGGACCAGCGCCGCGTCGGTCGCCGATGGCGTCGTCCCGCCCGGGGCCGCGTTCGGCATCGTCACGGGGGCGCGGCCGGGCGCCGTTCCGGCGTCCTTCTGCTGGGCGAGACTTCCCCGGACGCTCGCCCCGATGGCGAGCGTCGCCAGGAGGACCGTTCCGCCGACGACAGTCGCGAGGCGGCGCATGGCTGAAGGCATCCTGGTTCCCCGACAGGGCGGCGTTGACGACGCCTCCCTTTCCCCTGTTCATCGCCAAACGGGGTCGTTTTGTCTATCCGGCCCGGCAGGGCGAGGCAGATGGCCAGGGTGGGCCAGGCCTCCGGAGGCCGGCGGCGGCTTCCCGCGTTTTCACTGGCGAGACGCACGCGGGAGTGATCCCTTCCCTGCCTGACCGCCGGACCGGCGCGCAGAGCCGGGAGGAGGATCGAGGTCGATGGTCGGACTGCCGGCGATCCTGCTCACCATCGCCTGCCTCCTGGTGGGTGTCACCGCGGTGCAGCCGGTCGCGCGCCGACTGATGCTGCCGGAGACCGTGCTGCTCGCGGTGCTCGGGATCGCGATCGGCGGCGGCGCCGACGCCCTGCTGACGTCGCCCCGCATCCACCTGTTCGACAGGGCCGCGCGGGTCGTCGTCGACCTTCCGATCGACAGCGGGACCGTGCTGCTGGTCTTCCTGCCGATCCTGGTCTTCGCGGGCGCGCTCTCGATCGACGTGCGACGGCTCGCACACGACGCCGCCGCCGTGCTCGTGCTCGCCGTGGTGGCCGTGGTCGTCAGCACGGCGACGGTCGGCGTCGTGCTCTGGCAGGCCGGTGGCCCGTCGCTGCTCGCCTGCCTGACGCTGGGCGCGATCGTGGCGACGACCGATCCGAGCGCGGTCACCGCGATCTTCGGCGAGATCGGCGCCTCGTCGCGCCTGACCCGGCTGGTCGAGGGCGAGGCCCTGCTCAACGATGCGGCCGCGATCTCGATCTTCACCCTGCTGCTCGGGGCGCTGGTGTCGCATCGCACGGTCGATCCGGGCGAGGTCGCCCTCGTCTTCGCGCGATCGTTCGTGGGCGCGCTCCTGGTCGGCTTCGCGCTCGGGCGGGCCACGCTCGCGATGATGGACTGGCTCGGCGAGACGGTCGCCGGCGAGGTCACGCTGACGCTCGCCCTGCCGTTCATCGCCTACATCCTCTCGGACCACCTTCTCGGCCTGTCCGGCGTGGTCGCCGTCGCTGCCGCCGGGCTCACCGTCTCGGCCTACGGCCCGTCGAGCATGAAGCCGCAGAGCTGGCGCTTCCTCTCCGACCTCTGGGAGCAGCTGTCGTTCTGGGCCGGATCGCTCGTGTTCATCCTCGCGTCCATGCTGGTCCCGCGCCTCCTGCTCGGGGCGACGCTGCAGGACGGTGTTCTCGTTCTCCTCACCGTGGTGGCGGGCCTGCTCGCCCGGGCTGCCGTGCTGTTCGGCATCCTGCCGGTTCTCGAACGGTCCGGCCTCGCGCGGCCGGTGCCGCGGGACTTCAAGATCACCATCGTCTGGGGCGGCCTTCGCGGCGCGATCACGCTGGCGCTCGCCGTCGCGGTCACCGAGAACCCGGCGGTGTCGGCCGCGGACGCGCATTTCGTCGCCGTGGTCGCCACCGGCTTCGTGCTCTTCACCCTGCTCGTCAACGGCACCACGCTCCGGAGCCTCGTCGTGTTCCTCGGCCTCGACCGGCTCTCGGGACGCGACGAGGCGCTCCGCCACCAGGTGATCGCGATCGCGCTCGGCGAGGTGCGCGATCGCACGCGGCGGATCGCCGGCGAGCTCGGCTTCTCGCCCGGCTCGACGCGGCATGCCGTCGACGATCTCGAGAAGCGGATCGGCCAGGAAACCGAACGGAACGATTTCGACCGCTCGATCGGCGACCGTGACCGCGTGGCCCTCGCGCTGATCACCATCGCGTCCCGCGAGCGGACCATGCTCGTCGAGAGCTTCCGTCTGCGCGGCCTGACCGGGGGGGTGACCCGCCGCCTGCTCCGCACCGCCGACGCGATGGTGGACGGCGCGCGGATGGACGGCCGCGTCGGCTATCTTCGCGCCACACGGAAGCGCCTCCGGCCGGGCGTCGGCTTCCATCTCGCCCAGCTGCTCCACCGGATCGCCAGGGTCGAGCGGCCGCTCATGCGCCAGATGACGATCCGCTACGAGATCCTGCTGGTCGGCCACCTGCTGGCCCTCGCGTTGGAGCGGTTCGTGCGGCGTCGCGTCGAGCCGGTGCTCGGCGGCCGCGTCGCCGAGATCGTGTCGGACGTGCTCGATCGGCGACGGAAACTGCTGGGCGACGCGCTGGACGCGCTCCGCCTCCACTATCCGGGCTACGCCGAGGCGCTCGAAAGCCGGGTGCTGCGACAGACGGCGATGCGCGTCGAGGCCGAGGAATACGAGGGCCTGCTTTCGGAAAGCCTGATCGGGGAGGAGCTCCATCGCGAACTCGCGCGCGACCTCGAGACCAGACGTCGCCGACTGGAGCGCCCGCTCCGCTTCAATCTCCAGGCCGGCGTGGATCGTCGGATCCCGGTCTTCCCCTTGTTCCGGGGCCTCCCCGACGCGATCCAGCACGATCTCGCGATGGTGCTGTCCATCCGCTTCGCCGTGCCGGGCGAAGTGCTGATCCGGCAGGGTCGCCGGCCGCCCTGGGTCGTCCTGGTCAGCTCCGGGACCCTCGAACTCCGTGTCGGTGACGAGGACATGATGCTGTCCGAGGGCGACGAGATCGGCAGCCGCGAGGTGGTCGAACGCCTCCGCATGCCGGGCACGCTCCGCTGCGTCACGTTCAGCCATCTTCTCGTGGTGGGCGCCCGGAGCTTTCGGCGCCTCGTCTCGGACTATCCGGCCATCCTCGACAACCTGGACCGGCCGGCCCTGGCCGAGAGCGCGAGCGAGCACGAGGCGCCGGACTGGCTTCGGGTCTGATCCCCCGGCGGGTGATGCCGCCGGACGAGCGTCTGTCAGCCCCGCCGCGTCGTCTCGATCGCCTCGCGGCGGATCTCGAGATCGAGCCACTCCTCCTCGGCCGCCGCGAGCCCTTCGGTCGCCCGCGTGAGCGCGCCGGTGGCGGCCTCGAAGCGGGCGGGATCGGTCCGGAACAGGTCTGGGTCGGCGAGCGCGCGTTGCAGCCTCTCGATCTCCGCGCCGAGCGCCTCGATCCGGCCGGGCAGCGTCGCGAGCAGATGCGCGTCCTTGAAGGAGAGCTTCCGGGCGGCGGCCCGGTCGGGCGGTCGCGCCGGGGTGCGGGCGGCCTGCGGCGCGCCGTGGTCGCCGGGCGGCGTGAAGGGCGGCCGCCCGCCGCGTTGGGCCAGCATGTCCGACCAGCCGCCGGCGTACTCGATCCAGCGCCCGTCGCCCTCGGCGAGCAGCACCGAGGTCGCGATCCGGTCGAGGAAGTCGCGATCGTGGCTGACGGCAAGGACGGTTCCCCGGTAGGCGCCGACGAGTTCCACCAGCAGGTCGAGCGTCTCCAGGTCGAGATCGTTGGTCGGCTCGTCGAGCACGAGGAGGTTCGACGGCCGGACAAGCGCGACGGCCAGTGCGAGCCGGCCGCGCTCGCCGCCCGAGAGCCGCCCGACCGGGGTGCGCGCCTGTTCGGGCTTGAACAGGAAGTCCTTCAGCACGCCGACGACGTGACGTCGCTCGCCGTCGACGGTCACGGTGTCGCCCGACCCGCCGGTCAGGGTGTCGGCGAGCGTCCTGTCGGGATCGAGGCCGAGGCGAAGCTGGTCGAGCGTCGCCACCGCCAGCGAGGCGCCGAGCTCGATGCGCCCCTGATCCGGCTCGATCGCCCCGGTGAGCAGGCCGAGCAGCGTCGACTTGCCGGCCCCGTTCGGGCCGACGATGCCGAGCCGGTCTCCACGCAACACCCGGAGGTCGAGATCGCGAACGGTCGGCTTCATCGCGGGCCAGGCATGGCCGACGCCGGTGGCCACCGCGACCAGGCGACCCGACATGCCGGCGTCGACGCTCGCGATCGTGGCGGTGCCGGGCCGGGCCACCGCCTCGCGCCGCCGCTGGCGGAGGCCCGCGAGTTCGGCGACGCGGCGCATGTTCCGCTTGCGGCGCGCGGTGACGCCGTAGCGGAGCCAGTCCTCCTCGCGTGCGATCTGCCGGCCGAGCTTGTGCCGCTCGACCTCCTCGGCGGCGATGATCCCGTCGCGCCACTCCTCGAAATGCGCGAAGCCCTGATCGAGCCGCCTCGTCGTGCCGCCGTCGAGCCACACGACGTGCCGCCCCACGCGTTCGAGCAGTCGCCGGTCGTGGCTGATAAGCACGATGCCCCCACGTTCGGCCGCGAGCGTGCGCTCCAGCCACTCGATCGAAGGCAGGTCCAGATGGTTCGTCGGCTCGTCGAGCAGGAGGATGTCGGGCGAGGGCGCCAGCGCGCGGACGAGGGCGGCCTGGCGCGCCTCGCCGCCCGAAAGCGTGGCCGGTTCCCGCCCCGACGCGAGCCCGAGCTCGTCGAGGAGCACCGTCGCCCGATGCGGGTCATCTCCCGGGCCGGCGCCGGCCCGCACGTAGTCGAGGACGGTGGCATGGCCGACGAAATCCGGCTCCTGCGGAAGCACGCGGATCGTGGCTCCGGGCTGCAGGAAGCGCGTGCCGCGGTCGACGGGGACCTCGCCCACGGCGATCCGGAGCAGGGTCGACTTGCCGCACCCGTTCCGGCCGACGAGACAGATCCGCTCGCCAGGTCCGACCGACAGCGCCGCGCCGTCGAGCAGCTTCGCGCTGCCGATCGCCAAGCCGATATCCTGGAGCGAGAGAAGCGGGGTCATCACCATGAGGACGAACATGGGGAGGAGACGGTCACGGTCCGGGTCGTCCAGGCGATCGGGAGAGGCGGACGCCGACGTCTCGCCGTCGGGCCCCGACCGATCGAGGCCGGGATCTCGTCAGGCTTCCCCGGAGGACGCCGCATGCAGGACCCGTGCGGCCGGTGCCGACGACACGGAGCGCGAGAGCGCGGTCACGAACGACCGTCCCCAGCCGAGCGTGGAGGTCCCTTCCAGCGCCTTCGACAGCATCTTCCAGCGGTCCTGCCGTTCGACCCGTGACATCCGGAGCGCGGTGTCGAGCGCGTCGGCCATCTCGTCGGCATCGTAGGGGTTGACCAGCAACGCCGCCCCGAGCTGTCGCGCCGCGCCGGCGAAGCGCGACAGGACCAGCACGCCCGGGTCCTGCGGATCCTGGGCGGCGACGTATTCCTTGGCGACGAGGTTCATGCCATCGCGAAGCGGCGTCACCAGCCCGACGCGGGCTTCCCGCATGGTTCCGGCGATCGCGTCCCGCGTCCCGCCGCGCGCGAGCAGGCGCACCGGCGTCCAGTCCGCCTCGCTCCACTCGCTGTTGATCGCTCCCGAGACACGGTCGAGCTCGTCCCGGAGCGCCCGGTAGGCGTCGACCTCGGTCCGGCTCGCGGCCGCGATCTGCAGCAGCGTGGTGCGGCGGCGCCAGTCCGGACGGGTCTCGAGCAGACGACGAAAGCCGGCGAGCCGATGCGGCAGGCCCTTCGTCGGATCCATCCGTTCCGCCCCGAAGATCAGGGTCTGGCCCTGCAGGCTCCGCCGGAGACGCTCGTTCTCGGGCGAACGCCAGCTCCGCTCGGCCGTCTCTCGGAACTCGTCGACGTCGATCTCGACCGGAAAGGCGCCGAGCCGCACCTGACGTCCCCCGCAGAGCAGTCCGTTGCCGGGCTGGCGGGTCGCGCCGGCGAAGCGCGACGCCGCGGCGACGAAGTTCTCGAGGTCGTTCACCGTCTGGAAGCCGATCAGGTCGGCGGCGAGCAGGTCGCGCACCAGCGCGCTGCCTTCCGGCACCGAGCAGAGGATGTCGGGCGACGGGAACGGGACATGGAGGAAGAAGCCGATCGGGCCACGGAACCCGCCGTGCCGGAGGGAGGCCGCCATCGGGATCAAATGGTAGTCATGCACCCAGACGATGTCGGTGGGGCGGAGCAGGGGCGAGAGCGTGTCCGCCATCCGCTCGTTGACCATCCGGTAGGACTGCAGGTTCCGCCGCTCGTAGCTCATGTATTCGAGCAGAGAATGGAGCAGCGGCCAAAGCGTGGTGTTCGAGAAGCCCGTGTAGTAGCGCTCGTGTTCCTCGTTGGAGAGATCGATCGTCGCGAACTGCACGCCGGACTGCTCCCGCATGTGGACCTGGTGGGTGTCGCGGTCGGCGGCGATGTTGCCGCTCCAGCCGAACCACAGGCCGCCGCGTTGCTCCATCAGCGCCTCGAGCGCGACCGCGAGACCGCCGGCCCTGGCACCGCTGTCCGACGGAACCCGGTTCGAGACCACGACCAGCCGGTTCATCATGACCCCCGCCGCGTCCTGTCGAGCACGGACAGCCGGTTGGCGACATGGTCCGGGTCGAGGAGCTCGTCGACGCGTCCGGGCAATCGGCGTCGCCAGTTCGGGTGCTCGTGGGTGGTTCCGGGAAGATTGGGCGCCTCGTCGAGCGCGAGCGCATCCTCGAGCGGCAGCATGACGAGCTCGGACGCGCATCGTCCGAGGAACGAGCAGGCGGCGTCGGCGACGGCGTGACCGTCCCATTCGGCGGGCGGTTTGCTCTCGGCCGCGCCGGCGTGACACATGGCGTCCCAGATCGACGCCCGGTCCCGGCTGCGCTCGGCCCGGGCGTCACCGACCGGCCGGCCGAGCTTCTCGTTCCAGTCGATGTCGCGCCCACGCCACCATCCCGACACGGTCGGGAGATCATGCGTGCTGGTCATCGCCGACGCCTGGCGAGGCCAGTCCGGGGGGCGGATGAAATCGCCGCCTTCGTTGCGCTGGAACCACATCACGCTCATCCCGTCGATCCCGGCGCCCCGGAGACGGTCGGAGAAGCCTTCCGGCACCGTTCCGAGATCCTCCGCGAGCACGACCGCCTCGTGCCGCCGGCTCTCGATGCGGAGCAGCCGGATCAGGTCGCGCTCCGGCATCGCGAGATAGGTCCCGAACGAGGCCGGGTGACCTTCCGGGACGACCCAGAGCCGGTTGAGCCCCATGGCGTGATCGATCCGCACACCCCCCGCGCTGCGCAGCGCGGCCCGGACCATCTCGACGAAGGCGCGGAACCCGTGCGCGCGGAGACCGCGCGGCGAGAACGCGGTGATCCCCCAGTTCTGACCGTCGCGTGCGAGGAGGTCGGGCGGCGCGCCGATCGTGAGCCCGAGCAGCGTCTCGGCGGGGCGGCTCCACGAGTGCGATCCGCCGGAATCGGCGCCGACCGCGAGATCCGACACGATCCCGACCGCCATCCCGGCGAGCCGAGCCTCGCTCTGCGCGGCATCCAGTCCGGCCTCGACCCGGAACTGCAGCCAGGCGTGGAACGAGATCTCCTCGGCGTGCTCGCGCGCGAAGCCGGCGACGGCAGCCGAGGCGTGGTCGCGATACGGTTCCGGCCAGTCCTGCCAATGCCAGGGTCCTCGGCCGTGATCGAAATGGTGCGCGTGCAGCGCCTCGAAGCGGGCGTGAAGCTCGATGCCCTCGTCGACCTCGTCCCGCCAGGCGGCGAACGCGGGATCGCTGCGACCGGCCCGCTCCCACTCGCGCCGGAGTGCGGTGAGCCGGAGACGGCCCGTACTCGGCCAGTCGACGAGATCGGCCGCTTCCAGCGTCCGCGCCTCCTGGTCGTCGAAGTCGATCGCTGCATGCAGCACGTTCCGCATCACCCGCGACGACGGCGCGTAGGGACTGAACCGGTCCGGATCGGCGGAGAACTGGGCATGGACCGGACTGATCGAGAGCGCGTCGGCGCCGATCGCCGCGGCGTTCCGGGCCAGGATGGCGAGCGCTCCCAGGTCACCAAGACCGCCGTCGCCGGTGCGACGCAGGGAATAGAGCTGCGCCGCGAGACCCCAGGCCCTCGTCTGGTGGCGCCCGGCGCGGGTGAGAGCGTCGGCCAGCGTGAAGCAGCGCGATGGCGCGACCGCCAGGATGCATTCCTCGCCGCCGCTCTCGATCGTGCCGTAGCCCGATCCGGCGGGAAGCGTCAGCACGGCGCCGCCGTCCGGTCCCGCCTCGAGCCGGCCCTCGAAGCGCGTCCCGTCCTCGAGCCGGACGAGCGCGCTCGCGCCGGCTTCGCCGCCGGGCACCACGAGCGCGGATCCCTCGTCCGCGGTCAGCATCGGCGGCAGTCCGGAGGGTGGGCCGAGCGCCGCCCGGCTCTCGCGGATCGCGTCCGCGCCGTCGCAGGGGAGACCGAGCGCGCCGAGCGTCAGGCGGAGGGTGTCGGCACCGACACGCTGGGTCGCCCCGAACGCATCCGTCCATTCCGAGGAGAGCCCGGCCGCCTGGGCCAGCGCACGCAGATCGTCGTCCGTCATCGGGATCCTTCAGCCGCCCCGGACGAGGATGAGGGTGGACAATGGAGGAAGCTTCAACGCCAGCGAGAACGGGAAGTCATGGCTTCCGGTCTCGTCGGCTGCGACGCCCCCGCCGTTGCCCATGTTCGATCCGCCGTAGATCTCGGCGTCGGTGTTGATGATCTCGTTCCACGATCCACGCTCCGGAACCCCGAGCCGGTAGCCGGACCTGGGGACGGGGGTGAAGTTGCACACCACGAGGGCCGGCGGGGCGTCGGGCGCGGTCCGGATCCACGCGTAGATGCTCTGATCGGCGTCGTGGAGGACCACCCAGCGGAAGCCGTCGTGATCGCAGTCGAGCGCATGCAGGGCGGGATGCGTCCGATAGGTGTGATTGAGATCGCCGACGAGGCGCTGCACGCCGCGGCGGTAGGGGTCGTCGAGCGAGAACCAGTCGAGGCCACGGTCGTGGTTCCATTCGCGCTCCTGCGCGATCTCCCCGCCCATGAACAGGAGCTTCTTCCCCGGATGACCCCACATGAAGCCGTAATAGGCCCGGAGATTGGCGAAGCGCTGCCATTCGTCGCCCGGCATCTTCCCGATCATCGAGCCTTTGCCGTAGACGACCTCGTCGTGGGAGAGCGGCAGGACGAAGCGTTCCGAAAAGGCGTAGACGAGGCCGAACGAGATCTCGCCGTGATGCCAGCGCCGATGCACCGGCTCCTCCTCGACGTAGTGCAGCGTGTCGTGCATCCAGCCCATGTTCCACTTGAAGTCGAAGCCAAGGCCCCCCTCGTCGGCCGGCCGGGTAACCCCGGGGAAGGCCGTGCTTTCCTCGGCGATCAGGACCGCACCCGGCGCGCGCGAATGCACCGCTCGCGACAGGTCCTGGAGGAAGCGGATCGATTCGAAGTTTTCCCGCCCGCCGTACTCGTTCGGGATCCACTGGCCGTCGGCCCTGGAATAGTCGCGGTAGAGCATCGAGGCCACCGCGTCGACGCGCAGCCCGTCGACGTGCCAGAACTCGAGCCAGTGCAGCGCCGAACCGATCATGAAGCCGCGCACCTCGTTGCGGCCGAGGTTGAAGATGAAGGTGTTCCAGTCCTGGTGGAAGCCTTCGCGCGGGTCGGCATGCTCGTAGAGCGCGGTGCCGTCGAAATGCGCGAGCCCGTGCGCATCGGTCGGGAAATGCGCCGGCACCCAGTCGAGCAGGACGCCGAGCCCGGCCTGGTGGCATCGATCGATGAAGCGGCCGAAGCCCTCGGTTGGCCCGAGCCTCGCCTGCGGGGCGAACTGGCCGAGTGGCTGGTAGCCCCAGGATCCGCCGAACGGATGCTCCATCACCGGCAGGAGCTCGACATGGGTGAACCCCATCGTGCTCACGTAGGGCACCAGGCGGTCGGCGAGATCGTCCCAGCCGATGGTGCCCGCTCCCGAGGCCGGCAGCCACGACGTCGCGTGCACCTCGTAGATCGAGATCGGCGCCGCCGCGTTCTGCCGTCCCGCGCGGCTCGCGAGATAGGCCTCGTCATCCCATTCTGGCCGCGGGTCGGCGACGACCGAGGCGGTGGCCGGCGGCACTTCGGCGCTCCAGGCACAAGGGTCGGCGCGGAGCGGCAGCAGGTCTCCCCAGGGGCCGATCAGCTCGTATTTGTAGATCGTACCGGTGCCGATCCGGGGAACGAACAGCTCCCAGAAACCGCCGGGATCGCGCTTGCGCATCGGGTGCGAGCGACCGTCCCAGGCGTTGAACGGGCCGACCACCGAGACGCGCTGCGCGTTCGGTGCCCAGACGGTGAACCGCACGCCCTCGACGTCGTCCATCGTCGCGACATGCGCGCCCATGACGCGGGCATAGTCGAGATGCCGTCCCTCCGCGAGCAGGTGGAGATCGAGATCGCCGAGCACGAACCCGAAGGAATAGGGATCCTCGGTCTCGGTCACGGTCGCGCCGGACCGGATCCTGAAGAGATACGGTTCGTCGACCGAGACGAGACCGCTCCAGAGCCCGTCGGGATGCACGCGCGTCATCCGTCCGAGCGGCAGGCCCGATCCGCGACCGACCACCTCGACCTCGTCGGCGCGCGGCAGGAAGGCACGTACCACGATCCCGGTCGCGACCCGGTGCGGTCCGAGCAGCGAGAACGGGTCGCCATGCCGCGCGGCGAGCAGGCTCGCGACGGCATGCGGGTCCGCGTCGGGTCCGGAGTCCTGCGGTGCGGCATCTTGGGACACGACCTGATCCATGGACGGTTCAGCCTTTCTCGGAAGCGGGAGTGGGGATGAGCCGGTCGACGATCGACGCGAGGCCACGGAGTGGAATGGCGAGCCAGGCCGGCCGGTTGCTCGCCTCGTAGCGGATCTCGTAGGCAGCCTTCTCGATCAGGAACAGGTCGAGCAGGGAACCGAAATCCTCCCGGCTCACCCACGGATTCCGGCTTCCGGTCAGGATGGCATCGTAGGCGTCGCGGAAACTGGCCACCGAGATCTCCCGGAACGCGGCCAGCAGCTGCGACTTGCGCTCGATCCCGAGAGCCGTGGTCGCCTCCGCCCGCATGTCCGCCGAGGCCGCCGCGTAATCGAGCGAGCGGAGCATGCCGGCGACGTCCCGGAGCGGACTGGAATGCGCCCGACGTTCGTCCATCGTCTTGGCCGGCTCGCCCTCGAAATCGATCAGCGTCGCGTCCGATCCGGTGACCAGCACCTGGCCGAGATGGAAGTCACCGTGCACCCGGGTGGCCAGCGCGCTCTCCGCCCCCCTGGCGAGCGTGCGGACGAGATCGCCGATCGCGCCGGCGCGCGCGATGATCGAGGACGCCGTCTCGCGATCCTCGTCGGTGATCCCGTCCGGCGAGGCGACCAGCCGCGTCAGCTGGGTCACCGCACCGTCGAGCTGTGCGACCGCTCCCTCCGCCCAGGCCAGCCGGTCCGCCTCGCTCGCGTGTCTCGGGGCGAACTCGGGCTGGTCGGACGGCGAGGACAGGATGTCGTGCAGCTCGGCCAGGCGCCGGCCGACCGCGGCGACGAACGGCACGTAGCCGTCGAAGGCCTCGGCGGCGATGTTGGCGTTCTCCTCGGGCGATTGCGGTCCGTGTTCGTCGGTGACGCGCGCGATCGTGTCGAGCGTCCAGCCCCAGCCATCGCCCTGGTTCCGGACGAAGCCCTGCAGCAGCATCACGGTGTGGGGAACCCCGGACGGGTCCACGCGAACGACGTCGCCGTAGAGCGGCGCCGTGTTGCCGAAGCCGCGCTCGGTGAGGTAGCGCGTCATCTCGCCTTCCGGGTGCACGCCGGCGAGGACCTTCCGGACGATCTTCAGGACCAGGAGATCGGCGATGATTTCCGAGCTGTTGGACTGCTCGGCGGACAGTCGCCGGATCGCGGGCTGGTCGGGGATCTCCAGCGCGTCGAAGGTGGGGCCTTTCCGAAACTGCAGCTCGCCGCCGGACGGCAGCGCCAGTCGGTCCTCCCGACGCAAGGCTTCCAGCGTCGCCAGCGTGAAGTCGTCGGACGCGAAACCGTCGGTGAGGAAGCCGACCAGTGCGACCCGCCGGATCCGGCTCAGCGCCAGGAGATGGACCAGCGGGTCGTTGACCGTCTCGGCGACTGCGCCGAGCGGCAGCACGTAGTTCTCGGACCGGTCACCGAGCCGCGCGGTGATCTCGGCGATCGCGACGCGGTTGTTCCGCCTTCGATCGAGCGGCATGGCGTAGGCGAACGACACGCTCGAGATCGGTTCGCCCTTCGAACCGAACCACCGACGCTTTCCGAGATACTCGGGAAGCACGGTCTCGAGCGTCTCCAGCTGCCGCCGGTTCTCGAAGATCTCGCCGACCGAGGCGCGGACCACCAGCGTCTGCAGGTCGGGCAGCGGCTCGGGCGCCGGCGCGTGCCACTCGGGCATCACTTCCCGTTCGGCGAGCAGGAACCAGTAGAAGGCGTAGGGGGGGAGCGTGAGCAGATAGGGCAGCTGGCCGACCGCCGGGAACGTCGAGCCGCCGACGACGTCCACCGGCACGCGGCCTTCGAACTGGTGAAGGTCGAGTTCGACCGCCTGCGCGGTGCGGGAGATGTTCGATACGCAGAGGATCGTCTCGCGGGTGTCCTCCGATTCGTACTCGCGCAGATAGGCGAGGATCTTGCGATTGGACGGATAGAGGAAGCGTTGCGCGCCGCGGCCGAACGCGATGTGACGCCGGCGCACCACCAGCATGCGGCGCATCCAGTTCAGCAGGGAGTGGCTGTCGGCGGTCTGCGCCTCCACGTTCACGGCGGCGTAGCCGTAGATCGGGTCCATGATCGGCGGCAGGACGAGACTCGCGGGATCGGCGCGCGAGAACCCGCCGTTGCGGTCGATCGACCACTGCATCGGCGTACGGACCCCGTCGCGGTCGCCGAGATGGATGTTGTCACCCATTCCGATCTCGTCGCCGTAATAGATCACCGGCGTGCCCGGCATCGAGAGCAGCAGCCCGTTCATCAGTTCGATCCGACGACGATCGCGCTGCAGCAGGGGCGCCAGCCGACGCCTGATCCCGAGATTGATGCGCGCCCGCTTGTCCGAGGCGTAGGTCTCCCAGAGGTAGTCGCGTTCGGACGACGTCACCATCTCGAGCGTCAGCTCGTCATGGTTGCGGAGGAAGATCGCCCACTGGCAGTTCTTCGGGATCTCCGGTGTCTGGCGCATGATGTCGGTGATCGGGAAGCGGTCCTCGCGCGCGATCGCCATGTACATCCGCGGCATCAGCGGGAAATGGAATGCCATGTGGCACTCGTCGCCCTCGCCGAAGTAGTATTGCACGTCCTCGGGCCACATGTTGGCCTCGGCGAGCAGCATGACGCCGGGGGCGGAGATGTCGAGTTCCGCACGGATCTTCTTGATGATCGCGTGGGTTTCGGGGAGGTTCTCGTTCGTCGTACCGTCGCGCTCGACGAGGTAGGGGACGGCGTCGAGCCGGAGCCCGTCGACGCCGAGCCCGGTCCAGAAATGCATGACCGAGAGGACCTCGTCGAGCACCGCCGGATTGTCGAAATTGAGGTCCGGCTGATGGCTGTAGAAGCGGTGCCAGTAGTAGGCTCCCGCGACCTCGTCCCATGCCCAGTTCGACTTCTCGGTGTCGATGAAGATGATCCGCGTCTCGTCGTATTTGTCGTCGGTGTCCGACCAGACGTAGAAGTCCCGCTCCGGAGAGCCTTTCGGGGCGCGGCGGGCGCGTTGGAACCAGGGATGCTGGTCGGAGGTATGGTTGATCACGAGCTCGATGATCACCCGGAGGCCGAGTTCGTGGGCCCGGGCGATGAATTCCCGGACTTGCTCGACCGTGCCGTAGTCGTCCGAGACGTTGCGGTAGTCCGAGATGTCGTAGCCGTCGTCGCGGCGCGGCGACGGGTAGAACGGCAGCATCCAGATCGCCGTGACGCCGAGTTCGGCCATGTAGTCGAGCTTCGCCAGGATTCCCGCCAGGTCGCCGATCCCGTCGTTGTTGGCGTCGAAGAACGACTTGACATGGATCTGGTAGATCACCGCGTCCTTGTACCAGAGCGGATCGTCCGTGCTGATCGGATGGCGCGGGACGGTCGTGGTCGTCGTTATGCTCATGGGTTACCAGTTCAGGTGTTGCCCGGAGCGGCGAGACGCCACACCGTGAAGGGCTGCTCAGGCGCGAGGCGGATGGTCTGATACTTGCCGGTGAGCGTGAAGCGGCGATCCAGCAGCAGGTCGTCCAGCGACAGCGACCCGTGATCCGGCAGGCCAGACCGCCAGAGCGGAAGGTCCACCGCGCTCTCGTGGGCCTGCGTGGGATCGAGGCTGATCGCGATCAGCAGCACGTTGTTCCGGTCCGGGGTCGCCTTCTCATACCAGAGAACGGCATCGGAGGACGCGTTGAGAAAGGTGACGCCGAGATGCGTCTGCAGGGCAGGGTTCGCACGCCGGATCGCATTGAGGCGGGTGATTTCGGGCACGATGTTGCCAGGACGGTCCCAGTCCCACTTCCGGAGCTGGAACTTCTCGCTGTCGAGATACTCCTCCTTTCCCGATCCGAGCGGCGTGCCCTCGCATAGTTCGAAGCCGTTGTAGACGCCCCAGAGTCCCGACAGGGTTGCGGCCAGGGCTGCGCGGATCAGGAAGCCGGGACGGCCTGATGTCTGCAGGAAGAAGGGATTGATGTCCGGCGTGTTGACGAAGAAATGCGGGCGGAAATACTCCCGCATCGGGCCGTCCGCGAGTTCCTCGAGATAGGCCCGGATCTCGGCCTTCTCGTTCCGCCAAGTGAAGTAGGTGTAGGACTGCGAAAAGCCGACCTTCGCCAGCCGCGACATCACCTTGGGCCGGGTGAACGCCTCCGCGAGGAACACGGCGTCCGGAAAGCGGCGGCGGACCTCGCCGATCATCCATTCCCAGAACGGGAAAGCCTTGGTGTGCGGGTTGTCGACCCGGAACAGGCGGATCCCCTGCTCGCACCAGAACAGGACCACGCCCGCCAGCTCCATCCACAGGTCGGGCACCGCACCCGGCGCGTAGAAGTCGACGTTGACGATGTCCTGATACTTCTTCGGCGGATTTTCCGCGTAGCGGATCGTGCCGTCCGGGCGCCAGATGAACCAGTCCGGATGGTCGCGGAGCCACGGGTGATCGGGCGAGCACTGGATCGCGAAGTCGATCGCGAGTTCCAGCCCGTGCGCGGACGCCGTCTCGCGAAGATGGGCGAAATCCTCGAACGAGCCGAGTTCGGGGTGGAGCGCCTCGTGGCCGCCCGCCGCCGATCCGATCGCGTACGGTGATCCGGGATCCCCCTCCTTCGGCGCCAGCGTGTTGTTGGGACCCTTCCGGTTCGTCGTCCCGATCGGATGGATGGGCGGGAAATAGAGGACGTCGAAGCCCATCGCGCTGATGCGCGGAAGGTGACGTTCGACGTCCCGGAAGGTGCCGTGCCGGCCTGCGTCGTCCGAGAGCGAGCGCGGGAACACCTCGTACCATGAGGCGAAGCCGGCGCCCGTCCGCTCGGCGTCGACCGGGATCGGCGCCGTCGACACGAGGTGCGGACGCGGGTCGGCGCGTCGCATCGCCTCGTCCGTCTCCGCCGAAAGAAGGACCAGCCGGGTGGCGTCCTGGTCGGCGGCGCTTCGCAGCGCGTCCAGCACCTGGCGAGCCCCCGGGCCGGCCGTCCGGGCGCCGAGCACGCGCTCCACCAGCTCGGTGCCCTCGCGGAGTTCGAGCGCGACCGGCACGCCGGCGTTGTGCTTCTTGGCAAGTTCGTCCCGGAAGGTCGCGAACGCGTCACGCCAGGCGACGACGCGGTAGTGATGGAGGCCCACCGTCTCGAGGGGAAAGGCACCGCGCCAGCGATCGTTGCCGAGCGGGGTCAGCGCCGATTCCGACCAGGTCGCGGCATCGACATGCCGCCACTGCACGGCCGCGGCCAGCTTGTCGTGGCCGTCGCCGATCAGGTCGATCTCGACCGAGACGACCTCACCGGCCCGACGCTTGACCGGAAACCGGCCGCCGTCCACCGCGGGGGCCGGGTTCTCGATCGCCAGCCGCGGCGCCTTCTCGGCCACCTCTCGCGCCGCCGCGGCATCGAGGACGGGGCGCGGCGGGCTCGCGAGCGCCTGCGCCCGATAGAGGCGGAAGGCACCGGGTGCGAGCGTGACGACGCGGCCGGCGACCAGGGCCTCGCCATCCCGAGGCAGCACGGCTTCGAAGCGGTCGAACAATCCGCCGACCGCGGGAAGCACGGCCGACGGATCGATCGACGCGGCTGCCGAAACGTTCCGGTTGAGCAGGGCGAGGAACGCCTCGGGCGCGTGTCTGGCATCCGCCGAGGGCGTGCGAAGCGTCGCGAGCACCGGGCCCTGGACATCGTTCAGGTGCACGATGCCCGCCCCGGACGCGAGTGCCGAGGCGGCCTCGCCGCCGAACAGCGCGTTCATCGAGCGAAGCAGCGGTTCCGTCGCGTCCGAGATGGCGACCGCCTCGGGCAGGATCCACCCGCCGCCGAGCGATGCCGCGAGGCCGAGATCGCGGGCGAAGCGCTGCGGCATCTGGCCGTCGCCGGACCGCGCGAGGCTGATCGCCGGAACCAGCACCGAGGCCACGCGCCGGAGGTGATCGAGTTCGGAGAAGAACCAGTCGTCGGACCAGTTCCACCAGGCGCTGGAGGCGACGACATGGTCGAGCAGTCCAGGCTCGATCGCGTCGAGTTCGGGCCATGGCATGCCCGCGGTATCGCCGATGACCAGCGTGTCCGGACGCTCGCGCCGGATCGCGCGCGCGATCGCGGCGACGGCGCCTCCACCGAGACCGGACAGCCGACGAAGCCGTATGCCGTCGATGCCACCGCTGCCGAGCGTCCGGGTCAGCGAGGCGACGAGATCGGCGAGGCCGGAGACGGCCCGCTCGCCGGCGACGACCGGCGCCCGGCCGAGATCGAGCGTCCGACGCGGGTCGAGGAGGCCGCGCGGATCGGGATCGGCGACGATGTCGCGATGCGCGCGGTGCAAAGGCGAATTTGCGGCCAGCCCGTCCGTCGGCAGGTCGACCACCAGCGCGCATTCGATGCCGCGCCGCGCCTCGGCGATCGTCGCCAGCCCTTCGGCGATCGAACCCAGCCCGTAGCAGGAGCCGCAACGCGACAGGTCGGCGAGCAGTCCGTTCTCGGTATGGAACACGGGTGGCAGGAGCACGCCGTCGAACCCGAGCGAGACGCTCTGCTCGAGGGCCGCCCGCAGCTTCGCCGACCCGCCGCCCGCCGTCGCGCCGACCTCCCGCAACCGGAATGGCCGATGGCTCGAGTGGCCGGTCCGCGTCCGGGTGGCCTGGAGCGTATCCATCTGTTCCCTTCCGCCCTGTTCGGGCTCCGCCGTCGGGTTGGTGGTCGCCGAACGTCGGGCCGGCTTCGCCGGTTGCCGCCCCGGCCCGGACGACGGTCGGCCGCTCAGGCGATCGACACGCCGCCCGTGACCGCCTGGTAGGTCGCGATCGCGAGGGTGAGCGGCTCGAAGGGCTTGGTGATGACGAAGGCAGGCTCGAGCGCCTCGCCCGTGAGCAGGCGCTCCGGATAGGCGGTGACGAAGATCACCGGCGCCTGGTGATGCCGCATGATCCGGCTGATCGCGTGCGCACCGTCCCCTCCGGCCCCGAGATTGATGTCGGCGAGGATGAGGCCGGGCCGCTGCTCGGCGGCGATCCGCACCGCGTCGGCTTCGGTCGCGGCGACGCCGACCACGCGGTGGCCGCAATTCTGCACCAGCTCCTCGATGTCCATCGCGATGATCGGCTCGTCCTCGATGATCAGGACATCGGCCGAGGCCGCGGTCCGAAGCTGTTCGCGGGCCGAGGCGAGGGCCGTCTCGGCGTCCTCCAGCCCCATGCCGATCGCCGCCGCGGCCTGCGCGACCGTGCAGTCCTCGAGCGTGGTCAGCAGAAGAAGCTGGCGTTGCCGATGCGTGAGGCCCGACGGGGTCTGGCCGGCGTTCCCGTCGAAACGGCGGGTCACGGAGGCGTAGAGCGTCCGGCGCGCATCGTCGGCGCCACCGCTCTCCCGCGGCTCCGACAGCATCTCACGCAGCGCGTCCGCAACCAGGAGATCGCCGCGCGGTTGGCTTCCGGTCAGGGCGCGCGCATATCGCCGTGCATAGGGGAGCGCCCTGATCAGTTCGTTGCGCCAGGAGTCCATCATCTTCGAACCGTCCTCCGGCTCCATCGTCCCCTCGCGAGGCGGAGCGCCGTTCCCGTTGAGCTCGCTTGGGCCGCCGAGCTCGCCTACGTCGCGCCGTGGATCATGGCGACGATGAGCGGCATCGTCACGGAACCTGACAGCGCCGATCTCCGACGCCAGCTGACCATCCTGCTGCCCGACCTGCGCGCCTTCGCCCGATTCCTGGCGCGCGACCCGGTTGCGGCCGACGATCTCGTGCAGGACACGGTCGTAAGGGCGCTCGCGGCACTTGGTCAATTCCGCCCGGGGACCAACCTGAAGGCCTGGGTGTTCACGATCCAGCGAAATGCCTTCTATGAGCAGGCGCGACGGCGTCGGCGGGAAGCCCGTCTCCTCGACGTCCAGCCTCCCGCCGAGCCGCCGGAAGCCCCGCAGCAGATGCGCCGCGCCGAGCTCACCGATCTGCAGCGACTTCTGTTCACGCTGCCGCCGCTGCTCCGCGAGGCGCTGGTCCTGGTCGGCGCCCAGGAGATGAGCCACGAGGCGGCGGCCGCGATCTGTGGCGTGCCCGTGGGTACGATGAAGGCGCGGGTTTCGCGCGCCAGGTCGGCGTTGGCCCGGCTGTCCCGCGCGGCCGACGCCCCGGGCGTCTGACCCTCCCGCCCTCTCTTTTTCGTGAAGACCACGACGCAACGCCCGACATACGGCCTTCATTGTTGGAGCGAAAATCCGCTTCGGGAGCGAAAATGAGCACGACGAGCAATCCGGCCACGAGCGGTCCGACCTTCCACGATCAGGTGACCGCGATCCTCCCGAAGCTGCGGGTCCAGGCCTTGGCGCTGACCAGGAACCGGGCCTCGGCGGAGGATCTGGTGCAGGATGCGGTCTGCAACGCCCTGTCGGCCCAGTCTTCGTTCATCCCCGGAACGAACTTCTCCGCCTGGATGCATCGCATCCTCCGCAACCGCTTCATCTCCAACCTGCGCAAGCGTCGCGACACCACCGACATCGACGACGTGCCGGCGTCGACGTTCGCGAGCGACGCGCCCCACGAGGACCGGCTGGCGCTCAAGGATCTCGGCAAGGCGATGACGCGGTTACCGGTCGATCAGCGCGAGGCGCTGGTGATGGTGGTGGTGCACGGCATGAGCTACGAGGCGCTGGCGGAGGCGACCGGTTGCGCGGTCGGCACCGCGAAGAGCCGGGTCTTCCGGGCCCGTCGCCAGCTCGAGGCATGGCTGATGGGCGAGAAGCCTGCGATCACCGGGGCCTCGTCGCGCCGCCGGAGCGAAGGCAGGGTGTCCGAGGAAGCCGGTCGCGTCGTTTCCGCCTGAGAACTACCGATGGTCCCGACCGACGAGGCGCGCTGACACCGCCGCTCGTCTTCGGGGCGATCAAGCCTTGATCGTGTCGGGATGGTGACAGCAAAAGACAACTCGGGAACCGGAGGGCGGGGCAGGTCCCGCCAGCCCGGCGAGGCATTCGATCTCTGGTTGCAGCGTGGCCTGCATAAACTTTTCGATGAGGTCGCGAACGAGCCGATCCCGGACGACATCCTTCGCCTGATCGAGGAGGATCGAGGGCGCCAGACGCCGTCGCCAGTTGACGAGCCGGACTAGCGGCGAGGCAACTTGGCAATGTCGTCGGCCACGGAAGGCTCGTTCACTCAGTCGACGGCCCGGTGGTTTCCGCGAACCATCCGAGCGCGTCTGATCGTGGTCATTCTTCTGGCCGTCATACCGCTTGGCGCAATCGCCTCGACGCTCGCCTGGGGAAATTACCAGGCGGTGAACGTTCGAGGGGCGCAGCGCTCGGAGGCGGCGCTCCTCCGTTTCATCGCCGATCAACAGGAAGCAGTCGGGGAAGCCACGGGCACGCTGATCGCCCTGGCGCGGATGCCGGGGATCGCCGCGCCCGCGACCTGCCCGATGCTCGCATCCCTTGCGCTCAGGCTCAGTCCCGACCGTCTCCTCGGGCTGGCGGTCAGGGCGGGGACGCCAGGCGAACCGCTGGTCTGCGCCTCCGGAGCCTCGACGCCGGCCCCGATGGCAAGCGTCGCCGCGGCGTGGGCGGATGGCGGCTTGCTCGGACGCATCCAGCGCGCGGGTCCGGAACGGGCCTTCATGCCGCTCCGGGTCGTCGGTCCGGCGGTCGGCGCGCGCGGGGCGGTGATCATCGACGCGCTGATCGCGATCGCTCGGACGCCGCCATCCGGTGGCCGCGATCACGAGAACGACGGCGGGATCTGGCTGTTGCGGAATGGGAGCGCCGATCTGCTCGCGGGCGTTCCCGGGGCCGCCCGGCCCGACCGGGCGGTGCTGCGTCGCCTCGCGGCCGGCGATCGTCCGGTGTTCGCGACCGATGCCGCCGGCCGCATGCACGCCTTCGCGGCCGGCCACCTGCCCGACGGATCGGTCGTGATCGCCGGCGACCGCGCCACCGACGAGGAACAACGCGCGGCTCTCCTGCTGTTCCGACGCGTCCTCGCGATCGCCGCCCTGCTGACCCTCGGCCTCGTGGTCGTGGTCATCGGCGCGCACGTCACCGTCTCGGCACCGGTCGCGGCGCTGACGCGCCGGGTCGATCGCTGGCGCGAGCGGGGGACGTTCGACAGCGCCGGCATGCGGTTCATGCCGAGCGAGCTCCTGGCGCTCGCCTCGGTGTTCGTCCACGCGGTGGAGGCGATCGGCCAGCGGGAGCAGGCCCTCGAGCGTGCGGCGGCGGAGCAGGAACTCCTGATCAAGGAGATCCATCACCGCGTGAAGAACAACCTCCAGATCGTCGCCTCGCTCCTCAATCTCCAGGCGAGCCGCATCCGGGCACCCGAGGCGAAAGCGGAGTTCGGCGCGGCGCGCGACCGTGTTCGCGCCCTCGCGACGCTGCACCGCCACCTCTACTCGGAGGGAGGTCTCCACACGATCGCCATGCGTCCCTTCCTGCTCGAGCTCTGCGGACAGCTGTTCCAGGCGATGGGGGAACGGGAAGGAACGCGGATCCGACTCGAGGTGGAGGCGCCCGAGCTCGACATGTCGAGCGACCAGGCCGTGCCCCTAGCCCTGATCGTCACCGAGGCGGTCAGCAACGCGGTGAAATACGCGTTCCCCGGCGGCCGGTCGGGTCACATCTCGGTCCGCCTGACGCGGGGTGCGGCGTCGACGATCGAGCTCGCGATCGAGGACGACGGTGTCGGGATTCCCGCGGGCCGGGCGGACACCGAGACCGGCATCCGGGACGGGCTCGGCATCCAGCTCATCCGCGGCTTCGCCCGCCAGCTGGGCGCGACGCTCACCGTCACCGAGGACCACGGAACCCGTTACGACATCGTTCTCAAGATTAATGCCGGGGAGCGGCGCCGTGACCCGGGCGCCGCGCCGGCCGCCGCATGAAGCCTCCTCCATTTGGCCCCGACCATCTCGACCAATCTGCCCCGCTCGACACATCATGAGCGTCATGAAGCGATCGAGGCGAGATGCCACGGGGGAGGCCGGCGCCACGCTGGCCTGGACAAGGACCCAGTCCCGGATCGGACGCCGCGCCAGCCGGTCGCTGATCGGCTTCGGCCTCGTCTCCATCGGGCTCGCCCTGCTTCAGGGATGGTGCATCGCGCTGGTGCTCGGCACCGTCGTGGCCGGGATCGGCGGCGTGTCACCGAGCACGACGCTCCGGCATCCCTGGCTGCCGTTGTTCGGCTTCACCGTGGCGTCGCTGCTTCGGGCCTTCGTGCAGTTCGCGGCCGCGAACCGGGCCGCAGCACTGGGGGCGAACGCGCGACGACGCCTCCGCAACGAGGGTCTCGGACGTCTGCTCGCCGGCGGCCCGGCCCTGGCACGCGGCCGCGGCACCGGCGAACTGGTCGCACTGCTCGTCGACGGGATCGAGGGGCTTGATCCCTTCTTCTCGCGCTGGCTCCCCGCCGCGACCCTCGCCAGCCTGGGTCCGCTCCTCGTGCTGCTGGTGGTGCTCACGCTCGACTGGCGGGCCGCCCTCGTCCTCGCGATCGGCGGCCTCTCGGTGCCGATCCTGCAGGCGGTGTTCGGGATCGGCGCCGCCCAGGCGTCCCGGCGTCAGTTCACGGCACTCACCCGGCTCCAGGGTCGCTTCCTCGACCGGATGCGCGGGATCGGGACACTCGTGCTGTCCGGCGCCGAGGACGCGGAAGCACGTGCGCTCGCCGGCGCCGCGGACGAGCTCCGCGCCCGGACGATGCGGATCCTGCGTGTCGCCTTCCTCTCGGCCACCGCGCTCGACCTCGCCCTCGTCGCCTCGATCGTCGCCATCGCCGTGCTCGACCGGCACGTCCTGCTCGACCACCCGTCACCGATGCGCGCGGCGCGCGCCCTGTTCGCCCTGATCGCGGTGCCCGAGTTCTTCGCGCCGCTCCGTGCCTTCGCCCTCGCCTATCAGGACAAGCATCGCCTCACGGGTGCCGCGGAGGCGCTCTCGGCGCTTCCCGAGGTGCCGGGTGTCGCGTCGGCCGAGGCGGGCGCGTCATCGATCCGCACCGTGGAAACCCGCGGCGTCACCGTGGCCTTCGAGGATGTCCGCTTCGGCTGGTCGGCCGAACGGCCGCCCGTGCTCGACGGGCTGTCGTTCCGGGTGCCGGCCGGCGAGACGGTGCTGCTGGTCGGACCCTCGGGCTCCGGCAAGTCGACGGTGCTCGAGATCCTGCTGGGCTTCGCCGCGCCGCAATCCGGCCGGGTCACCGTGAACGGGGCGCCGATCGCGACGATCGTGCCGCAAGCCCTGTCGCGCCTGACCAGCTGGATCGGCCAGCGTCCGGTGCTGTTCGCAGGCACGCTCGGCGAGAACATCCGCTTCGGCCGGCCCGACGCGACGGATGCGGAGTTCGCCGAAGCCGTCCGGGCGTCCCGCCTCGACACGCTGGTCGAGCAGCTTCCCGCCGGTCTTGAAACCAGGATCGGCGAAGGGGGCCACGGGCTCTCCGGCGGCCAGGCCCAGCGCGTCGCGGTCGCTCGCGCCTTTCTCAAGAATGCGCCGCTGCTGCTGCTCGACGAACCGACCAGCCATCTCGACCCGGCGACCGAAGGCGAGCTGCTGGACAGCCTTCGCCGCCTCGCGCTCGGCCGCACCGTGCTTCTCGCGAGCCACTCGGCGGCTGCTCATGCCTTCGCCGGCCGACGGATCGCGCTCGGCACCCGGCCGGGAACGCGCGACGCGCTCGCGGAGGCCGGGGCATGAGCGAGCCCGGCGTCACCACCGCCGGCGCGGTCGCGACCGTGATGTCGCTCTGGCGGCCCCGGCTCGGCCGCCTCCTGCTCGGCCTCGCTCTCTCGGTGTTTTCGGTGCTGGTCGGCGTGGGATTGCTTGCGCTCGCCGGCGGCACGACCGTGTCCGGCGCACGCTCGCTGGTCGGGATCGGCGGCGTCGCGATCGGCGCCGGGATCGCGCTCCGCGTGCTCGGCGTCGGCCGGATCACGCTGCGCTACGTCGAGCGGATCGCGACCCACGATGCGATGTTCCGCGCTCTTGCCGATCTCCGCGTCTGGTTCTTCAGACGGGTCGCCTCGGGTGCGGCGTCCGGACTCGGGTTCCGCCGTTCGGGTGATCTCCTCTCGCGCCTGGTGGCCGACGTCGAGGCGCTCGACGCGCTCTATCTCCGCATCCTGGTGCCGCTCGCCGGCGCCTTGTTCGTCCTTCCGGTCCTGGTCTGGGTTCTCGCGCGCCGCGATCTCGCGCTCGGCGCCACGGTCGGCGTCCTGTTCGTGGGTTGCGCGCTGGTCCTGCCGGCGATCGCGGCGCGGCTCGCCGGCGAGGCCGGCGCGAGCACCGCTTCGGCGGCCTCCGCGCTTCGCGTTTCGGTGCTGGACACGGTCGCGGGCCTCCGGGAGGTGCGCGCGTTCGGAGCGGAAGGCCGCAGGCTGGCGTCCGCGCAGGGTCGGGAGGCGACCCTGATCGCGTCCCAGCTCGGTGCGGCGAGGCGGGCCGCGATGGCGGACGCGCTCAGCTTCCTGCTCGCGCAAGGAGCCCTCCTGGCCGTGCTCTCCGCCGTCGCCACCGGCCTCGGGGCCGGCGCGGGTGCCGCCGGTTTCGCGGTCGTCGCGGTGTTCGTCGTGCTCGCCGGCTTCGAGACCGCATCCTCGCTGCCGCGAGCCGGCGCGCTCGCGGGCGGTGCCGCGGCCTCGGCACGCCGTGTGGTGGCGGCGACCCGGACGGGCACCCTCCCGGGCACAGCCGCCGGCACGGTGGTTCGGGGCGCCGTGCCGGACGACCGGACGCTCCGCTTCGAGGGGGTCGGCTTCGCCTGGGAACCTGGGCGTCCGGTGTTCACCGATCTCAGCCTCTCGATCGCGCCCGGCAGCCGCGTCGCGCTCCTCGGCCCCTCGGGCGCCGGCAAGAGCACCCTGGCAACCCTCGCCCTTGGTCTCGCCCGACCCGCGACCGGGCGGGTGAGCCTGGGCGGCGTCGACGTCGGCGCGCTCGACCCGGCGGAGCTTCGCCGGACGGTCGGTCTGCTCAACCAGTCCACCCACCTCTTCGCCGACACGATCCGGGCCAACCTCCTGATCGGGCGTCCCGAGGCGGACGACGATGCGCTCTGGCGCGCGCTCGACGTGGCGGCGCTCGGCACCTGGGTCCGGACCTTGCCCGACGGGCTCGACACCTGGCTCGGCGAGGGGGGGGCCACGGTATCCGGCGGCCAGGGACGCCGGATCGCGCTCGCGCGGGCTTGGCTCTGCCCGGCCCCGATCCTGATCCTCGACGAGCCGGCCTCCGGTCTCGACAGCGACGCCGAGCGGGAGTTCCTGCTCGCGCTGAACACGGCTGCGGCCGGCCGCACGATCATCCTGATCGCCCATCGCCTGACCGGCGTGGAGCGCCTCGACCGGATCTGGCGCCTGTCCGGCGGAACCGCGGCCGCGGCGGCGGCCTGAGGAGCGTCCCTGCGCAGTCTCGATCGTCCTGCGAGCTCCGGGGCGCGTCCCGGGCCGGCCGGCGTCGATTGACGCCCGTTCCGGGCTGTCGCACGAACGACCGGTCCTGCCTCAGGAGTCTCTCGTCATGCGTCGCCGTCTGCCCACGCCCCTGGCTGCCAGCCTGGTCTGCTTCCTGGTCGGCGCCTGCGCCCAGACCGAGACCAACGCCCCGAAGGTCGTGATCTTCTTTCCGCACGCCTCCGCCGCGCTGGACGCGCCGGCCGAGGCCCTGGTCGCGGGCGCGGCGCGGCGGGCGGCGTCGGATCCTTCGACGCTGGTCACCGTGGCCGGCTACGCGGCGGCGCACGGCGACACCGATGCCGACGCGGTCCTGGCGGGGAAGCGGGCGCAGGTGGTGGCGGCGTTGCTGGAACAGGACGGGGTCGCGACCAGCCGGATTTCCATCGTGCCCCGCCCGCCGAACAACGAGAACCCGCCGGTCGCGGCCAGGCGCGTCGAGATCACGATCGGCAGCACCTGAGCCCGTCGACCGGCTCGGGGACGATGGCCGCCTCGCGCGGGGAGCCGCTCGAGGTCCTCGCCTCGGTGTTCGGGTTCGAGCGGTTCCGCGGTCAACAGGACGCGGTCGTCTCCCGGGTGATGGCGGGGGGCGACGCGCTCGTGCTGATGCCGACCGGCGGCGGGAAGAGCCTCTGCTATCAGCTTCCCGGGCTCTGCCGCGACGGCACCTGCGTCGTGGTGTCGCCGCTGATCGCGCTGATGGACGACCAGGTGGCCTCGCTGCGTCAGGTCGGCGTCCGCGCCTCGGCGCTCCATTCGGAGCTCGACGAGGACGAGCTCGCCCGCACCCGGGACGGTCTCGCGAGCGGCCGGGTCGAGATCCTCTACGTCTCGCCGGAGCGCCTGCTCTCGGGCACGCTGCTCGACCGTCTGTCCCGCCTTCGCCTCTCCCTTCTCGCGATCGACGAGGCCCATTGCGTGTCGGCGTGGGGTCACGAGTTCCGGCCGGAATACCGTTCGCTCGCTTGCCTGCCGCAACGCCTGCCGGGCGTGCCGCGGATCGCGCTCACCGCGACCGCCGACCCGCGGACCCGCGACGACATCATCTCGGCGCTCGCGATGCCCGACGCCGCGGTGTTCGCGGCCAGCTTCCACCGGCCGAACCTCGTGCTCGCCGCCGAGCCCAAGGAACGCGAGTCGCAGCAGCTCGAGGCGCTGCTTGCCCGTCATCCGGAGGCGACGGGGATCGTCTACTGCGGATCGCGCGAGAAGACCGAGCGCGTGGCCTCGGGCCTGAGGGGACGCGGGCGGAACGCGGTTCCTTACCACGCCCGTCTCTCGGCGCCGGAGAAGCGCGCGGCTCTCGACCGGTTCCGGGCCGGCGAGTTCATGACCGTGGTCGCGACGATCGCGTTCGGCATGGGCGTGGATCGCCCCGATGTCCGCTTCGTCGGCCACCTCGACATGCCGGACAGCCCGGAGGCCTACTACCAGCAGATCGGGCGCGCCGGGCGGGACGGACTGCCGGCCGAATGCTTTCTCCTCTACGGGGCGGAGGACATCGCCCGCGCACGCTACTGGCTGGAGCAGAGCCAGGCTCCGGATGCCGAGCGCCGGGTGATGGCCGGACGGCTGGAGGGCATGATCGCGTTCTCGGAGACCGCGGGTTGCCGGACCGGCGCGTTGCTCGCCTGTTTCGGCGAGCGCTTCGAGGGCGCCTGCGGCCACTGCGACAACTGCCGCTCGCCGGTCGCCCTGACCGACGGCACCGTCGCCGCCCAGAAGGTGCTGTCCGCGATCTGGCGCACCGGACAGCGTTTCGGCGCCGGCCATATCGTCGACGTCCTGCGCGGCAAGGACACCGACGCGATGCGCCGGCACGGTCATCGGGGGCTCCCGACCTTCGGCATCGGGCGGGACGCGTCCGACCGCTACTGGCGCGGCGTGGTCCGGGCGCTCATCGCCCGGGGCGCGCTGCGGCGGGATCCGGAGCATGGCGGCCTGCAGTTCGACGGCGACGCGCGGGCGCTGCTCAAGGGCGAGCAGGCGCTGATGCTGAAGGAGGAGCGGATCCGGCCGCTGTCGGCAGCCCAGGTCGGGAGTGCCGGCGGCGGCGGGGAGGATGCACCCGTTCTCGCCGCCGCCGACCAGACGCTGTTCGAGCGCCTCCGGGCCTGGCGGGCCGGCGAGGCGCGCGCCCAGTCCGTGCCGCCCTACGTCATCTTCCACGACAGCGTGCTTCGCGAGATCGCCGAGCGCCGGCCGGCCAACCGGACTTCACTCGGGACGGTCAAGGGCGTCGGCGCGTCGAAGCTCGACCGCTACGGCGCGGCGTTGCTCGGACTGCTCGCAGACCGGGAGTGAACTCGGGACCAGCCCGCGGACCTGCCCGGTCGTCCGGGAGCGTCCGGCCGGTGTGAGACGAGAGCATCTTCAGCCGGGCAGACGGCTCCCCTCGACAGGATCATCCCTCGACCGGACCGGCGGGCTCGGCCAGCAGTCGCTCGATTCCGGGACGGAGACGGTCCGGCTTGACCGTCGGCGCGAAACGCTCGCGGACGCGGCCTCCACGATCGACCAGGAACTTGGTGAAGTTCCACTTCACCATGCCCGACCCGAGCAGCCCGGGTCTGGCCGATTTCAGGAACACGTAGAAGGGATCCGCGCCCGGTCCGTTCACGGCGACGCGTGCGAACACCGGGAACGACACGTCGTAGCGCGTGCTGCAGAACGACTGGATCTCGGCGTCGGAGCCCGGCTCCTGGTTCGCGAACTGGTTGCACGGGAACCCGAGCACGGAAAAGCCTGCCGGCCCGAACGTGCGTTGCAGCGCCTCGAGACCCTCGTATTGCGGGGTGAAGCCGCAACGGCTCGCGGTGTTGACGACGAGCAGCACCCGGCCTGCGTAGGCGTCGAGCCCGACCGAACTCCCGTCCGCCGCCCGGACCGAGAAGTTATGCGCATTCGCCATCATCGGGCCTCTTCGCCTGCATCGCTCCGGAACGCCTTGCGGCTCCGGACGATGGAATGGTCATCCAGCGGACGGAGGAGAGGCAAGATGGCCGGAAAGACGCCGAAGGAGGGAGACGCGGTTCGATGGAACACCTCCCAGGGAACGACGAAGGGTCATGTCGAGCGGAAGATCACTTCGACGACGAAGATCAAGGGGCACACGGCGAAAGCGACGAAGGAGAACCCCGAATATGTCGTCAAGAGCGACAAGACGGGCGCCAAGGCCGCGCACAAGCCCGATGAACTTCGGAAGGCCTGAACGCGGGCCGTCGTAGGGGCGCGCGTCTCCTTGCCATCCGGCCGTTTGACGAGCCGATGACGATCTCTCCCACGCTCCTGCGGCCGGCCCTGTTCATGCACGTCCCGAAGACTTCGGGCTCGGCGCTGGTTTCCTCGTTCGTCGCGACCGGCCGGGGGCACACGACCGAGGGCTTCGATCGAGCCATTTTCGGGACGTTCGATCGGTGGGAGACGATCGCGCCGGAGACACGAGCGAAGATCGCGATGTCGCCGGACGATCTTCCGCGGGACGCGATCATGATCGCCGGGCATTACGCGCTCTCGACGCTTCGAGCGGCTTTTCCCGCCTCTCCCGTGGTCACCATCCTCCGGGATCCGTCGACCAGGCTGCTGTCCCACTGGCTCTACTGGCGTGCCACCGATCCGGCGACGACGACGGTGTGGGGGGCCTGGGCAGACCTCGTCCTGCGGGCGCACCGCCCGCTCGGGGCCTTTCTCGCCGATCCCGAGCTTGCCTGCCAGCTCGACAACATCGTCACGCGAATGCTGCTCTGGCCGCACAGGCTCATTCCCGCCGGCGGCTTCATCGAAGAACGGCACGACCTCCGGTTGTTGCGCGAAGCGCGAGCGAAGCTGAGAAGTCTGGATTTCGTCGACCTCGTCGAGGACCCTGCTCTCGATCGGAACCTGGCGGCGTTGTTCGACTGGCCTTGGACCCGCAAGACGATCAACGTCACCGAACGGATCCCGGCCGACCGTCGTTTTCCCCTTCACGAGGCGTTCACGGCTGAAGCGACCCGGCGATTGCGGTCGAACACGCGTCTCGATCAGGTGCTGTGGACCGACATCGCCCGCCGACGTCTCGGGCGAGGCGACGAAGCGAGGGTCGCGCAGGACCGCGCCCGCCTCGTTGCGGCAGCCCGTTACGGGGCGTTGATGGCCTGAGCTCTCGCCCGGGAGGCCGACCTGCCCCGCGCCTCACGCCGCCCGGTTTCGAGTCCCGGACTCTTCTGTCGAAACGGGCTTCAGTGGCCGTAACCCGGAGCGGGCCCGGGCGCATAGCCGGGATGCGGCGGGCCGCCGTAACCGGGGCCGGGATGCCCTCCGTAGTAGGGGTGACCATACGGCCCGTGATGGTATCCCCTGTAGTAGCAGCCGCTGAGGCCTGCCGTCAGAATGCCGAACGCGATCAGTCTCGTCAGTCGCCAGCTCACGATGCATCTCCTCCGCTGATAGTCTGCTACCGCACCGGTTTTAGGGACCGTCACTGGCGCGCCCTGGTGGACTCGAACCACCGACCCACAGCTTAGAAGGCTGTTGCTCTATCCAGCTGAGCTAAGGGCGCCCGGGACCCGGGTCTCAGTGGGTCCAGTTCATCAGCCGCGTGTACTTGAAGTTGTCGGCATACGATTTGGGCTTCTGGACGCGTGGCGGGATGATCTCGACCTCGTAGTCGAGGTTTTCCCGTGTTGCATACGCCTCGGCCTCCTCACGGCTGTCGAAGCGCAGCCGGAGCTGGGTTCGCGTGTCGCCGCTGCCCCACCAGCCCATGATCGGGTCGGCGGTCTTGCGCTCGGTCCTCTCCCATTCGACGATCCAGTCATCGGTGTTCGCGCGGCCGGACTGCATCGCGGACTTGGGCTGCCTGAAGATCCGCGCCCTCGGCATCTGGACAGTCTCCTCAATGGTCGGGGCGGCCGGACTCGAACCGGCGGCCTCGTGTACCCAAAACACGCGCGC
>CAXUBX010000002.1:0-70325 GCA_964249405.1 uncultured Acetobacteraceae bacterium | reverse complement strand
GCATCCCGGGGCGAGGCCGTCCGCCTCGATGCGGCGCTCGCCAGTCTCGTGTGACCGGAGCCCCTGATCGGCGCCGATCACCGCGCCCGCTGGCGGGTGGCTTGCCCTTGCGCCGAATGTCTTGCTACGGCGGGCGAGGGCCCGTGCGCGCTACCGGAAGCACTTCTTCGACCGGCCGAGCGTCAGCAGCGTCTGTGCCCGCGACTGCGCGGCGGATGCTTCGTTGTTCGCTTCGGTCACGTCCGGCGAGGCGGTGGTACCCTCGTCCTCGTTGGCGTGCAGCTTGGCGATCCGCTGGGCGTGCTTGATCGCGGCGTTCTGCTGCGCGACCTGGCTCGTGATCTGCGGGCAGGTCAGGGCCGCATCGCCCGCGTCCGCCCGGGCGGCGCAGGGGGCGAGGGCCACGAGAGCGGCGAGGGGGATGGTCAGTCCGACGGCGCGTGACATGGCGTTCTCCGGCTCGGCGACCCCGGTGGCCGCCTCCGCTCCTCTCGTAGGACGTCAGGCGCCGAGTTGCGAGACGTCGCGGACGGCACCGCGTGCGGCGCTCGTGGTCAGGGCCGCGTAGGCGAGAAGAGCCTGGCTGACCTTGCGGTCCCTCGCGCGCGGCGCGAAGGCGCGGATCGCGGCGCGACGGCGTTCCAGCGTCGCCTCGTCGAGATCGACGCGGAGCACGCGACGCGGGATGTCGATCTCGATCACGTCGCCCTCCTCGACGAGGCCGATCGCGCCGCCCTCGGCGGCCTCGGGCGAGACATGGCCGATCGAGAGCCCGGCCGAGCCGCCCGAGAACCGTCCGTCGGTGACCAGCGCGCAGTGCGGGCCGAGACCCTTCGATTTCAGGTAGCTCGTCGGATAGAGCATCTCCTGCATCCCGGGCCCGCCCTTCGGCCCCTCGTAGCGGATCAGCACGACGTCGCCCCGCGCGACCCGGTCGCCGAGGATCCCGGACACCGCATCCTCCTGGCTCTCGAAGATCCGCGCCGGGCCGCGGAAGGTGAGCAGGCTCTCATCCACCCCGGCCGTCTTCACGATCGCGCCGTCGCGCGCGATGTTCCCGTAGAGGACGGCGAGCCCGCCATCGCGGGAATAGGCGTGCCGGACGTCCCGGATCACGCCTCCGGCACGGTCGAGGTCGAGCGCCTCGTAGCGGCTCGCCTGGGAGAAGGCCTGCGTGGTCCGGACCCCGGCGGGAGCTGCGCGGAAGAAGGTCGCGGCCTCGCTCGTCGCAGGCGCGCGTCGGACGTCCCAGCGCGCGAGCGCCGCGTCGAGCGTCGGCGCGTGCACGGTCGGGAGATCGGTCCGGATCAGCCCCGCACGGTCAAGCTCGCCGAGGATCGCCATGATGCCGCCGGCGCGGTGCACGTCCTCCATGTGGACGTCGGTGCGCGACGGCGCGACCTTGCAGAGATTGGGCACGCGGCGGGAGAGCGCGTCGATGTCCGCCATCGTGAAGTCGACGCCGCCCTCGTGCGCCGCGGCCAGCAGGTGCAGCACCGTGTTGGTCGAGCCGCCCATCGCGATGTCGAGGCTCATCGCGTTCGCGAACGCCTCGCGGCTCGCGATCGAGCGGGGCAGGGCCGTCGGGTCGTCCTGCTCGTACCAGCGACGGGCGAGATCGACGATCAGCCAGCCCGCCTCCACGAAGAGGCGCTTGCGGTCGGCATGCGTCGCCAGCGTCGAGCCGTTGCCGGGCAGCGCCAGGCCCAGCGCCTCGGTGAGGCAGTTCATCGAGTTGGCGGTGAACATGCCCGAGCACGAGCCGCAGGTCGGACACGCCGATCGCTCGATCGCCTCGCTGTCGGCGTCGGTGACGTCCGGGTCGGCCGCCGCGACCATCGCGGTGATCAGGTCGGCGCGCTTCGTGGTGACGCCGGACACGACCTTGCCCGCTTCCATCGGGCCGCCCGAGACGAACACGGTCGGGACGTTGAGCCGCAACGCCGCCATCAGCATGCCGGGGGTGATCTTGTCGCAGTTCGAGATGCAGACGAGCGCGTCGGCGCAGTGCGCCTCGACCATGTACTCGACCGCATCCGCGATCAGCTCGCGCGACGGCAGCGAGTAGAGCATTCCGCCGTGGCCCATCGCGATCCCGTCATCGACGGCGATCGTGTTGAACTCGCGCGCGATGCCGCCCGCCGCCTGCACCTCGGCCGCGACGAGCTGGCCGAGGTCCTTGAGGTGGACGTGGCCCGGCACGAACTGGGTGAACGAGTTCGCGACCGCGATGATCGGCTTGCCGAAGTCGCCGTCGCCCATGCCGGTCGCCCGCCAGAGCGCGCGCGCGCCCGCCATGTTTCGGCCATGCGTGCTGGTGCGCGAACGGTAGGCGGGCATGATGCGGAGTTCCCTCGGTGAGGCCGGATGTGCTCGGCCGCTAGATAGGACGTCCGATCGCGTGCTGCGACCCGCATCCTTGCCGGCCGGCCCGAACCTCGTTAGGGGCGACACCGTTCGACACCCAGGAGCCCGCGACCAGCCTTGACCCTCGACGCCGCAAACGCCGCGACCGGGTTCGTGGTCGGCCTGCTCGTCGGGCTGACCGGGGTCGGCGGCGGCTCGCTGATGACGCCGGCGCTGATCCTGCTGTTCGGCATCCATCCGGTCACCGCGGTCGGGACCGACCTGCTGCAGGCCTCGGTCACCAAGGCGGTGGGCACGCTGGTCCATGGGGCGCGGAAGACGGTGGACTGGCCGATCGTGCTTCGTCTCGCCTCGGGAAGCGTCCCGGCGACGCTCGCGACGCTGCTGCTGCTCCATCTTCTCGGCGGCAAGGGGGAGGTCGCCTCGACGCTGATCTCGACCGTGCTCGGGTTCTGCGTCCTGACGACCGCGATCTGCGTCGCGTTCCGCTCGCAGATCCTCGGTGTCACCGGGCGGCGCTTCCGCCCTCTGGAGGGCCGACGGCTCAGGATCGCCACCGTCGCGATCGGGGCGCTGCTCGGCGTGCTCGTCTCGCTGACCTCGATCGGCGCGGGCGCGATCGGCGTCACGGTCCTGCTGCTGCTCTACCCGGCCCTGCCGACACGGACCGTGGTCGGGTCCGACATCGCGCACGCGGTCCCGTTGACGCTGATCGCCGGACTGGGGCACTGGTGGCTCGGCTCGGTCAACGGACCACTCCTCGCCTCGCTGCTGATCGGCTCGGTGCCCGGGATCGTCGCGGGCAGCCTGCTCTCCGCCCGGATCCCCGATCTCGTGCTGCGCCCGATCCTCGCCACCGTGCTCGTGCTGGTCGGCGCGCGCCTGGTGCTCTGAGACCTCGTGAGGGGATGCGCCCTGCCGGCCGATCGATCCCGCGAGACCGGTGACCTGCAAGGACCACTCCCTCGCAAGCCCGAGTTCCTCCGCAGGCCCTGAGGCCCGGGGCCGTACGGCGGGCGGCGGTGTTCGCCGTCCTCCTTCTCGCCTCGGGCTGTGCGGGACGGCCGCTGCCGCCCTGTGCTGCAACCGGATCCGTGGTCGATCCCGCCTCCGTCGAGATCGTCGACCATGGCTGGCACACCGATCTCGCGCTCCCGGCCGACGGCCTCGTCGGTCCGCTCGCGGTGTTCCGCTCGATCTTTCCGGGTCTCAAGGTGCTCGTGGTCGGGTTCGGCCGCCGCACCTTCATGATGGCACCGGTCAAGACGCTGGGCGACCTGCTCGTCGGTCCGTTTCCGGGCCGTGGCGCCATCCTCGCGATCGGTCTCGATGCCGATCCCGTGCTCGCCTACGGGTCCGGCACGGTCGCCCACCTCGTGCTTGGGACCGTCCAGTGCGCCCGGCTCGACCGCTTCGTCTGGGAGACGCTGGCGCTCGATGCGGACGGCAGGCCCCGCTCGATCGGCCCGGGTCCGTATCCCGGGAGCGTGTTCTACGCGACCCGCACCGGATACTCGGGTCTGAACACCTGCAACACCTGGACCACCGACGCGATGCACGCGGCAGGGCTCCCGGTCAGGTCGACGCTCGACGTGTTCGCATCGCAGACGATGGGCCGTCTCGCGCCGTTCTCGACCGGCGGTCTGTGCCGCATCGGCCACCCTACGGGTTGACGGGCGCGCCCCGGTACTGGTCGGCCGGAACAGCCTGGCCGCTCGGCAGCACGACATAGGTCTTGGCGGGTGGCGAACCGCCCCCGCTGCCGAACGAGGACGAGCAGCCCGCGAGGAGCAGGACGGCCAGGATCGCCAGAGACGTGGCCGCGGAAGGACGGGTCAGGGTCATTGGTCAAGCTCCACGATCACCGGCGCGTGGTCCGAAGGCTGGTCCTCGCCACGCGGCACGCGGTCGGTCGAGCACGCGACGAGCCGCTCGGCAACCGTCGGCGACAGCAGCGCGTGGTCGATCCTGAGCCCTCGGTCCCGCGGCCACGCCCCGGCCTGGTAGTCCCAGAAGGTCCAGGCGGAACCGGTCGGCTGGAGGGCACGAGCGGCGTCGGTCAGACCGGCATGGAGCAGCGCGCGGTAGTGCTGGCGCGTCTCCGGACGAACGAGGGCGTCGTTCGGTGGCAGCGTCCCGGGTGCGAGGTCGTCGGCCCTGGGACAGACGTTGAAATCGCCCGCGAGCAGGAACGGGACGTCGTCGGCGAGCAGCGCGTCGGCCCGCGCACGAAGCGCCGTCATCCAGGCGAGCTTGGCGCGGTATCCGTCCTCGCCGCCGGAGTTCCCGTTCGGCAGATAGAGGTTGCCGACCGTGAAGGCGTCCGCCAGGCGGATCTCGAGATAGCGCGCGGCAGGCTTCTGCTCGTCGAGCCCGGGCAGCGCACGGTGGAGAACCTCGAACGGCTGCTTCGAGAGCACCGCGACGCCGTTGTAGCTCTTCTGGCCGACCACCGCGGCGCGGTAGCCGAACGCCGAGAAGGCGAGGGCGGGAAACTGGGCCTCCTCGCACTTGATCTCCTGGAGCAGCACGAGATCGGGCGATTGTCGCTCCAGGAACCGCCCCACGTGCGCCTCGCGCGCACGGATGGAGTTGACGTTCCAGGTGGCGATCCGGACGCGGGTCAGGTCAGGGCTTCTGGCAGGCGCCGAACCTGTCAAGGAATTCTCCTTGCAGGTCGCTGGCCTTGCGGGACCGACGGTGCGGCAGGGAGCCCTCCTTCACGACCTTCAATCGACCGAGAACGACGTCCCGCAACCGCAGGAGGACGTGGCGTTCGGATTCCGCACCGTGAAATGGGCGCCCATCAGCGCGTCGGTGAAGTCGAGCTCGGCACCACGCAGGAGATCGAGGCTCGCCTCGTCCACCAGGACGCGGGCGCCCTCGAGGGGGATCACCCGGTCATCCCCGCCGACATGCGCGTCGAGCTCGAAGCGATACTGGAAGCCGGAGCAGCCGCCGGCAAGCACCGAGACGCGGAGCGCGTCGGGGCCGCCGGGCTGGGATGCCACGATCTCGGCGAGCCGGGCCGCCGCCCGCGCCGAGACGTTGAACTGCGCCGCGTCGATGATCTGGTCCATGTCGCCTATCTAGCCCCGCGCGGCGCCCGATTGAAGCGGTCCGGAGCGCGATGCTGGAGCACGATCGGCTCGGCGCGGGCCGATCGACGCGCTCTACGGATATGAAACCAGAGCATCTTCATCCGATCGAACGATTCCGTCCGGTCGGATAATGCTCTAGAGCCCTCGGATCGCCTCGGAGCGTCCGCATGGCTCTCGCTTGCTACGCCGCGCGCCCGGAGCCGGGTCGCGGACGGCTGTTCCCGGAAGGCGAACCCCTGAGCCGGACGCCGTTCCAGCGCGACCGCGACCGCATCATCCACTCGGCCGCCTTCCGCAAGCTGCAATACAAGACCCAGGTTTTCGTGAACCACGAGGGCGACTTCTTCCGCACCCGGCTGACCCATAGCATCGAGGTCGCGCAGATCGCCCGTTCGATCGCGCGCGCGCTGGCGATCGACGAGGATCTGACGGAGGCCCTGGCCCTCGCGCACGACCTCGGACACACGCCGTTCGGCCACGCCGGGGAGGACGCGCTGCGCGCCGCGATGACGCCGTTCGGCGGCTTCGACCACAACGAGCAGGCGCTCCGGATCGTCACCCGGCTCGAGAGCCGCTACGCCGCCTTTTCCGGCCTCAATCTCACCTGGGATACGCTGGAGGGGCTCGCCAAGCACAACGGGCCACTCGAGGCTCCGTCGCCGTTCATCGCCGAGTACGATCGCGAGCATCCGCTCTGGCTCGACTGCTATGCATCTGCGGAGGCCCAGGTCGCGGCATTGTCGGACGACATCGCCTATCACAGCCATGATCTGGACGACGGCATTCGCGCCGGCCTCCTGACGCTCGACGACCTTCGTGACCTTCCGCTGATCGGCGGCGCGCTCGCCGAGGCCGAGGCGCTCGGTCCCGACCTGCCGCACTCCGTCCGCCGGCACGAGACCATCCGTCGCGTGATCGACCTCCTGGTGACCCGGCTGATCGCGGAGAGCGGGCGCCGGCTCGCGGCGCTCTCGCCGCGCGATGCCGACGCGATCCGGAGATGCGACACGCCGGTGATCGCCTACGACGAGGCGACCGCGCGAGGCAACCGGGCGATCCGGGTCTTCCTCCACGAGCGGATGTACCGGCACTGGCGGGTCAACCGGATGAGCACCAAGGCGCGCGAGGTCACGGGGGCACTGTTTGCCATCCTGAACGGCGATCCCCGCCTGCTGCCGCCCGAGTGGAACAAGGTCGCGGGCCTCCCGGGGACCAGGCAGGCCGCGCGCGCGGTCGCCGACTACATCGCCGGCATGACCGATCGCTTCGCGGTCGAGGAGCACCGCCGGCTGACCGATCTGTCGGTCCCGGGATAGCCGGGCGCCCCGCGGCGGGGTGCATGGGTCGGAGTGGCGGTCTGTTCCTCGTCGCCGCCCGACGAGAACGTGGCGGAGCCCGGAGAGACCGGACCGGGGCGAGCGAGCGCGATCCGGCCGCCATCGAGGACCGGGATCCGCTCGCGACGAAACGCCCGCCGAGGATCAGTCGAGGGTCGCCGTCAGCGTGATCTCGGCCCCTTTGAGGACCTTGGACACCGGGCATCCGAGCTTGGCCTTGTTGGCGAGCTCCTCGAACGCCGCCTGGTCGGCGCCGGGCACGGTGGCGTTCAGCGTCAGATGGATCTTCGTGATCGCGAAACCGTCGTCCACCTGATCAAGCGAAACCTCCGCCGTCGTGGCCATCCGCTCGGCCGTGAGCCCGGCTTCCCCGAGGATCATGGAAAGCGCCATCGTGAAGCACCCGGCATGGGCGGCGCCGATCAGCTCCTCCGGGTTCGTTCCGGGCTTGCCCTCGAAGCGGGTGGCGAAGCCGTAGGGCGTCGCCGACAGCACGCCGCTCCTGGTGCTGAGCTCACCCTTGCCGTCGCGGAGACCCCCCGACCAGACTGCCGAACCCGTCGTCTTGCTCATGAGCCGTCCTCCTGTTGAGCGAGACCGGCTGAACGCGCGGAGAACGGCATGGTGGCATCGACCTCGCGGATCACCGGGTCGCCGAGACGGACGACGCCGCCTGCGAGCACGCGGGCGGTGATCCCGCCATGCAAGCGGACGGCGTTGTAGCCGCCGGGGCCGAACTCCTGCTCCATCCGCGAGCACGGGTGGCAGAGCCCCGTCATCGCGAGGCGCGCCGTGCCGAGGCGGAACGTGCCTTCCTTCAGCGCATGGAGGTTGAGCCCGCGGACCACGACGTTCCGCCGCAATCGTGCGGGCGCGATCGGCCCCGCCTCGCCGAGAAACGAGGCGATCGCCGCGAGATCGCTCTCCCCGATCAGCGTGACCGCCCGGACAGCATTCGTCGCGTGATCGGCGCCGATCCGCCCGTCATCGCCGATCTCGATGGCGTCACGCGCGACGACCGGCGTGCGACGCGCGGCGCGGGTTCCGAGCCAGACCACCGTTCCGGCCCGGACCGGGGCGGCGAGCAGACGGCCGATCAGGGTCTGGCCGATCAGGGTCTGGCCGATCGCGGTCCGGCCCGGCGCACGGGTGGAAGCCGGCTCGCGAATCGTCCTAGACACATCCATGCTCGATAGCTCCGTCCCGACCGAAGACCTCTACGCGGCCTGGCGGGATCATGTCCTCGACGCGCTCGTCGTGGCGGCGGGCACTCGGCCCGACGCGTCGGTCGGTTCGCGGGTCGAGGTGACCCCGCCGCGCGATCCGAAGCACGGCGATCTCACGACCAATGCCGCGCTGGTGGCGGCGAAATCCCTCGGCCGCAACCCGCGCGAACTCGCGGCCTCGCTCGCCGCCACACTCGCCGAGCGCCACGGCATCGAGGCCGAGCCTGCCGGTCCCGGCTTCGTCAATCTCCGGCTCGACGCGAGCGCGCTGCAGGCGGCGCTCAAACCCGTGCTCCATCTCGGCGAGGCCTACGGGACGAACCGGCTGGGACAGGGGCTCCGCGCCAACGTCGAGTACGTCTCGACCAACCCGACCGGTCCCATCCATGTCGGGCACTGCCGCGGCGCGGTGGTCGGCGACGCGCTCGCGAACCTGCTGGTCAAGGCCGGCTACGAGGTCACGCGTGAATACTACGTCAATGACGCGGGCGGCCAGGTCGCGGCCCTCGCGTGGGCGACCTACTGGCGCGTGCTGCAGGCGCTCGGCACGACGCTGACCGAGGAGGCGTTCTCGGCACACGTTCCCGGCGGGCTGCAATACCGGGGCGACTACCTGGTTCCGGTCGGCGAGGCGATCGCGCGCCGCCACGGGGTGGCGCTGGCGGGCGAGCGGCTCACGGTCGCCGATCCGTCCCTCTGGTTCGGGATCGTGCGCGACGAATGCCTCGCCGCGATGATGGCGTCGATCCGGGAGGACCTGGAGGCGCTTGGGGTCCGGCATGACGTGTTCACCTCCGAGCGCGCCGTGCTGGGGAGCGGAGCCGTCGAGGCCGCGATCGACGGCCTCCGCGATGCCGACCTGCTCTACGAGGGCGTGCTCGAGCCGCCGAAGGGCAAGATGCCGGAGGACTGGGAGCCGCGTCCGCAGCTGCTGTTCCGCTCGACCGCGTTCGGCGACGACGTCGACCGGCCGCTCCGGAAGAGCGACGGCGCCAACACCTATTTCGCGAACGACATCGGCTACCACGCTGACAAGCTCCGGCGGGGCGCGGACCTGCTGGTGGACGTGCTGGGCGCCGACCATGGCGGCTACGTGTCGCGGATGCGGGCGGCCGTACGGGCGCTCGGCGGCGAGGCCGCGGCGTTCGAGGTCGTGCTCTGCCAGATCGTCCATCTCGTGCGCGGCGGCGAGCCGGTGCGGATGAGCAAGCGCGCCGGCTCGTTCGTGACGATGCGGGAGCTGATCGACGAGGTCGGTCGCGACGCGGTGCGCTTCACCATGCTGACCCGCCGTCCCGACGCGCAGATGGAGTTCGATCTCGATGCGGTGGTGGCGCGGACGCGCGACAACCCCGTGTTCTACGTGCAGTACGCCCACGCCCGCTGCCGTTCGGTGCTGCGGGCGGCGGCCGAGATGCTGGGGGTCGACGCCGTCGGCCGGGAGGCGCTGGCCGCGGTCGATCTCGCGACCCTCGCCAACGAGGCCGAGCTGGCGCTGATCCGCCGGATCGCGTCGTTCCCGCGCCTGATCGCGGGAGCGGCGACGGCGCGCGAGCCGCACCGGGTCGCCTTCTATCTCGCCGACCTCGCGGCCGACTTCCACGCGCTCTGGAACCGTGGCACCGCCGACGCGACGCTCCGCTTCCTCGTGGCCGAGCGGCCCGAGGAGACACGCGCGAGGCTTGCCCTGGTCGAGGCGACCGCGACCACGATCCGGGCCGGGCTCGGCGTGCTCGGCGTCGGGCCGGTCGAGGAGATGCGCTGAGATGGCCGAGCGACCGGTCTATCGCCCGGCTCGGCAGACGGGAATGGACCCGACGACGCGCCGTCTCGCGCTCATCGCGGGGTGCATGGGCGCGGTCCTGGTGGCCTTGGTGGGCGGTTACTCGCTCGTCAGGCATGACCGCGCCGCCGGCGGCATTCCCGTGATCGCGCCGCCGCCGGGGCCGATGAAGGTCAGGCCGGCAAACCCCGGCGGCCTGCAGGTGCTCGGCGCGGAACCCCCGCCGTCCACCGACGCCAACGGCGCCGAGGTCCTGGCGCCCGGTCCGGAGAAGGCCGATCCGCAGGCGCTCGCGGCCGAGCTCGCCCGCGCCCGGCAGGCCGCCCTGCCGCCGCCACCGCCGCCCCGGGCCGCGACGACCGCGTTACCCCCCACTGCGGGCACGGCGCCGCCGCCGGCGCCGATCCTGCCCGCGCCCCCCTCCTTGTCCTCCGCGTCCTCATCCTCCGCGTCTTCTCCGGCGACGGCATCCGCCGCCGCGCCGAAGCCGGTGTCGCTCGCGCCCCCACCGGTCTCCCCGCCGGTCTCGACCCCGCCGGTCGGCGGCCGCGTCACCGTGCAGCTCGGCGCGCTTGATTCCGAGGCGCACGCGCATGCGGAGTGGCAGCGCCTGGCGGCGCGCGACCCGACCCTGTTCGGCGTGCGCGCGCTCGTGGTGATGCCGGTCGACCACCAGGGCCGCACGCTCTGGCGCATCCGGACCGGAGGTTTCGCCTCGGTTGCGGACGCGACGTCGTTCTGCACGCATGTCCACGCGATCGGCGGCGCCTGCAACGTCGCGACGTTCTGACGGAGACCCCGGCCTGATGCGACGTGAGCTGACGGAACACGGGCCGGGGGGACACCGGGGCTGATGGACGGGCCGCGTGCCGCCATCGTCGGACTCTCGGGCGAGGCGCTGACCGCGGATGAGATCGCGCTGTTCCGCGCGATGCCGCCGCTCGGGGTCGCGCTGTTCCGTCGCAACGTGCCGCCGGGCGGCACGCCGGCACCGCTCGCCGCGGCGATCCGGAGCGTGCTCGGGCCCGGCGCGCTGGTGATGGTCGACCAGGAAGGCGGCCGCGTCGCCCGGCTGGTGCCGCCACGCTTCCTGTCCCACCCGCCGGCGGCATCGCTCGGGACGCTGCATGCGCGGAACGCCGGGGCCGCCGAGCGCGCCGCGTTCCTCACCGGCGCGCTGATCGGGCTCGACGGCCGTGCCGCGGGTTGCGACCTGGTCGCCGCCCCGGTGCTCGACCGTCTCGTCGCGGGCGCCGACGCGGTGATCGGGGATCGTGCCTTCGCCGCCGATCCGCGGGTGATCGCGACGCTCGGCGCCGCCTTCGCCGACGGGCTGCTCGCCTGCGGCTGCCAGCCGATCGGCAAGCACGTGCCCGGGCATGGCCGGGCGATGCTCGACAGCCACCGGGCGTTGCCGGAGCTCGACGCGGTCGACGAGGCGGATCTCGCGCCTTTCCGCGCCCTGGCACCCCGGCTCGGCTGGATGATGACCGCCCATGTCCGGTATCGCGCCGACGATCCCGCGCATCCCGCGACGCTGTCGGCGCGCGTCGTGGAGCAGGTGATCCGCGGCGCGATCGGGTTCCGCGGCGTGCTGGTGTCGGACGACCTCGCGATGGGGGCACTCGACGGCGAACCCGGCGAGCGGGCCCGCCTCTCGATCGAGGCCGGCTGCGACGTGGTCCTCCACTGCAGCGGCAGCATCGAGGACAGCCGGGCGGTGCTCGCGGCGGTGCCGCCGCCGGGCGCGCCGACCCGGGCGAGGCTCGCCGCCGCGGCCGCCGCCGCCTTCGCCCGGCGTCTCCCGCTCGATCGCGAGGCGCTCGCGACAGAGCGCGCGGCGCTGCTCGCGTGAACGCGCTCCCGCCGCAGCCGTCGCGGCGCCCCGCGTCCGCGCCGGCCGGCCCGGACCGGCTGCTGCTTCGGCTCGACGGGTACGAGGGACCGCTCGACCTGCTGCTCGAGCTCGCCCGCGCGCAGCGGATCGATCTCGCACGGATATCGATCCTGACGCTGGCCGAGCAGTATCTGGCGGTGATCGAAGGTGCTCGCGAGATCCGGCTTGAGCTCGCGGCCGACTGGCTGGTGATGGCGGCCTGGCTCGCCTGGCTGAAATCCCGGCTTCTGCTGCCCGCCGACGAGAAGGGCGATGCGGAGGAGGCGGACGCCTCCCGCCTCGCGGAACGGCTCGCCGATCTCGAACGCATCCGCGCGCTCGCGCACTGGCTCGACCGGCGCCCGGTCCTCGGCCGCGACGTGTTCCGGCGCGGCGCCGCCGAAGACCTCACGGTGATCGACCGGTCGAGGCTCAGGCTCGACCTGTCATCGCTCGTCACCGCCTACCTGTCGGCCGCCCGACGGGCCGGCTCGAAACGCTCGTTCACGCCGGTGCGGCACGCGTTCCGCACCGTCGCGGACGCGCTCGACCGGCTGGAACGCATGCTCGGCTTCTCGCCTTCCTGGACCGATCTCGCGACGGTGCTGGGCGTGGAACCGGGCGGGGGTCCACTCGAACGCGCCGCCTCGCTCGCGAGCTCGCTGCTCGCCGCGCTCGAATACGCGAGGCGCGGCTCGTGCGAGCTCCGCCAGGATGAAGCCTTCGCCCCGGTCCTGGTCCGGCGGATCGCGACCGCATGACCAACGTCGCCGCCCGGACCACCGAAGGTGACGACGCCGCGATGGAACGCGCGCTGCGCCTGGCCGAGGCGCTCGTGTTCGCGTCGCCCGATCCGGTCCCGTCACGCCGTCTCGCGTCCCTCCTCGACGACGACGCCCCGGACGCGGACGCGATCTTCACGACCCTGGCCGGGCGGATGGCAGGCCGGGGCGTCGAGCTGGTCGCGGTCGCCGGCGGCTGGCAGTTCCGTACCGCGTCCGACCTCGCGCCGGTGCTCGCGCGCGTGGTCGAGAAGCCTCGCCGCCTGCCGCGGGCCGCCATGGAGACACTCGCGATCATCGCCTGGGACGGCCCGTGCACGCGGGCGGAAATCGAGGACCGGCGCGGGGTCACGCTTGCCCAGGCCACCCTCGAACTGCTGCTCGGCGAGGGACTGGTCCGGCCGGCCGGTCATCGCGAGGTGCCCGGGCGCCCGGGCCTCTGGGACATCACGGCGGACTTCCTCGCCCGGTTCGGCCTGTCGGGCCGGGCCGACCTGCCCCCGCGCCGCGAAATCCTGGCCGAGCCACCCTCCGTTTCCGAGGCGGACGACGTCGTGCTAGACCAGGGGCGGGGTTCCGGCGCCGCCGTGGTTTGAAAGATCGTCTCTCGTCATGTTCGACTTTGGCTGGTCCGAGATCGCGCTGATCGGTGTCGTGGCCCTGGTGCTCATCGGACCGAAGGACCTCCCCGTCGCGATCCGCGCGGTGACCGACGTCATCAAGAAGATGCGGCGGATGGCCGGCGACCTGCAGGGCCATGTCGACGAGATGCTGCGGGAGGCCGACCTCAAGGAGGCGCACGACACGTTCCGCGATCTCCGAGGCGGCGGGCTCCGCGACAAGATGTTCCGCGCGATCGATCGCGACGGCTCGATGCGCCGGACGATGAGCGAGAACCCGCTTCCCAAGGACGACATCCTCGGCCTGAAGACGCGCGGTGGCGGCACTCTCGCAACCGGCCTCGGCCGGCCCGGCCAGGCCGCGCCCGATCCCGTCATGACGGGTGCCACCCCGGCCGCGGCTGCCGTCGACCGGCAGGCCCCGTCGTTCGTGCCACCCGGCTCGGCCGAACCATCACCACCGGCGGCCGCGGGGCGGATCTTCGCGCCGCCTCCCGCCTTCATCCCGCCCGCCGCTCGGGAGCCGGGAAGCGAGGGCCGTCCCGATCCCGGGTCCGGTTCCGACCCAGGTCCCGGCCCCGACGCGGGCTGAGCCTTGTCTCCGCGAGACACCCCGGGTGCGGATGGTCCCGTCGATCCGATCGACGACACGCCGATGCCGCTGCTCGATCATCTCATCGAGCTGCGACGCCGCCTGATCCGAAGCGCGATCGCCTTCGCGCTGGCGTTCTTCGTCTGCTACCACTTCTCGTCGCAGATCTACCTGTTCCTCGCCCAGCCGCTCGCGCACATCATGCGTCACCGGGGCGAGCAGCCGCACCTGATCTACACGGCGCTCTACGAGGCGTTCTTCACCTACGTGAAGGTCGCCTTCTTCGGCGCGGCCTTCCTCTCGTTCCCGGTGATCGCGACGCAGGGCTACCTGTTCATGGCGCCCGGCCTCTACCGGAGCGAGAAGCGGGCGGTGCTGCCGTTCCTGATCGCGGCCCCGGTGCTGTTCTTCGGCGGCGCGGCGCTCGCCTACTATTTCGTGTTTCCCTTCGCCTGGCGGTTCTTCCTGTCGTTCCAGACCACGACCGGGGCGGACGGGCTGCAGATCCAGCTCCAGGCGAAGGTCAGTGAGTACCTCGCCCTCGTCATGAAGCTGATCATGGCGTTCGGCATCGCCTTCCAGCTCCCGGTGGCCCTCACGCTGCTGGCCAAGGTCGGCATCGTCACCTCGGCGGGGCTCAAGAAATACCGTCGCTACGCCTATGTCGGCACGTTCGTGGTGGCGGCGGTCCTGACGCCGCCCGACGTCATCACCCAGACCGGTCTCGCCCTGCCGCTGATCGTGCTCTACGAGATCTCGATCTTCTCCGCCGCTCTGGTGGAGCCGAAGCCGGACCCGGCTTGAGAGAAGTCCCGGAACGCCGATGCTCGATATCCGTGATCTTCGCGCCGATCCCGGTGCCTTCGACGCCGCCCTGGAGCGGCGCGCGATGCCGCCGGTGGCGGACGAACTCGCCCGCCTCGACGCGGCGCGTCGCGAGATGCTGACCGCATCGCAGGCCCTCCAGGCGCGTCGGAATGCGCTCTCGAAGGCGGTGGGGCAGGGGCGGCGGCAGGGGGTCGAGACCGCCGGCCTCGAAGCGGAATCGGGATCGATCCGGGCCGAACTGGAGCGTCTCGCGCGCGAGGCCGACGCGCTCGACCGCACGCTCCGCGATCGGCTCGCCATCCTGCCGAACACCCTCGACGACGCGGTGCCGGACGGGCCGGACGAGAGCGCCAACGTCGTTATCCACGAACGCGGCGTGCGGCGGAACTTCGCCTTTCCGCCGAAGGAGCATTGGCAGCTCGGCGAGGCGTCCGGCCTGATGAGCTTCGAGGACGCGGCCCGGATCGCGGGCTCTCGGTTCGTGGTGCTCCGCGGCGCGCTTGCCCGGCTCGAGCGTGCGCTCGGCCAGTTCATGCTCGATCTCCACACGACCGAGCACGGCTACACCGAGACCGCGGTGCCGTTGTTGGTCAACGAGGCCTGCATGTTCGGCACCGGCCAGCTTCCGAAGTTCGGCGAGGAGGCGTTCGCGACCACCGACGGACGTTGGCTGATCCCGACCGCCGAGGTGGCGCTCACCAACCTCGTCGCCGGCGAGATCCTGGCCGAGAGTGGCCTGCCGCGCCGCACCGTCGCGCTGACGCCCTGCTTCCGGAGCGAGGCGGGCGCGGCCGGACGCGATACCCGCGGGATGCTCCGCCAGCACCAGTTCGTGAAGTGCGAGCTGGTCTCGGTCACCACTCCGGAGACGAGCGAGCACGAGCACGAGCGGATGACGCGCGCCGCCGAGACGGTGCTCGAACGGCTGGAGCTGCCGTTCCGGCGCATGCTGCTTTCGGCCGGCGACACCGGTTTCCAGGCGGCGCGAACCTACGACCTCGAAGTCTGGCTGCCCGGACAGGGCTGCTTTCGCGAGATCTCGTCCTGCTCGAACACGCGCGCGTTCCAGGCGCGGCGGATGAACGCGCGCTACCGGCCGGCGGACGGTCCGGTCGGCTTCGTGCACACGCTGAACGGATCGGGCGTCGCGGTCGGACGGGCGCTGATCGCGGTGATGGAGAACGGGCAGGAGGCGGACGGCAGCATCGTCGTCCCGGCGGTTCTCCGCCCCTACATGGGCGGGATCGAGCGGATCGGACCGTGAGCGCTTGACGCTCGTGCTCGCCGGCAGGCCGATGACCCGCGGGCCGGTGCCGACCGGGGCGCTCCCGCTCGCGTCCGGGCTCGGCGTTCCGCCGTCGACCCCGGCGATCGCGGGCGGCGCGTTCCTCCTGCCCGACCGGGCGGCATGATCCGGACCGCGCGGCTGGTCCTCCGGCCCTGGCGCGAGGAGGACCGCGCGCCCTTCGCCGCGCTCAACGCCGACCCGGCGGTCCGGCGCTGGTTTCCCTCGACGCTGAGCCGGGCCGAGAGCGACGCCTCGTTCGATCGCCTGCAGGCGCATGTCGCCGAGCATGGTTTCGGCTTCTGGGCGGCCGAGGTGCCCGGCGAGGCACCGTTCGTCGGGTTCGTCGGCCTGCAGCATGTCGGGTTCGAGGCGCCGTTCACGCCTGCGGTCGAGATCGGCTGGCGTCTGGCGCGTGCGTTCTGGGGACGCGGCCTCGCCACCGAGGCGGCGCGTGCCTCGCTCGCCCATGCCTTCGGCCCGCTCGGCCTCGACGAGGTGGTCGCCTTCACCGTGCCGGGCAACGCGCCATCCCGCCGGGTGATGACCAGGATCGGCATGCTTCACGACGAGACGGGCGATTTCGACCACCCCGCCGTCGCGGCCGGGCATCCGATGCGGCGCTGCCTGCTCTACCGGATCGGCCGACGCGCCATCGCCAGCGCATCGACGTAGATGCCGTCGCGGAAGGCGTAGTCCGCGAACCTTCCCTCGACCGCGAAGCCGAACTGCTCGTAGAGCGCGATCGCCGGCGCATTGTCGGCCCAGACCGTCAGTTCGAGCCGCCGGAGATCGAGCCAGCGGTCGGCGATCGCGACCAGCTCCGCGAGCAATGCCCGGCCGATGCCGCGGCGGGTCAAGTCGTGCACGCCGAGCCCGATCTGCCCGGCATGGGCGCGACGTTCGCGGCCTCGATCCAGCGAGGCCGAGCCGACGACGATCGTCCCCGCGACCGCGACGAGCAGGTGGACGCCGTCGGTCGCGACATAGCGTTCCATCCGCTCGCGCGTCCGAACGATCGAGGGATGCGGCAGGCGCAGGGTTCCTGCGCGGTAGGAGGGAAGCGTATCGAGCGCGTTGATCCCGTCCGCATCCTCGGGCCGGTAGGCCCTGATCGTGATCCCGTCCTGCATGACACCGTCCATTCTCGCTCTGAGCCGGACGGCCAGGATCGTGACGCGACCCCTGACCGTTTCCGGCGGGGCCCTGGGTCGTCGCTCGTGCGTCTACCGCATGCGCGATCGCCCCGGCCCGCCGAAGCGGACGAGACGAATGACCGGCATGGTGGCGGAAGCGCGCGACATGCTCTCATCATCATGCCAGCGGGACGGCAGGCGCAAGCATCGGCCGAGGCGCATGCCTCGGCGACTTGTCAGCGCGGGTCGAACGGCTCGAACCGATAGCCATCGGCGGTCGCCTCGATGGTGACCAGCCCCGGGAACGGCATGTGCGATCCCGCGACGAGCAGGCTTCGCGCGGACGCCCTGTCCAGGCATTCGCGCCGCGTCCGCTCGGCCACGACCTGGTCGTCGTCGAACGACAGGCTCGCCGACGGGTTCGTGCCCTGGACCGACGCGAGCTGGAATACGTCGCCGGTCACCAGGAGCAGGCTGCCGACCAGGAACCCGGCATGGCCGGGCGTGTGGCCCGGCAACGGCACGGCCTCGATGCCCGGCAGGACCTCGCCGGCATCGAACAGTTGCAGCTTCGCGCCGGCGGCGTCGAAGACGCGACGCGCGAGATCGAAGCTGTCCCGCATCTCCTCCGGTGCCGCTTCGCGCTTCGCGGCATCGCCGTAGAGGTCGTGGTCGAGGCGGCTGCACCAGATCTCGGCCCGGCGATAACGGATCGCGCCGCTCTCGTCGAACAGGCCGAGTGCGTGGTCGCCATGAAGATGCGTGAGCAGGACCGCGACGACATCGTCCGGCTCGATGCCGTGGGTCGTCAGCGCATGGCCCGCATGGCCGAGATCAGGGCCCCAGCTCGCGTCCGTTCCGGCGTCGATCAGCACGACGCCCTCGTCCCGGCGGAGCGCGAAGGCGTTCACGTCGAGCACGATCCCGTCCGGCATGGCGCGCCGGAGCGCCTCGGTCGCGTCCGGTCCGGCGCCGTCGACCAGGACCTCGGTCCCGTCGCGGAAGACGCCGTCATGCAGCGCGATCAGCGTCGTTCCGTCCGGAAGATCGAGCGCGCGTGGCTCGTGGATGGATGTCTCCATGGTCAGGTCTCCTCGACGAGTGCACCCGCCAAGTCGTCGATGAACTGGACGGCGACACGACCGGAACGCGCGCCGCGGGTGATCGCCCATTCGTTGGCACGGCGGTGCAGGTCGTCCGCCCCGATCGGGAGGCGGCGCGCGAGGGCGTAGGCATCGACCATCGCGAGGAAGGTCTCCTGGTCGCAGGCATGGAACCCGATCGAGAGGCCGAACCGGTCGGACAGCGAGACCTTTTCCTCGACCGCCTCGCCCGGGTTGACCGCGGTGGAACGCTCGTTGTCGATCATGTCGCGCGGCATCAGGTGACGGCGGTTGCTGGTCGCGTAGAAGAGGACGTTCGACGGCCGCCCCTCGATGCCGCCATCGAGGGCCGACTTCAAGGCCTTGTACCCGGCCTCGTCGCGGTCGAACGACAGGTCGTCGCAGAACAGGATCACCCGACGCCGGCTCGCGCGCCGGAGCATCGCGAGCAGGCCCGGCATGGTCGCGAGCTCGTCACGTGCGATCTCGATCAGGGCCAGCGTATGCGCCTGTCCAGCGTTGACTGTCGCATGAACCGCCTTGACCAGCGAGGATTTCCCCATGCCTCGCGCGCCCCACAGCATGACGTTGTTGGCGGGCGATCCGGACGCAAAGCGTCGCGTGTTGGCGAGCACGAGGTCGCGCTGCCGGGTGATTCCCTGCAGCAGCGAAAGATCGACCGCGGAAACGGCCCTGACGGGATCGAGCCGGCCTTCGATCCCCCGCCACAAGAACGCGTCGTTCCCGTCGAGCGAGGCCGGTTCCGGTGGCGTCGGAGCGAGACGGTCGAGCGCGTCCGCGATGCGTGCAAGCAGTCGTTCGATGTCGCTCGGCATCGCGTGTCCAGGGTGTCCTTGACGGAAGGAGGCCGGAGCCTATGGTCCGGCCGCAGCCCCGGCAAGGTGGAGCCCCGACGCCAGTGATCCCTTTGATTTCCTCGGCCTACGCGCAGGCGCCGGGCGGCGGCCTCGCGGGGCTGTCCGCACAGGCGCTGCAGTTCGCGCCGATCGCCGTCATCTTCGTCGTGTTCTACGTCCTGTTCTTTCGCCCGCAGCAGCAGAAGCAGAAACAGACGCGCACCATGCTGGCCGCGCTCCGTCGCGGCGACCGGGTGGTCACGGCGGGGGGCATCGTCGGAACGGTGCAGAGGGTCCGGGACGGTGCCGCGGAGATCGAGGTCGAGATCGCGCCGAACGTTCGGGTGACGGTGCTCCGCGACACGATCTCGAGCGTGGTCAACCCCAAGGCCGCGAACGACACCGCGGCCGCCAAGGTCTCCTGAGGCGGGCACGCCTCCCGCGGAGGTCGAGCCCGCTCCAGGGACAACGGTCGGTGCGGTCAGGCCGCGCCGAGCCGCGCTTCCGCGAACTCGTAGTTCGCGATCTTGTCCATCCAGTTCTGGATGTAGTCGGGACGGCGATTGCGGAAGTCGACGTAGTAGGAGTGCTCCCAGACGTCGATGCCGAGCAGCGCGGTGCCCTCGCCGGTCGCGACCGGGTTCGCGCCGTTCGGCGTTTTGGTCACCTTGAGCTTGCCGTCCGTTCCGAGCACGAGCCAACCCCAGCCGGAGCCGAACTGGGTGGCGGCAGCCTGCTTGAACTGCTCCTTGAACGCGTCCACCGAGCCGAAATCCTCCTTGATCTTGGCTTCCAGCTTGCCCGGGATGCCGCCGCCGTTCGGGCTCATCGCCTGCCAGAACAGGATGTGGTTCCAGTGTTGGCCGGCATTGTTGAACACCGGCGCCTGGTCCGCCTTGCCGTGCGTCGCCTGGATGATCTCGTCGAGAGACTTGCCCTGCAGCGCGCCGTCCTTCTCGACGAACCCGTTCAGCGCGGTCACGTACGCCTGATGATGCTTGTCGTGATGGAGCTCGAGCGTCTCCTGGCACATGCCGCGGCCGGCGAGTGCGTTGTGGGCGTAGGGAAGTGCGGGAAGTTCGAACGCCATGGGATGAGATCCCTCCGTTGGTGGGGCGGAAGCCTGGGATGACAGGTCAACGCCGAGGAGACGGATTGGTCGCAGCCCGGGAACCGGATCTGTCGCCCGCCGCCGCACTGGTCAGGCGGCACGATCCGGACCGGTTCCTGATCTGCCTGTTCGTGCCCGCCGCCCGGCGCGAGGCGGCGTTCACGCTCGCCGCGTTCAACCACGAGCTCGCGCGCGCCGTCGAGGTGACGTCCCGGCGCGCGACCGGTTCGGACGAGAGCCGGATGACCGCCGCGATCCGCCTCCAGTGGTGGCGCGACGTGCTGGACGGCCGGAAGCAGCGCCACGATGTCGCGACGCCGCTCGCCGCCCTGGTCGACGCGGGCGCGCTCGATCCCGCGCCGTTGCAGGCGATGATCGAGGCGCGCGAGGCCGAGCTCGAGGGTCCGGCACCCGACCTCGACGCCTGGTGGGCACGCTTCGAGCTCGGTCCCGGCCGGCTCGCTGTCGCCATCGCCGGGCTGTGCGGCCTTCGTGAAGGCGCGCTCGACTGGTGCGCCACGGCCGGCGCCGCCTATGGCGCGGGGGCCGCGCTCCTTCACCGCGAGGCGCTACGCAAGGTGGGACGCGAGGCCCTGCCGGCCGGCACGGAAGACGGCGAGGCGTCGCTCCTGGCGCATGACGTTCTCGGTCGGCTGGACCTGCTGCCGACGTTCGATGCCCCGCGCCAGGAGCGCGCCGCCGCCCTCCACGCGGTCCTGGCGCGGCGTGATCTCCGGCGCGTGGCGGCCGGACGACCGGCGGCGCCGGGACGACGACGCCCGCCCGCCGACATGCTCGCGGTCGCGGTCCGCTGGTGGTCGGGATCGATCCGCTGAACGAACAGGGCCTCGTCGCGTTGGTCCGGCTCATCAGCAGCCGATCGTCGCCATGAACCCCGCGCTTCCGCTCGTCGTCATCGTGCCCGTCGCCATCGTGGTGGTGCTGCTCTGGCTGTCGTTCCGGGTGGCCCGGGAGTGGCAGCGGGCGATCGTGCTCCGGCTCGGCCGCTTCACCGGCGTGCGCGGCCCCGGCTTCTACGTGCTGATCCCGTTCATCGACCAGGTCGCCGCCCTGATCGATCTCAGGATCCAGACCGCCAATATCACCGCCGAACAGGCGCTGACCCGGGACACGGTCGCGGTCGGGGTGGACGCGATCATCTTCTGGCAGGTGGAGGACGCGGCACGGGCGGCGCTGGCGATCCGCGACTATGCGCGCGCGATCGAGAGCGTGGCACAGACCAGCCTGCGCGAGATGATCGGAGCGTCCGACCTCGGCAAGCTGCTGTCCGACCGTCAGGCCGCGGACGCCCAGCTCCAGGCGACGATCGGCCGGAAGATCGCCGGCTGGGGGGTCGCCGTGCGCTCGGTCGAGATCCGCGACGTCATCATTCCGGCAAGCCTGCAGGACGCGATGAGCCGGCAGGCGCAGGCCGAGCGGGAGCGCGATGCGCGCGTGACGCTGGCGTCGGCCGAGGCGGCGGTCGCGGTCGAGATCGGCCGCGCGGCCGAACTCTACGCCGTCAATCCGGCGGCGCTGGCGCTCCGGCAGATGAACCTGCTGTTCGAGATGAACAAGGATCGAGGGGCGACGGTGCTGATCCCGACCGAACTCGTCTCCAGTCTCGGCCGCGCGTTCGGCCACGCCGCAAAGCAGGAGCCGTCCCCGTGAGCCGCGCGATCGATCCGGCCGCGATCGATGCCCTCGTGTTCGACGTGCAGGGAACGCTGCTCGACTTCTTCACACCGGTCAGCCGGGCGTTCACGACGGCGCTCGTCGAGCGGGAAGCGGCGAGCGTGGATGTCGCGGCGCTGACCAACCATTGGCGACGCACCTACTTCGCCGGCATGGAGCGGGTCACAAGCGGCGGACGCGGGTTCGTGCCGACCGCGACGATCTATCGGGAAGGACTAGACGAGGTGCTCGAGGCGGCCGGGCTGTCCGGCCGGATCGAGCCGGCGGCACGGGACGCCCTCACCGAGATCTGGACCGCGCTCGAGCCTTGGCCCGACACGGCCGACGGCCTGCGTCGGCTCCGCCGGCGGTTCAGGCTGGTGGCGCTGACCAACGGCGGCTTCGCCGCCACGCTCGCGATGAGCGCCCGACACGATCTCGCCTTCCACGCGCTGCTGACGAGTGACCTCATCGACGCCTTCAAGCCGGACAGGCGCATGTACCGTCTCGCCATCAGGGCGCTCGGGCTGCCGCCCGACCGGATCGCGATGGTCGCCTCCCACCCGTACGATCTCGAGGCGGCGCACGGCGAGGGCATGCAGGCGATCTTCATCGACCGGCCGCTGGAGTTCGGGACGGCGCCGAACGACGCGAGGCCGCCCGCCTGCACCGGACTCGCGGCGCGGGACTGTCTCGATCTCGCATCTCTCCTCGGGTCGGCCTGAAACCGTCGGTCCGGTTGCCGCTTTCCATCAGGATCGTTCCGGGATCCGTTCGTCCCGGAAGCCGGAAAGGGCGTGAAGTGGCCAATCCGCAGACCGTGCTGCCTCTGCCCCGCGCGCGCGTGCCCGCCGCCGAAACGCCGAACCCGGGCGGCCTGCTCGGCCTCGCCGTCGGTGTCGTCGTGATCGCGGCGCTCTACCTCGGCCAGCAGGTCCTGGTCCCGATCACGCTGTCCGTGCTGCTGAGCTTCGTGCTCGCGCCCCTGGTCCGGACGCTTCGCCGGATCGGACTGCCGAAGGTGCCATCGGTCCTGCTCTCGGTCACGGTCGCCTTCGCCCTCATCCTGATGCTGGGGGCGCTGATCGGCACCCAGGTGGCGGGACTGGCCGAGAACGCATCCTCCTACCAGGCGACGATCGAGACCAAGGTCGCCAGCGTCCAGGATTTCGCCGCGTCCCGTGCCGACCGGGTGATCGCCGACCTCTCCCGGGTCGCCGGCCGCAATGTCGGCGGCCCGTCTCCGGCGCCGGGCGCGGCCGGCCACGCGCGCGGCGGCTCGCGGGCGATGCCCGTCACGATCGAGAACGGGGCGCCGTCGCCGCTCGCGCTGCTCCACCGCTTTCTCGGCCCCGTGCTGGCGCCGTTCGAGACGTTCGGCATCGTGATCGTGGTCGCGGTGTTCGTGCTGCTCCAGCAGGAGGACCTGCGGGACCGGGTGATCCGCCTGTTCGGCTCGTCCGACCTCCACCGGACCACGCTGGCGATCGACGACGCGGCGCGCCGGCTGTCGCGCTACTTCCTGTCGCAGCTCGCGGTGAACGCCTCGTTCGGCGTCGTCGTCGGCATCGGGCTCACGATCATCGGCGTGCCGAGCCCGATCCTCTGGGGCGTGGTCGGCATGCTGCTGCGCTTCGTGCCCTATGTCGGGTCCTTCATCGCGGGGCTGCTGCCGGCGATGCTGGCGGCGGCGGTCGAGCCGGGCTGGGCGATGGCGCTCGAGACGGTGGCGCTGTTCGTGGTCGTCGAAGCCATCGTCGGCCAGGCGGTCGAGCCGATGGTCTATGGCCACAGCACCGGGCTCTCGCCGGCCGCGGTGATCATCGTTGCGATCTTCTGGAGCTGGATCTGGGGGCCGATCGGGCTGATCCTGTCGACACCGATCACGCTCTGCCTGGTGGTGCTCGGCCGCCACGTGAAGCGGCTCGAATTCCTCGACGTGCTGCTCGGCGACCGGCCGGCGCTGACGCCGATTGAGGGGTTCTACCAGCGCATGCTGGCTGGCGACACGGACGAGGTGCTCGAGCAGGCCGAGGCGCTGCTCCGGGCCCGCGCGCTCTCGTCGTACTACGACGACGTCGCGCTCAAGGCGTTGCAGCTCGCCGCCTCGGACCACGCGCGGGGAACGCTTCCGGAGGAACGGCTCTCGGTGATCCGCGAGGCGGTCGCGGAGCTGGTCTCCGATCTCGACGGCCACGACGATGACGACCCGCCTCCGAGCGGACGTCCCGACGACGGGGTCGCCGGGCTCGACCGGCCGGAACGACGGGTCGGGCAGGAGCAAGCCCCGAACGGCGGGGCGGTGCGCCCGGAAGACAGGGCGCCGGTCTGGCGGGGCGAGACGCCGGTCCTCTGCGTGTCGGGTCGGGGACCGCTCGACGAGGCGGCGGCGCTCATGCTGGCCCAGCTGATGCGGAAGCACGGGATCGGCGCGCGGGTGATCGACCACGCCGGGGTGTCGCGCGCCGCACTCCCCGCGATCCCGCGCGCGGGCGTCGCCATGGTGTGCGTGTCCTATCTCGAGATCACCGGCAAGCAGACCCATCTCCGCTACCTGCTGCGGAGGCTGCGCGGGCACTTCCCCGACGCGACGTTCGTGATCGGGCTCTGGCCGGCCGATGACCCGCTCCTGGCGGACGAGGATCTGCGGGGCATGACCGGTGCCGACCTCTCGGTCTCCTCGCTCCGGGAGGCGGTCAACGCGGCCCTCGACCTGTCGCGGGGCGTTCAGGTCGAGCCGAAGCTGCCGGTCGTGGCCTGACCGAGGCCCGCCGGCGCCGGGCGTGGGTGGACCGGCGTCAGCCGCGACGCGATCCGACCCGACGGCGCGGCGTCGCTTCCGGTGCCGGGAGCAGCGGGGCGAGGAACCGGGCGGTGTGGCTGCCCGGGGTGGCGGCCACCATCTCGGGCGTGCCCTCCACCACGATGCGGCCGCCGCCATCGCCGCCTTCCGGCCCGAGATCGAGGATCCAGTCGGCGGTCTTGATGACGTCGAGATTGTGCTCGATCACCAGCACCGTGTTGCCCGCCTCGACCAGCGCGTGCAGCAGCTCAAGCAGCTTGCGCACGTCCTCGGAGTGGAGCCCGGTGGTCGGCTCGTCGAGGATGTAGAGGGTGCGTCCCGTGGCGCGGCGCGCGAGCTCTTTCGCGAGCTTGATGCGCTGTGCCTCGCCCCCCGACAGCGTGGTCGCCTGCTGGCCGAGCTTCACGTAGCCGAGGCCGACCCGCTCCAGCACGAGCAGCCGGTCGTGGATGCGGCTCACCGCCGAGAACAGCGGCACCGCCTCCGAGACGCTGAGCTCCAGGATCTCCGCGATCGAGCGGCCGCGGAACCGGATCTCGAGCGTCTCGCGGTTGTAGCGCTGGCCGCGGCAGACATCGCAGGTGACGTAGACGTCCGGCAGGAAGTGCATCTCGATCTTGATCACGCCGTCGCCCTGGCAGGCCTCGCAGCGTCCGCCCTTCACGTTGAACGAGAAGCGGCCGGACTTGTAGCCGCGCGCGCGGCTCTCCGGGAGCTCGGCGAACCAGTCCCGGATCGGGCCGAACAGGTCCGTGTAGGTCGCGGGATTCGAACGCGGCGTCCGCCCGATCGGCGACTGGTCGATGTCGATGATCTTGTCGATCAGCTCCAGCCCTTCGAGGCGCTCGAACGGCGAGGGGATCTCCCCCGAGCCCATAAGCCGCCGCGACACCGCCTTGAACAGGGTGTCCACGATCAGCGTCGACTTGCCGCCGCCCGAGACGCCGGTGACGCAGGTGAACGTCCCGAGCGGGATCCGGGCGGTCACGTCCTTGAGGTTGTTGCCGCGCGCCCCGGTCAGCGTGAGCGTGCGTTTCGGATCGGTGGGTCGGCGGCGGGCGGGCACCGCGATCGAGCGTCGTCCCGAGAGGTAGGCGCCGGTCAGCGAGGTCTGGTGGGCGGCGACCGCCTCCGGCGTTCCCGAGGCGATGACCTCGCCGCCATGCGCTCCGGCGGCCGGCCCCATGTCGATCAGGTGGTCGGCGGCCCGGATCGCGTCCTCGTCGTGCTCGACCACGAGCACCGTGTTGCCGAGGTCGCGCAGCCGGCGGAGCGTGCCGAGCAGCCGCTCGTTGTCGCGCTGATGCAGCCCGATCGAGGGTTCGTCGAGCACGTAGAGCACGCCGGTGAGTCCCGACCCGATCTGGCTCGCGAGCCGGATGCGCTGGCTCTCGCCACCCGAGAGCGTGGCCGAGCCCCGCGACAGCGTGAGGTATTCGAGGCCGACATCGTCGAGGAAGCGGAGGCGCTCGGTGATCTCGCGCAGGATCCGGGTCGCGATCGCCCGTCGCTGCGGGTTCAGCGTCGCGTCCACGCCGCCGAACCAGTCGAGCGCGCGCCGGATCGGCATCTCGGAGCTCTCGGCGATGTCGAGACCCGCGATCTTGACCGACAGCGCCTGCGGCTTCAGTCGCTTGCCGCCGCAGGCCGCACAGGGCTTCTCGCCCTGGTAGCGCGACAGCTCCTCGCGGACCCAGGCGCTGTCGGTCTCCTTCCAGCGCCGCTCGAGGTTCTTCAGCACGCCCTCGAACGGCTTGGTCACCGTGTAGGAGCGCACGTCGTCCTTGTAGGTGAACGGGACGGGCGCATCGGCCGTGCCGTGCAGCAGCGCGTCCCGGACCCGTGCCGGCAGCATCGACCACGGCGTCGACATCGGCACCTTGAAGTGCCGGGTGAGCGAGGCGAGGGTCTGGTCGTAGTACGGGCTCTGCGAGCCGCGCCAGGGTGCGATCGCGCCGTCGAGCAGGCTGATCCGCTCGTCGGGGACCACCAGCCGGGCGTCGAAGAAGCTCTCCGAACCGAGCCCGTCGCAGACCGGGCACGCACCCTGCGGCGAGTTGAACGAGAACAGCCGCGGCTCGATCTCCTCGATGGTGAAGCCCGAGACCGGACAGGCGAAGCGGGACGAGAACACGGTCCGCCGCGGCGGGTCCTTCGCCTCGCCGCGAGCGACCTCCTCGGCGTAGACGATGCCGTCGCCGAGGGCGAGCCCGCTCTCGAAACTGTCCGCGAGCCGCGCGGCGAGCCCGTCCTTGACCACGACGCGGTCGATCACCGCCTCGATCGTGTGCTTGAGCTTGCGGTTGAGCGCCGGCACCTCGCCGATCTCGTGCAGCGTGCCGTCCACCTTGACCCGGGTGAAGCCGCGTCGCTGCAGGTCGGCGAGTTCCTTGCGGTATTCGCCCTTCCGGTCGCGCACCACGGCCGCCAGCAGCATCAGCCGCGTGCCCTCCGGCATCGCCAGCACGCGGTCCACCATCTGGCTGACCGTCTGCGCCTCGATCGGCAGTCCGGTCGCCGGCGAGTGCGGCACGCCGGCCCGCGCCCAGAGGAGGCGCATGTAGTCGTGGATCTCGGTCACCGTGCCGACGGTGGAGCGCGGGTTCCTGCTGGTGGTCTTCTGCTCGATCGAGATCGCGGGCGACAGGCCCTCGATCGCGTCCACGTCCGGCTTGCCCGCAAGCTCCAGGAACTGCCTCGCATAGGCCGACAGGCTCTCGACGTAGCGTCGTTGGCCTTCCGCGTAGATGGTGTCGAAGGCGAGCGAGGACTTTCCGGATCCGGACAGTCCGGTGATGACGGTCAGCTTATCGCGGGGGATTTCGACGTCGATGTTCTTGAGATTGTGCTCTCGCGCGCCGCGCACGCGGATGCTCCCCGCCATCCCTCGTTCCCGTCCGCTCGATGCCGGTCCGAATTGGTGCGCGTCAGGAGGGGACGCAAGGTTCGACGCGGGCCGGCTGGCGTCCTAGAAAAGCGGCGAGCCGGCTGCTAGTGTCGCAGCCGGAACGAAAGCCTGGAAGGGGGAAGCGAGCCGATGGCGGGCAGCGTCAACAAGGTCATCCTGGTCGGCAATCTCGGGAAGGATCCCGAGGTCCGGAACGCCCAGAACGGCACCAAGATCGTGAACTTCACGCTCGCCACCAGCGAGACCTGGAACGATCGGGCCTCGGGCGAGAAGCGCGAGCGGACCGAGTGGCACCGCGTCGTGGTGTTCAACGAGCGGATCGCGGACGTCGCCGAGCGGTTCCTTCGCAAGGGCCGCAAGGTCTATGTCGAGGGTAGCCTGCAGACCCGGAAATGGACGGACCAGTCCGGCCAGGAAAAATACACGACCGAAGTGGTGATCGACCGGTTCCGCGGCGAGCTCACGCTGATCGACAGCGGCCGGGGCGGCGCGGGAGACGAGTTCGGCGGTTCGTCCGAGGGCGACACGGGAGGCTACACGCCCCGCCCCGCGGCGGCGCCGAGAGGGCGTCCCGCTCCGGCTTCCGGCAGTGGCGGTCGCGGCGGCTGGGACTCGCCCGGTGCCGGCGGCGGCGACCTCGACGACGAGATCCCGTTCTGACGAGCCGGTCGCCTCGGAGCTCCTGAGGCGGGTTCCTTCGCGAACGCTCAGAACGGCTGGAGCAGCCGCCCGAGATAGTCGAGTTCGGGCCTGGGCCGCTGGCGATCGCTGTCCCGCCGGCGCAGTTCCTCCTCGATCGCCCGGCTCTCGGCGTTTCCGCCGTCGCCGGGGATCGCGAGCTCGGTGTCGTCCGCCGAGCCCTTGCCCTGGCCATCGACGTTCCGACCGAACGGGTCGCGGTCCGCACCTTCCGCCTGGGCGCCGTCATCGGCACCGTCGGACCCGTCATCCCCGCCGTCGCCCGGACCCGCCGAGGCGAAGCCGGGCAGCAGCGCGCCGCCGCCCGATCCGGCGCCGCCGCCGCCCTGCATCGCCGCCGCCATCTGCTTGCCGCCCTGCTGGAGATCGCGCAGCACCTCCTGCTCGTCCGCGGCCGCGCCGTGGTCGTCGCCGGCCCGGAGCGCCGTCACCGCGCGCGCCATGGCGTCTCCAGCCTTGCCCAGCGCGTCGGGCGGCTTCCCGGAGAGGCCGCCGAACTGCGCGGCGACGACACCGGCGGCTCGGCCCAGCGCGGCCTGGATCCGCCGGTCGGCGTCCCGGGTCGCCGCGGCCGCGGCGGCGTCGGCACCGCCCCCCGGTGCTCCGCCGGCTGCGGCAACCGGCCCGCTCGTGCGCGCGGACGACGGCGGCGAGGACGAAGGGGGGGAGGATGAGGGCGGCGAGGCCGCCGACGGTGAGGTCGAGAGCGGTGAAGGCGGGGGCGGGGCTGGCGGGGCAAGACCGGCATCCGCCCCGTCCCCCATCAGGGGCGACGTGAGATCACCGGGAGAAGTCGCGCCGTCGCTTCCGTTGTCGCCCCGCTCCTCGCGAGCCTGTTCCTGGCGCTTCTGGGCGTGATCGAGAAGCGACGCCTCGCGCTTCACCATGTCGCCGACCGCCGCCATGTCGGCTCGCGCCGCCGTGTCCGCTTCCCGCGCCGCCAGCGCCCGCCGCACGTCGTCCGCCGTCGCCGGGCGCATCCGGTCGAGGAGATCCTCCATCCGGGACAGCGTCCGGGCGGCATCGTCCACATGGCCCGCTTCCGCCTCGCCCTGCACCGAGCGCATCATCCGGTCGAACGCGTTCGCTCCGAACTGCATGCGGCCGGCGTCGGGCGGCAGGACCAGACCCTTCCGGAGCGCGTCGCGGGTCAGCGCCGCCATCCGCGACGCGAGCGCATGGCGAAGCGCCGAGAGACGGCGCGCGAGCTCGGCCTGTTCGGGCGCGGTTCGTCCCGCCGCGCCGAGCTCGCGCATGTGGGCGAGCTGTCGGTCGACCGCGTCGCGTGCCGACTGCAGGGCGAGGTCGCTCTCGGCCGTGGCGCGCCCCCGCTTCGCGTCCTCGATCTGCAGCGCCAGCTGCCAGAGCCGCGCCTCGGCGCCCTCGATCGCGGCCGGCCCGGGCTCGACCGCCAGCAGCGCCGCCACGCTCTCGAGGTTGAGGAACAGGCCGAGGCGACCCGCGAAGGCGCCCGGCACGTCGCCGAGGGTCTCGAGATCCGAGACCGCGCCGCGTCGCGATCCGGGATCGAGCGCGAGACGGCGGCGGACCGCGAGGACGGCGCGTGCCAGCGGGTCGTGGAACGGACGCGACGGCAAGGTGAAGCGTTCCGGCCGGCTCCGCCCGACGAGGCCGGCGCCGTTCGTCGCGAGCAGCGTCGCGTCGACCTCGGTCCCGGCGAACGGGGACGCCACGAGGTCCGGAAGCTCGGTTCCCGAGGCGTGCTTCGGCTCGCCCTCCAGGGGGATCGCGACCACGATCGGCGGCGCGCCGGCGGGCCGGACGGGACGGAGCTCGGCCCGAAGCGCCGTCACCCCGAACCGGTCGCCGACCGACCACGGCAGCCGCGTCCGCCAGCCGCCGCGCCAGGCGCCGGGTGGCGACGCCCAGGCGACGCTCGGTGCACCGACCGGCTCCACCAGGAGATCCCAGGCCGCGACCAGATGCCCGCCCTGGCGGATCCGGAGCGTGGTGGACCGGCGCAACACCGCGCTCGCCTGCCAACTCGACGGCGCCAGGCGATGGAAGCGCGGCCGGCCGTTGGCACGACCGTCGAACACCAGGCGGGGATCGGCGTCGCTGCCGGTCAGCGAGACGCTGAGCGTCGATCCGGCCGGGACGGGCGGCGGCTCGCCGCCGTCGCTGGCGTCCGGGTGGAGGAAGACCGGCGCCATGGCGCTGAACGCGGGCGGCGTGATCCAGGCCTCGATCCGACCTGCGGCTCCGGGCCTCGGTTCTAGTCCGGGCAACAGGGCGGCGAGGAGGAGGTTGCCGGACTGGCTGCGGGCTCCGGCGAAGCCGAGCACGAGCAGGGCAGGGATGGCGAACCGGAGCTGCCAGCGATCGATGGTGGCGAGCGGGGGACGCGGCCAGCCGGCACGGAGGCCGTCGAGCCTGCCGGCAAGCCGCGCCTGGTGCGCGGACCAGAGCGCCGCCGATGCGCCGGCGAACGCCGCCGTCGGCGCGGGATGGTCGCGGAGCGCGGCCAGCGGGCGATGCGGCAGCGCCGACGCGATCTCGAGACGCCGGGGGGGGGCGGCGGCGGACGGCCGGGTCAGCCGCGAGACCCGCCGGATCGCGAGCACGATGACCGCCGCCGCCGCCGCCGCCGTCGAGAGCGCCACGGCGGGAACCGGAAGCCACACCGCCTCGCCGGCCAGTGCCGCGACGGCCCAGAGGCCGACGATCGCGGCGGACGGGGCGAGGGCGACCGCCGCCTGCTCGACACGGAGCACCAAGTGCGCACGCGACCGGGCGCGTTCGAGACGGGAGTGGGATCGGGGCGGCGTCAGGAGACGCGTCCTTCCGCCGGTCCCGCGGGCGGCACGGTCTCGGCCGCCCAGAGGTTCTCGACGGGCTGCCGCGGCCGGACGACGTGGAAGGCGCCGTTGTCGATCATCACCACGGGCGCGAACGGACGCGCGTTGTACGCGGAGCTCATCACCGCACCATACGCGCCGGTGTCGAGGATCGCCACGCGCGCCGGCGGCGCGAGGCGTGGCAGGAGACGCGACGGCGCCAGCACGTCGCCGCTCTCGCAGACCGGGCCGACCACCTCGACGATCTCGTCGGCGGCCTCGGGCCAGGGCGCGACCGGAAGGATGCCGTGCCAGGCCCCGTACAGGGCCGGGCGCGCGAGATCGTTCATCGCCGCGTCCAGGATGATGAACGGATGCGGCTCGACCTGCTTTCGGCGCACCACGGACGCGAGGAGAAGGCCGGCGCCCGCGACCAGCCAGCGGCCGGGCTCGATCGCGACCTCGAGCTCAAGCGGGGCGAGCACGGCGGCGATCGCGCGCGCGACCGCATCGGGGTCGGCGTCACGGGCGCCGACCCCGTAGCCGACCGCGAGGCCGCCGCCGACGTCGAGGATCCGGACGGCGTGCCCGGCGCCCCGCAGCGCGCGCGTGACGGAGGCGAGGCGCGACGCCGCGGCGGCGAACGTCGCCGGCTCGTCGATCTGGCTGCCGACATGGCACGCGAGCCCGACCGGACGGATCCCCGGCAGGGCGGCGGCACGGGCCCAGGTGGCCACCGCGTCTCCGAGCGGGATCCCGAACTTGTCTCCCGCCCGTCCGGTGCTGATCTTGTCGTGCCCGCCGGCGTCGATGTCCGGATTGATCCGGAGCGCCACGTCCTGGGTCCGACCCGCGGCGGTGGCGATCGCGGAGAGCGCCGCCAGTTCCTCGGCGCTCTCGACGTGGACGGCCGCGATCCCGGTCGCGACCGCGAGGGCCAGCTCGTCCGCGGTCTTGCCGACGCCCGAGAAGACGATCCGGTCGGGCGGAACGCCGGCCGCCCTTGCGCGACGAAGCTCGCCGCCGCTCACCACGTCGGCGCCCGCCCCTTCGCGTGCGAGCACGGACAGCACGGCCAGGTGGTCGTTCGCCTTGACCGCGTAATGGATCCCGTTCCGCCCGAGGCCGGCCTCGCTCATCGCCCGCGCCAGGCGGCGATAGCGCGCCCGGATCGTAGCGGCGCCGATCACCCAGGCCGGTGTCCCGGTCGCGTCGGCGATCGCCGCGAGCGGAATGCCTTCGCAGCAAAGCCCTTGCCGGTGATCCATCGCGAGCGTGTCGCGGCGCGCGTCCAGCAGCTCCCGGACGGTCGGGCCGCCCCGTTCGATCATCGTGTCCATGGCATGACGGATCTACGCGCCCCCGGTCGCGGGATCTACGCGCCCGCGGTCGCGCGCCGGAACGTCAGGTTGAGACGGCAGTCCGGGTCGTCCAGCAGCCCGGACGGCGGCTTGAGGCGCGCGATCCCGTGATAGGCGAGGCGGGATGGACCGCCCCACACCGCGACGTCGCCGTCGGCGAGCGCGAAACGCCGGACCGGGTCGGTCCGGCGGAGACCGCCCCAGAGAAACACGGCGGGCAGGCCGAGCGAGACCGACACGATCGGTGCGAGGCGGTCCGGCTCGTCCCGGTCCTGGTGGAGCGAGAGCGCCGTTCCGGGGCTGTAGCGGTTCACGAGGCAGCTGTCCGGGCGGTAGTCCGGAAAGCGCGCTTCCGCCGCCGCACACGACGCCAGCGCCGCGAAGCCGGGCGGCATCGGTGGCCACCGGAGGCCGGTCCGGGGATCGCGATCCTCGTAGCGGTAGCCGCGCCGGTCGCTGACCCAGCCGGTGTCGCCGCAGCAGGTGACGGCGACCGACATCAGCCGGCCGCCGGGCGTCTCGTAGCGACGGAACGGTGCCGCTTCGGCGACCGACGCGATCGCCTCGCGCAAGCCGGCCCGCGCCGCCGCCGGGACGAACTCGCGTAACAGGAACGCACCGGGCCCGATCGCTTCCACGCCGCGCGCGCTCATCCCGGGTTGCCCTCAATCCTGTTCGATGGTGAACCGCAGGCGACGCTCCAGCACGCCGCCCGGTTCCACCGCGAGCACGCCGGGCTTGTCCGCCAGATCGCCGTCGAAGCCGGCCGGGCTGGCGATCCCGGACCAGGGCTCGATGCAGACGAAGTCGGCCGGCTTCGACCAGATGCCGAGTGTCGAGAACCCCTCCCAGGAAACGATGACGGCGTGGCGGCACCCCTCCGCCTCGTAGCGGACCCGACGGCTCGCGGGACGCTCCAGGATGACCGCGTCGTGCGCGAACAGGTCATCGGACAACCGGAGCACGCGAGACGCCACCGGAGACGGAACGGCGCCGTCCTCCAGCAGCCCGTCCCGGAGCCGGCGAACCGGGCCCGGCTCGTCGGCTTCGAACACCAGACGATGCGCCTCCTTCGCGACGCCGTCGGCGAGCGGCCAGCGGAACGCGGGGTGGGTCCCGAGCGAAGCGAGAAGGGTCGTCCCGCCGGTGTTGGCGAGACGATAGGTGGTCCGGAGCGTGGTCCCGGCGATGTCGTAGTCGAGGGTGAGGCGGAACGGGAACGGATAGACCGCCCGCGTCGCCTCGTCGTCCTCGAGCGAGAACCGGCAGGAGGTCGCGTCGGCGGTGTCCAGCCGGAAGACGCGGTCACGCGCGAAACCGTGCTGGGTCATCCGCGACCGGTGTGCCCCGACCCGCAACGTGTCGTCCGCCAGCCGGCCGACGATCGGGAACAGGACCGGTGCGTGGCGCTTCCACGCCGGACCCGCCTGCCAGAGGAGTTCGCCGGCCCGAGACGCCCTCAGCGAGCAGAGTTCGGCACCCTCGGCCAGCACCGTCGCGGAGAGCGCGTCGGTTCCGATCTCGTGTCGATCCATGGGTGACCTCCTCCTGGCCCGAAGCCGTGGGTTGCGGCACAACGACGGGATGCGGCACGAGATGTTCCCGACGGTCCCAGGTGCCGGCAAGCGTCGCCTCGGCTTCGGCGAGCACGGGCTCGCCGGCGCGGCCGGGACGCCTCGGACAGGAACGCGCGCGTGCTGACGATCCTGGTGGTGGCGGCCGGCGGCGCGCTCGGGAGCGTGCTGCGCCTGCTCGTCGGCAATGCCGGGGCGGCGCTGGTCGGGACGTCGTTTCCCTGGCCCACCATCGTGATCAACATCGCCGGCAGCGCGGTCATCGGCTTCGTCGGCACCTCCACCCTGCCGGGCGGCCTGCTTCCGTCGGGCCCGGTGCTCCGGGCGTTCGTCATGGTCGGGATCTGCGGTGGTTTCACGACCTTCTCGTCGTTCAGCCTGCAGACGCTCGACCTGGTCCGCGAGGCGAGGCCGCTCGCGGCGTTCGGGAACGTCGCGTTCTCGGTCCTGCTCTGCCTCGCCGGCGTCGCGGCGGGCCATGCCGTCGCGGCCACGGCCGCCGTCCGCCAGGCCGGTCGTGCCGCCGACGGGGCGCTGCACGAGGGCACGACCGTGCTGGCGTTGCTCGACCACGCGGATCAGGCGGGGACCATACTGGACGTCGCCGAGACGCTGCTCCGCACGTCGGGCGGCGGCCGGATCGGCGTCCTGGCGCTCCGCCCCGCGGCTCCCGACGTGGTGTCGCGAACGGAGGACGTCACGCCCGAGGCCGGCGAGGCCGACGGCGGGGCCGAGATGCTGCGGGAGACCTTCGACGGGTGGCGCGACAGGCCGGGCCGGATCGCGCCGAGAGCGGACTGGGTCGAGCCGAGCGGCGACCTGGCATTGGCGGTCGGCTCGCTCGTGGCAGGGTCCGACGTGGTGGCAATGGAGCGGCCGCGAGAGGAAGGCCGCGCGGGAGCACGCCCTGCCGTGCTCCACGGCGCGATCTTCGACGGACGTCGGCCGGTCGTGCTGGTGCCGCCGGCGTGGCGTGACGGCCTGTCCGGTCGGCACGTCGCGATCGCGTGGAGCGGCGATCGTCGCGTGAAGGGCGCTGTCCGCACCGCGCTGCCGCTGCTGCGGGCAGCGGACCAGGTCACGCTGCTGACGGACGGCGGAGCGGCGAGACCGCCGACGATCCTGGCCGAGGCGGGGATCACGGCCGTGACGCGGCCACTCCCGGGCGAGGGTCCGGCCGGTCCGCGCCTGCTCGCGGCGGCCCGGGACATCGGGGCCGACCTCCTCGTGCTCGGGGCCTATCGTCACTCGGCGTTCCGCGAGCGCCTCCTCGGCGGGGTCACGAACCACGTGCTCGCGAATGCCGAGCTGCCGGTGCTGATGCGGCACTGACGGCCGGGCGGCACCGGAGCCGGTGCGGCGACAACCACCGGCGCGTCGCGCCGTTAGACGCCCGAACGGAGGACACATGACAGAAATCAGGACGCTCGCGCCCCACGACCCGCTTCCGGGCGGACATTCGGTGGTGCTGATGCGACGCTTCTCGGAAGACGCACCGGATACGCTCGCGATCGAGCTCGTGGTGACGAACCCCGACCGCAGCGAGGAGACCGCGACCCCGACCGGTGCGGACGGGGCCCCGCTCGACTGGGAGGCCGCCATCGGGTTCGCGAAGGATCGGGCGGTGGCCGAAGGGCTCAAGCGGATCTGGACCGTGGACCGGACCGCGGGTCCGATGGCCCGCGAGATCGTCGCGCACGGCGGCGATCGGACCAACCCGTCTTCGGACCTCGACGACGACGATCTCGAGGACGGCGAGAAGGGGCCCGATCTGCGCGACGTCGATCACGAGACGGCGCCGAGGCGTTTCTGAGCCTTGGCCTCGATGCGTGTGCTGGTGGTGGAGGACGATCCGCTGATCCGGGAGCTGATCGCGGAGATCCTGATCGACGAGGGCGTCGAGGCGGACGGCGTCGGCTACGCCGAGGAGGCGCTGGTGCTGCTGGGAAGCGGCGAGCAGATCGACCTCCTGGTCACCGACATCGATCTCGGCCCGGGACTGACCGGGATGGATCTCGCCAACATCGCGAGAAGCCGCCATGCCGGAACGGAACTGCTGTTCATCAGCGGACATACCGAGGATCGCGCCGGACAGGCCCCGCGACCGCACGAGCACGTCCTCGGCAAACCGTTCCGGCGTGAGGACCTCGTCGCCATCCTTCGCGAGGTCCGGGCACGGACCGAGGCGGCCTGACACAAGACTGCTCCGCTCGTTGCGGCAGCGCGCGTCGTTTCGCACACTCGCGCTCGTGCCGGGTGACACGTCGCGGCACGGGTTCGATCCGGCCTGGAGATCGTTCTGACTGATGGCACTGCACGCCGCGCCGACGCACCGGACCCCATGCCAGGACGACGGGGCGAGCCTCGGGCGGCCACCGCGCGCCGAATGCCGCGGCCGACACGATCGCGACGCGGGTTGAGCGTGTCCGGGAGCGGCTCGGCGCCCCGCGACGAGATGGTGGACGGGGCGGGGCGGATCCGCCCCGCCTGGCGGCGCGGCTTCGAGGTCCTGCAGTCGCTCGGGTTCCCGGTTCTCGCCGAGCGCGCGCGCTCCCTCGACCAGGCAGCCGAGGAGGAGGGGGCGGCCGCCCTGCTCGCCGACCGGGACGCGCCCTCGTGGCGCTGCGATCCGGTGCCGCTGATCATGGCCGGACCCGAGTTCGCCGCGATCGTGCGCGGGCTCGCGGAGCGGGCGACACTCCTGGAAGCCGTGCTCGACGACCTCTACGGACCACAGTCGCTGCTGTCCGAGGGAAGGCTGCCACCGGACATCGTGTTCGGCGCCCGCCATTTCCTCCGGCCGTCCCGGACGGAACAGCGCGCGGGGCGACGACGCCTGTCGCTCTACGCCGCCGACCTCGTGCGCGCCCCCGACGGGTCGTTCCTCGTCGCCGGCGATGCGTGCGCGCGGCCCGGGGGCATCGGCAGGCTGCTGGAGAACCGCCGTCTGTTGCGCCGCGTGATGCCGGAGCTGTTCCGGGCCGACGTCGCCGGCCTCGGACGCTTCTTCGAGCTGTGGCGGGACGTGCTCCGCCGCAGCCGACCGCCCGGCGCGCCGGACGCCGGAGATGACGGACGCCTGGTGCTGCTGAGCGAAGGGCACCGCGATCCCGCCTGGTTCGAGCAGGTGATCATCGCGCGCGAGCTCGGCTGCGATCTCGTGCAGGGGGGCGACCTGACGCTCCGGGACGGGTTCGCGTTCGTCAAGAGCCTGCGCGGGCTGCGGCGCGTCGACGTGATCCTCGCACGCCAGGACGCCCACCTCCTCGATCCCCTGGAGCTCGACTGGACGACCGGCAGCGGCGTCCCCGGCCTTCTCGCCCTGCAGCGCACCGGCCGCGTCACCGTGCTGAACGACCCCGGTGCCGCGCTTGCGGAGGTGCCGGCCCTCGCGTGCTTCCTGCCCGCACTCGGAGAACGCCTGCTCGGACGGGACGTGACGCGGGCTCTCGCGTCGGTCGAGACGATCTGGCTCGGCGAGGAGGGTGCCCGTGCCCGGCTCCGCTCCGAACCGGAACGCTGGCGGATCCGGAGCGCGGTCGATCCCGCGGTCCCGGCGATCGATCCGGTCCGGCTCGGCGCGGGGGCCTGCGCGCGGCTCTGGTCGGCGATCGCCGAGCACGGGGGGACGTTCGTCGCGACCCGGGCGGTCGAGCCGTCGGCCGCGCCGTCGATCGGAGAGCGGAGCCTCGTGCCGCGGCCGGTCTCGATCCGGATCTTCCTTCTCCACGACGGCGACCGGTGGGTGCCGCTGCCCTCGGGCTTCGTCCGGGTTCTCGACGAGGGCGAGCAGGCGGGCGGACCGCTGCCGTGCCAGGGCCTGTCGAAGGACCTGTTCGTGCTGCCGAGCGGCGAGGACGACACCGCGGAGATCCTCGCCTGGCCGGTCTCGCCGGAACGGATCTTCGCCAGGTCGCGACCGGTGCCCCGACGCCTCGAGGGCGACCTGCCCGCCCGGGTCGCCGAGGAATTCTTCTCGCTGGGGCGCGAATGGGAGCAGCTGGAGACGGGCGCGCGGCTGACCCGGGCGCTCGCGACGCGGCTCGAACGCTATGTCGGGCGCCCCCGGGAACTCGTGGAGCTCCGGATCCTGAGCGCGTCGCTGCTCCGGACGGGACTTCTGCCGCGCGAGGCCTTGCTCGATCCGGCGGCTCCCGGGCTTGCCGCGGCACTCGCCCATCTCGCGTCGGGTGGCAGCCCGCTCGCGACCGGGGTCCGGCGAACGGCGCTCCGGATCGAGCGCCTCCGCGACCGGATCACGAGCGAAATGCACGGGACGTTGAGCCGGAGCCTCGGCCTTGCTCTCGACGGGTTCGCCGAGCCGGGTGGCGGAGACCTCGATACGCTCGGCCACGTGACGGCGGCCATCCTCGGCTTCACCGCCACCCTCGCGGGCCTCGCGGCGGAGACGATGACGCGGGGCGGCAGCCGGCTGTTCCTCGAGCTCGGCCTCCGGCTCGAACGCGCGGCGACCGTGGTGGCCGAACTGGGCACGGCGCTCGGACCGGCCGCCGTGCTGCCGGGCGACGCGAGCGGGCGCGAGCCGGGCCCCGACTTCGACGCCGCACTCGGCCTGCTGCTGGAACTGCGGGACAGCACGATCACCTATCGCGGCCGCTATCCCGGTCCGATCGAGGCCGGGCTCGTGCTCGATCTCCTGCTCGCCGACCGGCTCAACCCGCGGGCCCTCGCCTTCCAGCTTGCCGAGGCGGCGGGCCTGCTCAGGAGCCTCGGCGAGATCGGCGGCGTCACCATGCTCGACCGCGTGGAAACGATGCTGCGGGAGGTCGACGGGCTGGTCGGCGACATGCTGGACGCGGAGGATCCGGAGCGAGCGGCGGCGGCACTGCGGGCCGGGCTTGCCGAGGCGGAAGCCGGGATCACCGGTCTCCAGCGGGCGGTCGCACGCCGCTACATCGACCTGCTTCCCGCCGCGATGCGGACGGTCGGCGGATGATCTACCGCGTCCGCCATGTCACGACGTATTCCTATCGCACTCCGGTCGAGCTCGGGTCGCATCTCGCCCATCTGCTGCCGCGCCCGGTCGCGGGCGGGCAGACCGTGATCAGCGCGGCGCTCGCCACCGAGCCGGCGCCGAGCTTCGAACGGGAGGCGCGCGACCATTTCGGCAACCGGACCGCCTGGCTCACGATCGAGACGCCGCACAGGCGCTTCGTCGTGACGACGCGTTCCGTGGTCGATGTCCGCTTTCCCGCGCTGCCGCGGGAGGCGGACACGCCCGGGTGGGAAGACGTGGCGTCGGCGGCCAGGAGCGCCTCAGGGTGGGACGTGTTCGAGTTCCTGCTCCCGAGCCCGAAACTGCCTCGGAGCGAGGCGGCGCGCGCCTACGCCGCGGCCTGCTTCGCGCCGCGTACGCCGATCCTCGCCGGACTGCTCGCGCTCAACGCGAAGATCCATGCCGACTTCCGGTTCAAGCCCGGCGTGACCACGCTCGCGACCACGGTCGGCGAGCTGCTCGCGTCCCGCGAGGGCGTCTGCCAGGACTTCACCCATCTCATGCTGTCCTGTCTTCGGGCGATCGGGCTGCCGGCGCGCTACGTGTCCGGCTACATCCGGACCCGTCCCGCGCCCGATACCGCGAGGCGCCAGGGATCGGACGTCAGCCATGCCTGGGTCGGCGCCTGGCTCGGGCCGGCGCTCGGCTGGATCGGCCTCGACCCCACCAACGACATCGCAGTCGGCGACCAGCATGTCGTGCTCGGCTGGGGGCGCGACTTCTCGGACGTGAGCCCGTTATACGGCGTGATCCTGGGCGGCGGCCGGCACACGCTCGAGGTCGCGGTCGATCTCGCACCCGAAGGCATCGGTTGAGCCTTCCCGTCACTCGAGTGTCCGCAGGACGCCGGCCAGCGCGCGGAGGCCCGCGGGGACGTGGCGATGGCCGGGGTAGTAGAGCCGGAAGCCCGGATGCGACGGCGTCCAGTCGGCGAGAACCCGGACCAGCGATCCCTCCGCGAGCTCGGCCACGACCGACCAGCTCCTGACATAGGCGAGCCCGATCCCGACGCGCGCGGCGGCGATCATCGCCCCCTCGTGATCCGCGGTCAGCACACCCGCGACCTCGACCGCGATCTCCTCGCCGCTCCGCTCGAACTCCCAGGCATACAGACGGCCGCCGGAAAGCCGGCGGCGGATGCACGCGTGATGCCGGAGCTCGGCAGGCACGTGCGGCTTGCCCGCCCGCTCGAGATAGGCGGGAGAAGCGACCACCGCGAAGTCGAGGTCGGGGCTGCAGCGCACGGCGACCATGTCGAGCGGGACCGCTTCGGCGAGCCGGATCCCGGCATCGAAGCCCTCCTCGACGATGCCGACCAGCCGGTCCTCGGCTACCAGATCGAGGCGCATGTCCGGATAGGCGGTCAGGAACGCGGCCATCCGCGGCACCACGAAACGCTGCGCCGCGGTCGAGACGTTGATCCGGAGCGTGCCCGCCGGCGTCAGTCGTTGTTCGCTCGTCTCGGCGAGCGCGTCGTCCAGCGCGCGGAGCAAGGGCCCGATCCGGGCGATGAGGCGGGCTCCCGCCTCGGAGGCCCGGACGCTCCGCGTCGTGCGATTGAACAGCCGGATCCCGAGCCTTGCTTCGGCCGACGCGACGGCGTGGCTGAGCGCCGAGGGCGACATGCCGAGTGCCAGCGCGGCGCGCCGGAAGCTCCCATGCGTGCCGACCGCGAGAATGGCCTCGAGCTCCCGCAACCCCAACGCGTCCATTGTCCTGATCCGTGCATCAATTCATGCGGGACCGACGTCATAATCCGGAGCCCGAGCCACGCCCACCTCTGCGCGAGCCGAGAGGGAGTGAAGACGATGTCAAAGACCATGCTCATCACCGGCGTCTCGACGGGACTGGGACGCGCGATCGCCGCCGAGGCGCTGGCACGTGGCCATCGCGTGGTCGGGACGGTCCGCACCGAGGAGAGCCGGGCGGCGTTCGAGGCGCTCCGTCCCGGCCACGCCTTCGGCCGGATCCTCGACGTGACCCGGACGGCCGAGATCGCGCCCCTGGTCGCTTCGATCGAGGCGACGGCCGGGCCGATCGACGTGCTGATCAACAACGCCGGCTATGGGCACCGGGGCGTCGTGGAGGAGATCACGCCGGACGAGCTGCGTCGGCAGCTGGAGGTCAACGTGATCGGCGCGGTCGCGGTGATCCAGGCCGTGCTGCCGCCGATGCGCGCGCGTCGCCGAGGCCACATCCTCAACATGTCCTCGATGGGCGCGACCGTGACCTTCCCGGGCCTTGCCGCCTATCACGCGAGCAAGTTCGCGCTGCAGGGCATCGGCGACACGCTGGCCGCCGAGGTGGCGCCGCTCGGCATCCACGTGACGTCGCTGCAGCCGGGCCTGTTCCGAAGCGATTGGAGCGGACGCTCGCTGGCGCAGTCGAGGCACATGATCGCGGACTACGACGCCGTGCTCGATCCGCCGGATCGCGCCGAGCTGCAATGGGGCGACCCGGCGACGCTCGCCCGCGTGGTACTGGAGGCGACCGAGGCCGCGAGCCCGCCGCTGCATCTCCCCATCGGCCCGACCGCGGTGCGCTCGGTGCGCGGGAAGCTGGCCGCTCTCCTGGCCGAGGTCGACGCGCTGGAGACCTGGTCGATGTCGACCGGGGAGGGGTGAGGCGTCGCCTCAGGGTCAGGCGGTCGCGAACAGCTCGGCCAGCTTCTGCATCATGGTGCCGCCGAGCTCCTCCGCGTCGACGATGGTGACGGCGCGCCGGTAATAGCGGGTGACATCGTGGCCGATGCCGACCGCGATCAGCTCGACCGAAGGTCGCGCCTCGATGTCGCGGATCACCTCGCGGAGATGGCGCTCCAGATAGGCACCGGGGTTGATCGAGAGCGTGCTGTCGTCGACCGGGGCGCCGTCGCTGATCACCATCAGGATGCGACGCTGCTCGGGCCGATGGACCAGACGCCGGTAGGCCCAGAGCAGGGCCTCGCCGTCGATGTTCTCCTTGAGCAGCCCTTCGCGGAGCATCAGCCCGAGATTGCGCCGGGCCCGGCGCCAGGGCTCGTCGGCGGATTTGTAGATGATGTGGCGAAGATCGTTGAGCCGGCCCGGGTTGCGCGGCTTGCCGTCGGCCGCCCAGCGCTCGCGCGACAGCCCGCCCTTCCAGGCGCGGGTGGTGAAGCCGAGCACCTCGACCTTGACGCCGCAGCGCTCCAGCGTGCGGGCCAGGATGTCGCCGCACATCGCGGCGACGGTGATCGGACGGCCGCGCATCGAGCCCGAGTTGTCGATCAGCAGCGAGACCACGGTGTCGCGGAATTCGGTCTCGCGCTCGCGCTTGTAGGAGAGCGGCACGGTGGGGTTCGCCACCACGCGGGCGAGGCGGGCGACATCGAGCGTGCCCTCCTCGAGGTCGAAATCCCAGGCCCGGGTCTGCTGCGCCATCAGGCGTCGCTGCAGCCGGTTGGCGAGCCGGGCGACCACGCTATGCAGATGCAGGAGCTGCTGGTCGAGCAGCTGGCGGAGGCGTGCGAGCTCGTCCGCGTCGCAGAGATCGGCGGCCGAGATCTCCTCGTCGAACTGCCGCGTGTAGGGGCGGTAGTCGGCGCCGTCGCCGGGCTCGGCGGAGGCCTCGCGACGCGGCGACGGACCGCCGGGACGCTCCTCGCCTTCGGCGTCCGCGCTGTCGTCGTCCTCGCCCTCGTCGCCCTCGGGAGAGGCTTCGAGACCGGACTGCTCGTCGGGGGAGGCGCCGAGCATGGCATCGGTGTCGGGCTGCTGCTCGGCCGGCTCTTCCGGGCTCGCGTCGGCCGCGGCCTGCTCGGCCGGCTGCGCCTCGCCGCTCTCGCCTTCCTCCGTCTCGTCGCCTTCCGCCTCGGCGTCCGCCAGCTTGAAAGTGGCGAGCAGGCGGCGGGAGGCGCGGGCGAAGGCGGCCTGGTCCTCGATCGCGCGCGCCATCTCGTCCAGCGTCGCACTCGCCTGGCCGTCGAGCTCGTCGCGCCAGGGCCGGAGCACGCGCTCGACCACGGAGCCCGCCGCCTCGCCCGACAGGCGCTCGCGCACCAGCAGCCCGAGGGCCGCCGCGACCGGCAACTGGTCCTTCCGCGTCATGCGGTCGAACCCGTCGGCCTCGCATTCGTGGCGGAGCCGCGCCTGCAGGTTGGCGGCGACCCCCGTCATGTGGCGGCTGCCGAGCACCTCGATCCGGGCCTGCTCGATCGCGTCGAACGCCTCGCGGGCTTCGCGCGGCTCCGGGTTTCGCTCCGCATGGAGCACCGCGTCGTGGTGGCGGAGACGAAGCGCCATCGCGTCCGCCGCGCCGCGGAGCCGGGCGCGCTCGGCCTCGGGGAGGCTTCGCGTCGGGAGCGGCAGGCGCGCCCGCTTGCCGGCCAGCATCTCCTTGCCGGCCGCGAACGTGACCTCGGCGTCGCGATCCTGGGCGATCGCGCGCACGGCGCCCGCGGTCGCCCGCTTGAAATCCTCGGCCGGTCCGTCGCCGCCTTTCCGCCCGTCTCCGGCCATCGTCAGCCTCTGTTCCGTCGGCGCCCGGCCGGTCAGCGTCCCGGACGCGCCACGTAGTTGCCGGTGGCGACGTCGGCGTTGAAGCAGCGCTGGTAGTATTCGGCGACCGTCGCGCGCTCCGCCTCGTCGCATTTGTTGAGGAAGGTAAGGCGGAAGGCGAAGCCGACATCGCCGAAGATGCGGGCGTTCTCCGCCCAGGTGAGCACGGTCCGGGGCGACATCACGGTCGAGAGGTCGCCCGACATGAAGCCGGCACGCGTGAGGTCGGCGAGCGCCACCATGCTCTCGACGCGACGCTTGGCGTCCCGGTCATGCGGGTCGATCCCCATCTTCGCGATCACGATCGCCACCTCCTGCGCGTGCGGCAGGTAGTTCAGCGTGGCCACGATGCTCCAGCGGTCCATCTGGCCCTGATTGATCTGCTGGACGCCGTGGTAGAGGCCGGTGGTGTCGCCGAGGCCGACCGTGTTGGCGGTGGCGAACAGCCGGAAGGCGGGGTGGGGCTGGATCACCCGGTTCTGGTCGAGCAGGGTGAGCTTGCCCTCGACCTCCAGCACGCGCTGGATCACGAACATCACGTCGGGCCGGCCGGCATCGTATTCGTCGAACACCAGCGCCACCGGATGCTGCAGCGCCCAGGGCAGCAGGCCCTCGCGGAACTCCGTGACCTGGCGCCCATCGCGCAGCACGATCGCGTCCTTGCCGACGAGGTCGATCCGCGAGATGTGGCTGTCGAGGTTGATCCGGATGCAGGGCCAGTTCAGCCGGGCCGCGACCTGCTCGATATGGGTCGACTTGCCCGTGCCGTGATAGCCCTGGATCAGGACCCGGCGGTTGAACGCGAAGCCGGCGACGATCGCGAGCGTGGTGTCGCGATCGAACTTGTAGGTCGGATCGAACTCGGGGACATGCTCGGTGCGGGCCGAGAAGGCTGGCACGACGAGGTCGCTCTCGATCCCGAAGAGCTCGCTCAACCGGACGGTCGTGTCCGGCAGCCCGATGACGTCGGTCGGGCGCGCGGCGTCGTCGGTCATGCTTTCGACCCCGTCTTCGCTCAGGGCGGCGATCCTGGTCATAAGGCAGTCATTCTCCTCGGTCTTGTCCGCCGCCGGCCTGCCGCTCCGCCCTCGGCCGCCTCGCCTGGCGCGCCTCGACGTCAGCGCGATCCGGTACTCCGGCATCGCTCGGCTTCAACGCGCTCCGACCGGTGCCTCGCCGGCGAGATGGCGACGGAGCGTCGAATAGGCGTGATTGATCACCTTCAGCCGCTCCTCGGCGGAGCGGTCGCCGTTGTTCGCATCGGGATGATGACGCTTGGCGAGATCCTTGTAGCGGGATTTCACTTCGTCGAGCGACACCGGCCAGTGCAGCCCGAGCGTATCGAGCGGCTCGCGAAGCCCGGTCGGCGCCTCGACGCGACGTGCCTGGTCGGCACGCGCGCCGGCTGCGCGGCGCGCATCCGAGAGGATCCCGAGCGGATCGTTGATCGCATCTTCCAGCCGGGTCGTGCTCCCGATCGTGCCGACCCGCCAGGATGGCCGCTGCCAATGCGTGTCGGCACGGATCTGGGCCTCGATCTGGCCGGGCGTCATGCCCTTGTAGAAATCCCACGCGCCGTTGTAGGCGCGGACATGGTCGAGACAAAACCACCAGTAGTCGTTCAGCGTGGTTCGCGACTTCGGCGCCCGGTATCCGGCATGGGCGTCGCATCCCGGAAAGTCGCAACCCCGGCCCGGGGCTTCCGGGTCGGGATCATAGGCCCGGAACCGCGGGGTTCGACGACTGATCACGCCGCTACATGTGCGGAAGCCGGGTGTGAGGGCAAGATCTTGACGAGGAGACGGACAGCATGACCGAAACGAGGTCGGAACGGATGAGGACGCTTCTCGCGCGCCGTTTCGCGCCGGCCGAGGTCGAGGTCGCGGACCGGAGCGCGTTGCATGCGGGTCATGCCGGCAGCAGCGGCGCCGGCGAGACGCACTACGACGTGCTGGTGGTTTCCCCGTTGTTCGAGGGCATGTCGCGCCTCGCGCGCCAGCGTGCGGCACAGGAGGCCGTCGCCGCCGAGTTCGAGACCGGCCTGCACGCGCTCTCGATGGCGCTCCGCACGCCGTCCGAGGCCGGACGCGGTCAGTCGTTCATCGGGTAGGAGGCGATCAGCCGGCTCTGCCGTCGCCAGAGCGCGAGAAGTGCCAGAGGGCCGACGGGCTTGTGGCCCCGCCGGCGCATCGCGCGTCCGATCGCGAAGGCCTCCCGATAGTGCTGGAACTGCGCCCGGTAGGCGCTGACCAGCCTGGTCCGGGGATCCCAGATGTGGGTCGCCTCCGAACCGATCCCGTTGATCTCGATCACCCGGAACCCTTCGCCACGGCGCAGCGAGGCGAGGTCGCGGTAGCGGAGATCGATCCGGCCGAAGTGGAAATCGGGAACCGAGCGGCAGATGGTGTCGATCGTCACCCGGAGCTCATCGGTCGCGAGCGTCGTCCCGTCGTGGAACAGCGAGCCCTTGCAGTGGTTGCCCGCGAACACGAGACGGACCGTCTCCCCATGTGGGACCACCGCGTCGGCCCGTTCGCGCAGCCGGGGAAGGTAGAGGCCCGCGGTCCGGCGAAGCCGCGGGTCGTCGTCGATCAGCCGGCGGAGCGTCGAGCGGCCATCGCCGATCACCACGGGCGACGATTTCAGCGTGATCGAGGTGATCCGGGGGGCGCCCCCGGGATGGCGTATGTAGAAGACGCCGGCCTCGCCCTCGAACGGGACGAATTCCTGCACCAGGAGCGCCACGCCGCGCGGAAAGGCGGCGAGGGTCGGACGGAGTGCCTCCGGATTCTGCACCAGGCGGACACCGGCACCGTGGCAGCCGACATCGGGCTTGATCACGACCGGGAAATCGAGCTCGAGCTCGCCCATCAGCGTCTCGACCCTGGCGGCGTCGTCCGCGCCGGTCTCGAAGACGCCGAAGCGGGCGATCCAGGCCTGACCGGCGGGACCGGCCCGGCCGAGGATCCCGGTCTTGCTCTCGCCGCAGAGACCGCCGGCCTCGATGCCCGGATTGGCCGCGGTCGGAAGCGTGAAGTGACCGTGTCGGAGCCCGAGCCAGAGCCAGTGCAGGACCACCGGGGTGTAGAACAGCCAGCCCGGCCAGTACTCGAAAGGCGAGATCAGGCGCTCCCCGTCCGTCACGCCATCGGGAACGATACGTGCGGCGGTGGTGCTCATTGGACTTCTTTCTGGATGCTGGCGGCGATCCGCCCGGCTGCGACCACGAGGATGATGAACCCGAGCATGCCGGCCCAGCGCCAGGCACCGAAATGCTCCATCAGGAACTTGCCGACGTGCAGCGATAGCAGGAACAGCAAGGACGTCCAGATCAGCGTCGCGACCACGGCCGCGAGCGTGAAGCGGACGAGGTTCGCGCCCAGGAACCCGCAGGCCGTGTAGGTCGGGAGCCGGGCGCCCGGAATGAAGCGGCTGACGAACACCACCTGGAACACGCGCGACGACAGCCATTCCTGGCCGCGTTGCCGACGGTCGATCCGGACCACGCGGAGGATCGGTGGGAACAGCGCCGCGAGCCGACCAAGACCATAAAGCCCGAGATCGCCGAGCACGATGCCGAGATAGAGCGAGGCGATCGCGATGTGCCACGGAAGCTTGCCGTCCGAGACCTGCATCCCGGCGATCACGGTCGCCGCGTCTTCCAGGATGAAGGTGCCGAGGATGACCGCGCCGCCTTCCAGCAAGGGCCGGCGACCGGCGGCCGCCATGATCGCGTTGACCGAGAGATGGATCACGCCGATGCCCGTTCGGGGAAGACACCCATGCTCACCCCGTCCTGCCCCGACGTCCGCCGCTCACGTCCGGCCGAGGCCCTTACCCCGAACGCGGCGACGCGTCACGAGGCGTGGGCGTTGAGCCGGTGTTCCCAGATCCGGTGGACCGCCGCCCGGCTCCGCTTCCGTGCGGGCGGCTTCGCGGCGGCGCTTCCCGGCGGCGCGGCTGCCGTAGACGCGGAGACGGGGGTGGCGGCTCCGGGAGCGGGCGGGAGGCCGGCGCCATGGATCGCTGCCTCGCACACCTTGCTCTGGCCGACGCCGAACTGGATCGTGGGGAGGATCGCCAGCGGCACGAAGACGATCCCGAGCCCCACCGCCGCCGCGCCGCGGGCCGCGATCTCGGCGCCGGGCAGGATCGAGGGGCTGGAGAGTGAACCGCCGATGTTGATCGCTCCGGGCAGCGAGCCGACGCTGAAGTGGGTCGAGCGCGTCGTGAGCGCATACCGGATCGAGTCGTCGCGCAGATCGATGTCGCCGTGCCCGGTGGTCCGGGCCTCGCCGGTCTGCAGCACGAAGAGCTGCGTGTCGAGGACGCCGTCGTCCAGCGGAAGTGCCGCGACGAAGCAGTCGACGTTGGTGCGGTTCGGCACTCCGAGCGCCGAGAGCAGCGCGTTGCTGAACTCGAGGCCGAGCAGGTCCGGCAGCAGGGCGGAGATGTCGCCGCCATCCCGCATGTAGAGCTCGACGCCGCCATGACCGTGCGCCACCAGACCGGCGATCGAGCCGCCGGTCCCGTCGAGCCGGACCCCGCCGCCGACGATCCCCTTGCCGTGGAAGGCGTGGGTCGAGTTCAGCAGGTGGGTCAGATCGACGTCGCGAACCTCGACCGCGGCATCGGCGTGGACGTCGCGACCGACCGGGTCGAGCGTTCCGTGGCCGGTGAGCTCTCCGTGGCCCACGCCGAAATCGATCTTCTTGAGGTCGAGGTCGCCGTCGTGGATGGTGAGCAGGACCACCATGTTGTCGAGCGGCACGAACTTGCCCTCGATGTGCTCGCCCCGGTAGCTGAGATCGACGTTCATCGCCTTCAGCTTGGGCAGGTTGATCGGCGTGGTCGGCAGGACGTTGGTCCCGTGCTTCGTGCCTCCGGCGTGCGCCGCCCGGTTCTCCGCCTTGTGTCCCGGGCTGCCGCCGATGAAGCCGCCGAGATCGGCGAGGTTGATTTCCCGCGAGTGGAGATCGGCCCGGAGGGAGGGCGGGTGGTCCGCGGGATCGACCGAGATCGTGCCGCCGAGATCGCTGCTTCCGAGACGGCCCTCGAAGTCGCGGAACACGATGTGCGTCTTCGTGTAGTCGAGATGTCCGGCGACCCGGTAGGGCGGGGTGCTCGGGATCGGCACCCCGGTCAGCGGGTAGAGCGCCGCCATGTCCTGACCCTGGAACACCAGCTGCAGGTTGGCGCCCGCGAACTTCAGCGGGTCCTGCACGGTTCCGACCAGGGCGACATGGGTCGCCCCGTTCGCCACGTGCAGGTCGATCGGATAGGGCGTCGCCTGATCACGGAGCGTGAGCAGCGCGCCGGCGATCAGGCGGCCGGTGATCGGCTGCGCGGCATAGGTTCCGTCGGCGGTGACCACGATCCGGTCGCGGCTGGCGTCGGCCGCGTCCTGCGTGGTGTGGACGTTCAGGTGGAACTTCGCGCGGAGCTTCGCCATCGCGACGTCGATCCGGCTGTCCTCGATCGTCAGCAGGCCGATCTTCGGGCTCGGCCCCGGCTTGGCCGGGGTTTTCGACGGCTCCATGAACTTGAACGTGTAGTTGTTCTGCCCGTCGGCGCGGCTGATGATGTCGGCGTCCGCGTGATCCACGTCGATGTGGGGGATCACGAGGCCCCGTCCGCGGATGTAGTCGAGGAGAGCGACCGACACCGAAAGGTGGCCGACGGTGGCGACCGGGCGCTCGGCCGAGAACGAGGCGGGCTCGGCGACCGTCACATCGTCGAGCGTCGCCGTGGTGACGCGGCCGAGACGGACGTGCAGGTGCTGCGCCGTGACCTTGCGACCGAGCGCGGCGCTCGCCTGGGCGTCGACGATCGGCAGGAACCAGTCCCAGTTCCAGAACACGATCAGGAGCACGATCGCGACCGCGAAAACGCCGAGGACGCCGAGACCGATCCGCCGGCGCCGTCCTTTCGCTGCCGCCACTGACACCTCCGAAGAAGGGGAGGCTCAACGTGCGAGGCGCGAGCGTGGTTCCGCCACCCGGACGAGAGGGGTATGATCGAACATGGGACTCCGACCCGCCCGCTCGACCGGAGACGACCTGTTGGCTGCTTCGATTGTTCTGCCTCGCCGCCGGTTGCTCGCCTCGGCGGGTGTCGCGTCGCTGCTGTCCTGGCCGGCCCGCGCGATCGGGGGGGATTACGAGAGGTTTCTCGCCGTGGTGCGGAGCGAGGCGTTGTCGGAGGGCGTGTCGGACGCGACCGTCGCCGAGGCGCTCGCGCTCGATCGGCCGAATGCCAGGGTGGTGATGCTCGACCGGCACCAGCCCGAGTTCACCCTGACCTGGTCCGAGTACAAGGCGCGCGTGCTGCCGGCGTCGCGGCTCGAGGAAGGAGGCGCGCAATACGCCGAACATGCCGCCCTGTTCCGCGACATCACCGCGCGATACGGCGTCGATCCCGGGGTGATCGTCGGGATCTGGGGGCTCGAATCGGGTTTCGGCTCCAAGACCGGCAGCTTCGGGGTGTTCGATTCGCTGGCGACCCTCGCCTACGACGGAAGGCGGGCGCAGTTCTTCCGGGACGAGCTCCTGGACGCGCTCAGGATCGCGGACCGCGGAGCGGTGCCGGTCGACCGCATGCTGAGCTCCTACGCGGGGGCGATGGGCCAGCCGCAGTTCATGCCGAGCGCCTACCTGCGATACGCGCAATCGTTTGCGGGCGGTGATCGGGCCGACATCTGGACCAGCCAACCCGACGTGTTCGCCTCGATCGCCAACTATCTCGCCCATTCGGGCTGGCACGAAGGCGAGCCCTGGGGTCAGGCGGTGTCGCTGACGCGACCGATCGATCCCGCGCTCGTCGGGCGCGTGACGCAGCGACCGCTCGGGACCTGGGAGGCGCTCGGGGTGCGACGTCTGGACGGGACGACGTTCTCCCGGACGAATGTCCTGGCGAGCCTGCTGATGCCGGACGGCGCGGGCGGCGACGCATTCCTCGTCTATCGGAACTTCGCCGCGATCCGCCGCTACAATCCGTCCGATTTCTACGCGCTGGCGGTCGGGCTGCTGGGTACCGCCTCGACGTGAGGACCGGCACCGGGATCGTGCTCGCGATCCTGTCCGCGCTCGGGGCATGCGGCCGCGAGAAACCACCTCCGCCGCCCGCCGAGGCGCGCTACGTCGTCCCGGCGCCCTGGCAGGATGCGCGCGGCGTCTGGTTCTATCCGTCGGCGCGGTTCGGCGGCGGTTTCTCGGGTCTCGCGGTCGCGATGACGCGGGCCTCGCGCGGCGACCGGACGACCGACGGCGCGGCCTTCGACCCGGCGGTTCCGGCCGCCGCCGTGCAGTCGCTGCAGCTTCCGGTGGTGCTCCGGGTCACCGATCTCCTGAACGGACGGCAGATGCTGGTCCGTGCCGACGACCTCGGTCCGGCCGACCCGGGACGCGTGATCGCGCTCGATGCCGCCTGTCTCCGGGCGCTGGCGATCACGGGCGTGACACCGGTTTCGGTCGCGATCGATCCCGCCCTGTCGCAGGCCGTCGCGGACCAGCTCGGCGGCATGCCGAGGGCGACCTCGACCGCGCCGCTCGGCGCCGTGTCCGAGGCACCGCTCGGACCACCGGGTTCGGCACCTCCCCCGACCACCGGAGCGCCGCCGCCGCAGGACGCCGCCCGCGAGATGGCGACGGCTGGGGCGCCCTCGGTGCCCCGGACCGTCGAGACGGTGCCCGTCGGGCCCGTCTCGTTGCTGCTGGATGCGGGAACGTTCAGCGGCGCAGCCGCCGCGCGAGACGTCGCCCGGGCCGCCGGCGGCATCGCGCGCCCGGAAGGCGGCGGACGCGACCCGGTCTGGCGCGTCACGCGAGGCCCGTTCGGCAGCATCGCGGAGGCCGACGCGGCCCTGGACCAGGCCGAGGCCGCCGGGATAAGCGGAGCGCGGATCGTGGCACAGGACCAGGCTGAAGACGGGACGCCGTGATCACGTGAAATCGGGGTCTCTCGACGAGGATGCGGCGATGAACGGGCACGGGCGATGAGCGCGCAGGACAGGCGATCGGTGGTTCTCGGGGCGGCCTCCCTGGCGGCCCTGCTGGCCGCACCCGTGCGGTCGGAGGCGGCCGGGCGCCGTCATCGACCGGCGGCGACGAGTGACGACGATGACGGCGACGGGACCGGACCGGCCGCCTCGACCGGCAGCGCGACGCCGGCCGAAACGCCGATCGGTCCGTTCGGCACGACGGCGCGCTGGGCCTTCATCAGCGACGACACCACCGGCGCGACGCTGCTCACCAAGGCGGCCGACGAGGAGATGCCGCCCTCGTCGCTGACCAAGCTGATGACGGCCTACCTGACCTTCGCCTCGCTCGCCGCCGGCAAGCTGACGCTCGGGCAGACGCTGCCGGTGAGCGAGGCGGCCTGGCGGATGCAGGGCTCGAAGATGTTCGTCCCCCTCGGCGGCCAGGTGTCGGTCGCCGATCTCATCCGGGGCATGATCATCCAGTCCGGCAACGACGCCTGCATCGTGCTCGCGGAAGGGATCAGCGGGTCGCAGGATCAATTCGTGGTGCTGATGAACCAGACGGCGGCGAAGCTCGGCCTCACGCACAGCCATTTCATGAACGCGACCGGGTGGCCGGCCGACGGGCATGTCATGAGCGCCCGCGACATCGCAACGCTCGCGCACGACATCATCCACGACTTTCCACAGTATTATCATTTCTTCAGCGAGACGAGCTACACCTTCGACAACATCGACCAGGGGAACCGCAACGTCCTGGTCGACAAGGGTCTGGCGGATGGGCTCAAGACCGGCCACACGGAAGCGGGCGGCTTCGGCATCTGCGCGAGCTCGCTCCGGGCCGGCCGACGGGTGATCATGGTGTTGAACGGCATGCCCTCCTCGCACGTGCGGATCGCCGAGAGCGAGCGCCTGCTCGAGTGGGCGTTCGCGACCTTCGAGGACGTGACGCTGTTCGCGGCGAAGCAGACCGTGGACACCGCGCCGGTGTGGCTCGGCGCGAAGCCGACGGTGGCGCTCGCGAGCGCGCACGACGTCGTCCTGACCCTGCCGAACGGGTGGCGGAACGCGCTCACGGTGTCGGTCCGCTACGATGCCCCGATCCGGGCGCCGATCGCGGTCGGCGACGCGGTGGGCACGCTCGTGGTGGGCGGCCACGGCGTGCCGCCGACCGAGATCCCGCTCGTCGCCAACGAGAGCGTGCCGCGGATGGCGCTGCCGCTTCGCTCGCTCGCGGTGCTCGAACACTACGTGACGGGCGGTTGAGCGGGGGAGGCGGGTCGACGGACCCCCGCGCCAGCACCGCGCTGGTCGGACACGCGGCCGCGGAGCGCGCGATGCGGGAGGCCGCGCTGTCGGGCCGGCTCCACCATGCCTGGCTGATCGGCGGCCCGCAGGGGATCGGCAAGGCGACGCTCGCGTTCCGCTTCGCACGCGCGCTGCTCGCGGGATTTCCCGGCGATGGACTTCACGTTCCGGAGACCCACCCGGTGTTCCGGCGCGTGGCGAACGGGACGCATGCCGATCTCGCGAGCCTGTCGCGTTCCTGGGACGACAAGCGCAAGCGGGTCCGGAACGAGATCGTGGCCGACGAGGTCCGGGCGATCGGCGACTTCATGGCGTTGACGCCCGCCGAGGGCGGGTGGCGCGTCGTCGTGGTGGACGGGGCCGAGCACCTCAATCGCGCGGCGGCGAACGCGTTGCTGAAGCTGCTCGAGGAGCCGCCGTCCCGGGCTCTCATGCTCCTCGTGTCGGCCTCGCCCGGTCGCCTGCTGCCGACGGTCCGGAGCCGGTGCCGGCAACTCCGCCTCGGGAAGCTCGCCGAGCCGGACGTCGGAGCGATCGTCAGTGCCCGCCGTCCCGACCTCGATCCGGAGATCGCGGCCGCCCTCGCACGGCGCGGCGCGGGTTCGCCCGGTCGTGCGCTCGCCGACCTGCCCGAGGATGCCGAGGCGATCGAGGAGGCCGTCGAGGCGGCGCTTCACAGGCGGGAGGCCGCACCCGACGCGCAACCCGGGGCGGCGGACATCGCGCTCGCCGACGGGCTCGGGCGAACCGAGGACGCCTTCGGCGCCTTCACCGACCGGCTCCGCGCGGCGCTCGAGGAACGGGCGAGGCGTCTCGCGGCATCCGATCTCGCGAGGGCGAACCTCGCCGCGGAAGCGTCGCTGGCGGTCGGCGCGTTGCGGGAGCAGACGACGCGCTTCAACCTCGACCGGCGCCAGGCGATCCTCGCCGCGCTCCAGACCGTCCGGACATGATGACCGAGCAACGCTACACGATCACCACGCCGATCTACTACGTGAACGGATCGCCGCATCTCGGTCACGCCTACACGTCGATCGCCGCCGACGTGATCGCGCGCTGGAAGCGCCTCGATGGCTACGACGTCTTCCTGCTGACCGGCACCGACGAGCACGGGCAGAAGGTGGAGCGGGCCGCCGCCGACCGCGGCATCACGACGATGGAATTCGTGGACGCGGTCGCCGCCGAGTTCCAGACGATGGCGCACGGGCTCGCCATCAGCAACGACGACTTCATCCGCACCACGTCCGAGCGGCACAAGCGCGCCTGCCAGGAGCTCTGGCGTCGGATCGCGGCCCGGGGAGAGATCTATCTCGGCGCCTACGAGGGATGGTACGCGCTCCGCGACGAGGCATTCTACGGCGCGGACGAGATCGAGGACGGACCGGAAGGCCAGAAGCGGGCGATCGCCACCGGGGCGCCGGTGTCCTGGGTGACCGAGCCCTCCTATTTCTTCCGCCTGTCGGCCTGGGGCGAGCGGCTGCTCGCGTTCTACGACGCCCATCCCGACTTCATCGCGCCGGCCGGTTCCAGGGCCGAGATCGTATCGTTCGTGCGGGGCGGGCTGCACGACCTCTCGATCAGCCGGACCAGCTTCTCCTGGGGTGTCGCGGTCCCGGACGATCCGGGTCACGTCATGTACGTCTGGTTCGACGCGCTCACCAACTACCTGAGCGCGCTCGGTTGGCCGGACGGGGACGCCGTCCGACGCTGGCCGGCCGATCTCCATCTGGTCGGCAAGGAGATCGCGCGCTTCCACGCGGTGTACTGGCCGGCTTTCCTGATGGCGGCCGATCTGCCGGTGCCGAGGCGGGTGTTCGCCAACGGCTGGTTGACGGTCGAGGGCGTCAAGATGAGCAAGTCGCTCGGCAACGCGATCTCGCCCGCCGCGCTGGTGGACGAGTTCGGGCTCGACCCGTTCCGGTACTACCTGCTCCGCGAGGTGCCGTTCGGGCGCGACGGGGATTTCAGCCGGCGGGCGTTGATCGGGCGGCTGAATGGCGAGCTCGCGAACGAGCTCGGCAATCTGGCGCAGCGGACGCTCGCCCTGATCGCGCGCAACCTCGAGGGTCGGCTGCCGGAGCCGCCGCAGGATCGTGGGGGGCGGGACGTGAACGACGACGATGCGTCCCTGCTCGCCGAGGCGCGCGCGCTCCCGGCGCGGCTTCGCGTTCTCGTCGATCGGCAGGCGCTGGGCGACGCGCTGGAAGAGGTCTGGAGGGTCGTCCGGGCGTCGAACGCCTATGTCGACCGGCAGGCGCCCTGGGCACTCCGGCGGACCGATCCGGCGCGGATGGCGGTGGTGCTGCGGATCCTCGCCGACGTGATCCGCTCGCTCGCGACCGTGCTGATCGCGTTCATGCCGGGAAGCATGGCATCGCTGCTCGACCAGCTCGGCGTGCCGGAAGACGCGCGCCGGCTCGCCTCCCTCGCGCTGCCGCTGCCCGCCGGGACGACGCTGCCGGCGCCGACGCCGGTGTTCCCCCGCTTCGCCGAGCCGGCACCCGCCGCGTGATCGACAGCCATTGCCATCTCGACCATTACGACCGGGCCGAGAGAGACGCGGTGTTGCGACACGCGGCGGCGGCGGGTCTCGCGGGCATGGTCACGATCTCGACGCATCTCGGGCGGGTGCCGGCGCTTCGCGACCTCGTGGCCGAGGCGGACGCCTCGGCGCTGGCCCGCGTCTGGCGGACGGTCGGGATCCATCCCTGCCACGTCGCTGACGAGGACGTCCCGACGGCGGCGGTGCTCGAAGGGCTGGCCGAGGCGCCGGACGTGGTCGGGATCGGCGAATCGGGCCTCGACCACGTGGTCGCGCCCCGTGACACCGAGGTGCGGCAGGCGCTCGGCTTTCGCGCCCACGTGACCGCCGCGCGGCAGACCGGACTGCCGCTCGTGGTGCATGCCCGTGGCGCGGACGAGGCGGTGGCGGCGATCCTGGAGGATGAGCACACCCGCGGGGCGTTCCCGTTCGTGATGCACTGCTTCTCGTCGGGTCGCGCGCTCGCCGAACGGGCGGTCGCGCTCGGCGGCTTCGTGAGCTTTTCGGGGATCCTCACGTTTCCGAAATCCGACGCGCTCCGCGATCTCGCGCGCGACCTGCCGGCCGGACGCTTGCTGGTGGAGACGGACGCCCCGTTCCTGTCGCCGGTTCCGTTTCGCGGCAAGCGCAACGAGCCGGGTCGCGTCGTGCACACGGCGGACGTCCTCGGGGCGGTTCGCGGCCTGGACCGCTCGGCCGTCGACGCGTTGACCACGGAGAACTTCTTCAGGCTGTTCCGACGAGCCGCCCGTTGACCCATCGCGCGATCGTGCTCGGGTGCGGCGGATCGAGCGGCGTCCCGACCATCGGCGGCGCCGATGGGCGCGGCGACTGGGGCGTCTGCGATCCGGCGGAGCCGCGCAACCGTCGCACCCGCACCTCGATCGTGATCGAGTTGACCGCGGGGCGGCGCCTTCTCGTCGACACCGGGCCGGAACTCCGCAGCCAGCTTCTCGACTGCGCGATCCCGGACATCGAGGCGATCCTGTTCACCCACGCCCACGCCGATCATGTCTGCGGCATCGACGACGTGCGAAGCCTGAACCGGCTGGTGGGCCGTCCGCTCGACGTGTTCGCGTTCCCGGAAACGCTGGAGGAGCTGCGAACCCGGTTCTCCTATGCGTTCGGTCCCAGGAACTCGCCCATCTTCTATCGTCCGGTGCTGGTCCCTCAGGTGCTCGAGCCCGCGGAGACGATCGATCTGCTCGGTGCCGCGGTCACGGTCTTCGCGCAGATCCATGGCCGGGTCCGCACGCTCGGCCTCCGGAGCGGGTGGTTCGCCTACTCGACCGACGTCAGCGATCTCGACGATGATGCGCTGGCGGCACTCCGGGATGTGGACACCTGGGTGATCGACTGCTTCCAACGCGAACCACATGGCGGGCACGCCCATCTCGGTCGAGTGCTCGACTGGGTCCGGCGCCTCCGGCCGAGACGAACGATCCTGACCCACATGGGGCCGGATCTCGACTGGACCTGGATGTCGCGATGCCTGCCGGACGGCGTCGAGCCGGCGTTCGACGGCATGCTGATCGATCCGCCGCGCCGGGACTGACGGCACCCGGGGCCCGGCCCGTGCCGAACCGCCACACTCTGGCGCGAGCTTTGCAAGAACGCTTGCAAAGCGTCAGGCCGGCGCGCGATTGCTGTTGAAAGCGCCGTAGGGCCAGCGATAGCGTGACGGAGGACGATGCGAACGGAAACGGCCCGGCATCCGAGTCCGGATGGCGGAGGTTGCAGAGGCCGGTAACCCGCACACGTAGGAGATCACATTCTCTGCTCGTTTGTCTCACTGACCGGCGTGGTCACTCGAAGTTGATCGCGACAGGAGTGCATCTGAATCCAGCACCGGTGAACGCCGGACGGCGCGGATAGGCTCCGATCAGTCTGGTGCGTGTCTCCAGGCAAGCCGCCCGGTCAGGAGGGTAGACCATGGCTCCGCTCGACGACGTGTTCTCGCTCGCAACCTCGCTCCGTGAGCAGCGGCGCGAGACCGAGATGAGCTTCTCGGACTATCTCGAAGCCTGTCGCGCCGACCGGTCGGTCTATGCGGGACCGGCCGAGCGGATGCTGAAGGCGATCGGCGAACCCGAAACGGTCAACACCTCGCGCGACCCACGCCTGTCGCGGATCTTCATGAACCGCACGCTCAGGATCTATCCGGCCTTCGCCGACTTCCACGGCATGGAGGAAACCGTCGAGCGGATCGTCGGGTTCTTTCGTCACGCGGCTCAGGGATTGGAGGAGCGCAAGCAGATCCTCTATCTGCTTGGTCCGGTCGGGGGAGGGAAGTCCTCGCTCGGCGAGCGGCTGAAGTCGCTGATGGAACGCGAGCCGATCCACGTGCTCAAGGCGGGCCGACAGATCAGCCCCGTGTTCGAGAGCCCGCTCGGGCTGTTCGATCCGGAGCGGTTCGGCCCGATGCTGTTGGAGCGCTACGGCATCCCGTCGCGCGTGCTGACCGGGATCGCGAGCCCCTGGGCGCTGAAGCGTCTGGAGGAGTTCGACGGCGACCTCTCGCGATTCACGGTGGTCAAGCTCCATCCGTCGCGGCTTCGGCAGATCGCGGTCGCCAAGACCGAACCGGGCGACGACAACAACCAGGACGTCTCGGCGCTGGTCGGCAAGGTCGATATCCGCCAACTGGAGAGCTTCAGCCAGAACGATCCGGACGCGTATGGCTTCTCGGGCGGTCTCAATCGCGCCAACCAGGGCATTCTCGAATTCGTCGAGATGTTCAAGGCGCCGATCAAGATGCTGCATCCGCTGCTGACGGCGACACAGGAAGGGAACTACGTCGGCACCGAGAACATCGGTTCCATTCCCTTCGGCGGCATCATCCTCGCCCATTCGAACGAGGCCGAGTGGCAGAGCTTCCGGAACAACCGGACCAACGAGGCCTTTCTCGACCGGGTTTCGGTGGTCAAGGTTCCCTATTGCCTGCGCTCCTCCGAGGAAACCAAGATCTACGAGAAGCTGCTTCGTTCCTCCGAACTCGCGACCGCACCCTGCGCGCCGCACACGCTGGAGATGCTGGCACGCTTCGCGGTGCTCTCGCGCCTCCGCGCCCACCCGAACTCGACCCAGTGGGCGAAGATGCGGATCTACGACGGCGAGAACATCAAGGAGACCGACCCGAAGGCGCGCACCATGCAGGAGTATCGCGACGCCGCCGGCGTCGACGAGGGCATGGACGGGATCTCGACCCGGTTCGCCTTCAAGGTGCTCTCGGCGACGTTCAACCATGATGCGATCGAAGTCGCGGCGGATCCGATCCACCTGATGTACGTGTTGGAACAGGCGGTCCGGCGCGAGCAGTTTCCGGCAGACACCGAGGCCAGTTACCTCGCGATGATCAAGTCCGAACTCGCGGGACGCTACGCCGAGTTCATCGGCAACGAAATCCAGAAGGCCTACCTCGAGAGCTACCACGACTACGGACAGAACCTGTTCGATCGCTACCTCGACTATGCCGACGCCTGGATCGAGGATCAGGACTTCAAGGATCCGGACACCGGCCAGATGATGAGCCGTGATCTTCTCAACGCGGAGCTCACGAAGACCGAGAAGCCGGCCGGTATCGCGAACCCGAAGGATTTCCGGAACGAAGTCGTGAAGTTCGCCCTTCGTGCACGTGCCCACAACAACGGGCGGAACCCGTCCTGGACGTCGTACGAGAAGATCCGCGAAGTGATCGAGAAGCGGATGTTCAGTCAGGTGGAAGACCTGCTTCCCGTGATCAGCTTCGGCTCGAAGCGCGATAACGAGAGCGAGAAGAAGCATGCCGACTTCGTGGAGCGCATGGTCTTCCGAGGCTACACGGAGCGTCAGGTCCGGCGATTGGTGGAGTGGTACATGCGGGTCAAGCAGTCGGCCTGACCCTTTCACAAGCCTCAGTTCCGTCACGAGCCCTTGGGGAGAGCGCCGCCCTCGTGTTCATCATCGACCGCCGGACCAACCCGCACGGCAAGAACATCGAGAACCGGAGACGCGTCCTGCTCCGCGCCCGGGACTCGATGCTGCGGGCGACGCGGGATGCCGTGACGTCGGGACGGCTCCGCGATGTCGGGCGCGACGAGACGGTGAGCATCCCGGCGGACCAGTTGCACGAGCCGAGCTTCCATACGGTCTTCACCGGGGGTGCACGGAACATCGTGCTGACCGGAAACCGGCAGTTCTCGAAGGGTGATCGGATCAAGCGGCCCGAGGGCGGCGGAGCCGGCGAGGGGGATGGACAGGGCGAGGCCGGCGACGGCGGCGGTGGACAGGACGAGTTCCGCTTCATCCTGACGCGCGACGAGTTCCTCGACCTGTTCTTCGAGGACCTCGAGCTCCCGGACCTGGTGAAGCGCGAGATCACGACGAGCGACACCTCGGCGCTGCAGCGTGCGGGAGTCGCCAGCGACGGGTCGCCATCCCAGCTCGATCTCGGTCGCACCATGCGCTACTCGATGGCGCGAAGGATCGGTCTCGGACGTCCGAAGACCGAGGAGAGGCGGTCGCTGGAAGCGGCGATCACCGAAGCCGAGGAGAGCGGGGGCGACGTCGCCCGGTTGCGAGAGGAACTCGTGATGCTCAACCGGCGTCTCGCCCGGGTTCCGTGGATCGACCCGGTCGATCTCCGCTTCCGCCGGTTCGCCCCGACACCGAAGCCCAACGCGCGCGCCGTCATGTTCTGCCTGATGGACGTGTCGGGCTCGATGACCGAGCAGATGAAGGATCTCGCCAAGCGCTTTTTCCTGCTGCTCCACGTGTTCCTCGAGCGCCGCTACAAGCGGGTCGACATCGTGTTCGTGCGGCATACGGAGCAGGCGGAAGAGGTGGACGAGAACACCTTCTTCACCGACCCGCGGACCGGCGGCACGATCGTCTCTTCGGCCCTGCTCGAATTCCAGCGCATCCAGCGGTCCCGCTACCCGGCGGACCAGTGGAACATCTACGTCGCGCAGGCCTCCGACGGCGACAATTTCTCCGGCGACACGCAGCGTGCATCCGGCATCCTCGAAGCCGAAATCCTGTCGCTGGTGCAGTACTACGCCTACATCGAGATCAGCGGATCTGGCGCGGTGATCCGCGGGGAGAGCGATCTCTGGCGCGGATATGCGAAGGTTGCCGCGTCGGCACGCAATCTTGCGATGCGACAGGTGAGCGATCGGCGCGACATCTTTCCGGTCTTTCGAGAGTTGTTCTCGCGGCGCGACAAGGCGCCTGTCGGAGGCGGGAGGGTCGTTGCGTGAACGTGATCACACGCGAGCGGAGCGAGGGGAACGCCGGACTGCTCTACAAGGGTGCCGAATGGAGCTTCCCGATCATCCAGGATTGCTACGACGCGATCGAGCGGATCGGGGTCGGCGAGCTCGGTCTTGAACTCTACGAGAACCAGATCGAGCTGATCACCTCGGAGCAGATGCTCGACGTCTATACGACATCGGGCCTGCCGCTCACCTACAAGCACTGGTCGTTCGGCAAGCGCTTCGTCACCCAGGAAAACGCCTATCGACGCGGTCTGATGGGTCTGGCCTACGAGGTCGTCATCAATTCGGACCCGTGCATCTCCTACCTGATGGAGGAGAACACGGCGACGATGCAGGCGCTGGTGATCGCGCACGCCGCCTTCGGCCACAATCACTTCTTCAAGAACAATCGCGTCTTCCGGCAATGGACGGAACCGTCGGGGATCCTCGACTATCTCGAGTTCGCCCGCGGATATGTGGGGCGCTGCGAGGAACAGCATGGCAGGCGGGCGGTCGAGCGTATTCTCGACGCCGCGCATGCGCTACAGGGCCAGGCGGTACACAGGAGCGCCGGGTCGCGCCCGCTCGACCTCAAGGCGGAAAATCAGCGTGAGCGCGAGCGGCAGGAACACGAGGAGCGTAGCTTCAACGATCTCTGGCGCACCGTGCCGACGACGCGCGCCGGCAGGCGTGACGATCCGCTTGCCGACCGGAGACGCCGGCTCAATCTGCCGGAGGAAAACCTCCTCTATTTTCTCGAGAAGCACGCACCCCGTCTCGAGCGATGGGAGCGGGAAGTGATCCGGATCGTCCGGCTGATCGCGCAGTATTTCTACCCGCAGCCACAGGTCAAGGTGATGAACGAAGGCTGCGCCACCTGGGTGCACCAGCACATCATGACCCGGCTGCATGAGACGGGACGGATCGACGATGCCTCGTATCTCGAGGTCATCCACTCGACCAGCAACGTGATCACGCAGCCGCCGTTCGATCATCCGGCCTCGTCGGGGTTCAACCCCTACGCGCTCGGCTACGCGATGATGTCGGACATCGCCCGCGTGTGCACCGACCCGACCGCGGAGGATCGCGACTGGTTTCCGGACATCGCCGGAAACAGGGACCCGGTCTCGACGCTGAAGCACGTCTGGTCGGAATATCGCGACGAGAGCTTCATCCTGCAGTTCCTCTCTCCCGCCGTGATGCGGCAATTCCGGATGTTCCGGCTGCTCGACGATGCCGCCAAAACCTATCTCCTGGTCGACGCGATCCATGACGACGAGGGCTACCGGGAGATCCGACGCGCGTTGTCCCGCCTGCACGATCCGAGCCGTTACGCGCCGGACGTGCAGATCGTGGACGCCGACCTGACCGCCGACCGCTGCCTTCACGTCGAACACCGCACCCGGCCCGGCCAGCTTCTCCAGAAGAAGGACGCCGACGCGACGCTCAGGGCGCTGGCCGATCTCTGGGGCTACGAAGTCAAGCTGATCGAGGTGGACGAGGCGAATGACAGCGTCCTGGCGCGCCACGGCGCGATGCCGCCGCCGGGACGGCGGGTCTAGCAAGACGCGGGGTTTCACCCCGCACCCCACCAGGCGCTGGGCGCCTGGACCCCGGCCATGTCGATCGAATGCGGGTCTGGGGCGCGCCGCGCCCAGCGGAGTTTGAGGCGGAGCCTCAAGCCGTATAATCTGGCGCGACAGCAACTTGGCATAATACTTCTTATACGACCTACGTGCATAGGGAGATCGGCGGTCGCAGGACAACGTCGCTCATGACGGCCACGCCGCCAGCGAGGTCCGGACCACCTGGTACAGCGCTTCGCGGGTCGAGCCGGACGCCGCCATGACCGCCATGCCCTGGACCACGGCGGACAGGTAGGACGCGAGCGCATCCGGATCGGCGTCTCGCGGCAGGTCGCCTTCGTCCCTCGCCCGGGCAAGCCGTTCCCGCAACACGGACTGCTTGGCCTCGCGCATCGCGAGAACCGCCTGACGGATCGGCTCGGCCGCGTCCGAACAGGCGACCATCCCGTTGGTCGCCAGGCATCCGGCGGGATGCGCGCCGTCGGTCTGCGCGTCCGCCGCCCCGTACAGGAGGCGCTCGGCCAGCCCTCGCGCGGTCGGCTCGCGAAGCGCCCGCTCGGCGAACGCCATGCAGGTGGCCTGGTACTGGTCCAGGGCCTTGCGGAACAATTGTTCCTTGTTCCCGAATGCGGCATACAGGCTTGGTCGGGTGATCCGCATTGCCTCGGTCAGATCGCTCAACGACGCGCCGTCGAAGCCTTTCCGCCAGAACAGGTCCAGCGCCGCGCCGAGCGCCGCATCAGGATCGAACTCCTTCGGCCGTCCCATCGTCGTCGTGCCTCCCTGATGCTTGACTTCCACGATCGATATACCATACCGAAAGGTATGAAACGGTCGATATCGTTCGATCGCGAGACGCTCGAGGGCGCGCCATGCCGGATCATGAGATCGGATTCGAGACGCTGCCGGTCAACCGTTCGGGACGGGCCGGACCGCGTGGCCGCGCGGTCGGGGGGATCGCGCTCGCTCTCGCGCTGGTGGCGGGAACGATCATCCTGTTCCGTCCCGGGGTGCCGCACGGCGCGCCGCCTGTCGCCCCTCCGCCGGCTTCGGTGACCGTCAGCCCGCCCCTCCAGCGGATCGTCGCCGCGCGGACCGAGTTCCTCGGCCAGTTCTCCGCCGTCGACCGGGTCGAGGTCCGGGCGCAGGTCGGCGGCACGTTGTCGGAGATCGACTTCCGGGACGGCCAGATCGTCCACAAGGGCGACACGCTCTTCGTCATCGACACCAGGCCCTACCAGATCAAGCTCGCGGAAGCGGCGGCCAGCGTGAAGACCGCCGAGGCGCGGCTCGCGCTCACGACCAGCGAATTGTGGCGCGCGCAACAGCTGAAGCACACCGATTTCGGAACCGCCGAGACCGTCGACCAGCGGCAGAACGATCAGCAGGCCGCCGCGGCGGCGCTCGAGACCGCGCAGCAAACGGTTCGGGACGCGGAGCTCGATCTCGAATACTGCCACGTCACCGCCCCGTTCACCGGCAGGATCAGCAATCACCTGGTCTCGGTCGGCAACCTGGTGAGCGGAAGCCGCGGCGGCACCTCGGCCACGACGCTGTTGACGACCCTGGTGTCGCTCGATCCGATCCATCTCGACTTCGACATGAGCGAGAACGACTATCTCGCCTTCGCGCGCGCCCACGGGAACGGCGACCTCGGAGAGACGGTTCCGTTCCGCCTTTCCGACGAGACGGCGGCGACGCGGCACGGCACGCTCGACTTCATCGACAACGCGATCGATCGCAGCAGCGGCACGATCCATGCGCGTGCCACCGTCCCGAACCCGGGCCTCTTCCTCGTGCCCGGCGAGTTCGCCCGCCTCTCGCTGGAGACCGGCAGGCCCCAGCACGCCCTCCTCGTGCCCGACAGTGCGGTCATGCTCGACCAGTCGCAGTCGCTCGTGCTCACCGTCGCGCCGAACGGGACCGTGGTGCCGAAAATGGTGACGGTCGGCGCTCTCGTGGACGGGCTGCGGATGGTCCGGAGCGGTCTTGCGCCCACGGACCGGGTGATCATCGACGGTGCGATGCACGCGTTTCCGGGCACCAGGGTGAACCCGCAGCCCGGCACGATCGTGGCGAGCGCGCCGACCAACGCCGGCTGAGGCCAGGGAACCCGCCATGCTGCGCCTCACCCACGTCTTCATCGATCGACCGATCCTGGCAACCGTCGTCAGTGCCTTCGTGACGCTGATCGGCCTCGGCGCCCTGGCGAGCCTTCCGGTCGCGCAATACCCCGACATCGTGCCGCCCACGGTGCAGATCACGACGACCTATCCGGGCGCCTCGGCCGAAACCGTCAGCAATACGGTCGCGACGCCGCTGGAGCAGCAGATCAACGGCGTCGAGAACATGCTCTACATGAGCAGCCAGTCGACCGGCGACGGCAAGCTCACGATCACCGTCTCGTTCAGGATCGGGACGGATCTCAACGTCGCGCAGATGCTGACGCAGAATCGCGTCGAGGACGCGCTGCCGCGGCTGCCGGACGACGTGCAGCGGCTCGGCGTGCAGGTGCGGAAGTCGACCCCGAACATCCTGCTCGCCGTCCATCTCTACTCGCCCGACCACTCGCGCGACGACCTCTACCTCTCGAACTACGCGACCCTGCACGTGAAGGACGTGCTCGCGCGACTTCCCGGGGTCGGCGACGTGCAGCTGTTCGGATCGCGCGACTACGCGATGCGGATCTGGCTCGATCCAGACAAGATCGCCGCCTATCACCTCGATGCGAGCGAGGTCCTGGCCGCCCTTCAGGCCCAGAACGTCCAGGTCTCGGCCGGCGTGCTGAACCAGCCGCCGATCCCGCCGGGCGGCGCGTTCCAGCTCAACGTGCAGACCCTCGGCCGCCTCTCCACCCCGGAGCAGTTCGAAAACATCGTCATCAAGTCGGACGGCGCCGGCCGGGTGACCCGCCTCCGCGATATCGGACGCGCCGAGATCGGGGCCGCCGATTACGGGTCGACCGCCTATCTCGACCGCGGCCCGGGCCTGCCGCTGCTGATCTTCTCGCAGCCCGGCGCCAATTCGCTCGCCGTCGAGCACGAGGTGCACGCGGCGATGGCCACGCTGTCGAAGGATTTCCCGCCGGGCGTCGCCGACAAGATCGTCTACGATCCGACGATCTTCGTGGCCAAATCCGTCAACGAGGTGATCAGGACGATCTTCGTCGCGATCCTCCTGGTGGTCGGCGTGGTGATCCTCTTCCTGCAGACCTGGCGGGCTTCGCTGATCCCGGTGATCGCGATCCCGGTCTCGCTGGTCGGAACGTTCACGATCCTCGCGGCGGTGGGCATCTCGCTCAACAACCTGTCGCTGTTCGGCCTGGTGCTCGCGGTCGGCATCGTGGTCGACGACGCGATCGTCGTGGTCGAGAACGTCGAGCGCAATCTCCGGACCGGCATGTCGCCGACCGAAGCGGCGCACCGGACGATGGACGAGGTCGGCGGCGCGCTGATCGCGATCGCGCTCACGCTCTGCGCGGTGTTCGTGCCCGCAGCCTTCATCTCCGGGATCTCCGGACAGTTCTTCCGCCAGTTCGCGGTGACGATCTCGGCCTCGACGATCATTTCCTGCTTCGTGTCGCTGACGCTGAGTCCCGCCCTCTGCGCGATGCTCTTCAAGCCGCACGAGGCGCACGTGACACGCGACGGCGCCCTCCCCGCCCGGCTGGTGCGGCGCGGCTTCGGCCTGTTCAACGCCGGTTTCGAGCGCCTTTCGAACGGCTATGGCCGGCTCACCGCGCGGCTGGTTCGGATGCTGGCGCTGGTCGGCATCGTCTATGCCGGACTGATCGCAGCGGCGGCGTTGCAGTTCTCCCGCGCGCCCACCGGGTTCATCCCGGAACAGGATCAGGGATACCTGATCACCGTGCTGCAGCTGCCGCCGGGCGCGACACTCGCGCGGACCGAGGCGGTGGTGAAGCGCGCGAGCGACATCATGCTGGCGACGCCGGGCGTCGAGCACGTGGTGCCGTTCGCGGGCCTCGATGCGACGACCTTCACGGTCGCATCGAACGACGGCACGATCTTCGCGGGATTGCCGTCGCTCTACAATCACTCGGTCAAGGGTGTCACCGCGGCATCGGTGCTCGCCGATCTCAGGCGTCGGCTGTCGGTGATCCAGGGTGCTTTCGTGCTGACGATCCCCCCGCCGCCCGTGCAGGGGCTCGGAAGCGCCGGCGGCTTCAAGATGATGCTGCAGGACCGTGCCGGTCTCGGCCCGGAGGCGCTCGCCGGCGCCGCGCAGACGCTGGTCGCCGCCGCCAACCGGGATCCGGATTTCGCCGGCGTGTTCACCCTGTTCAGCACGAGAACACCGTCGGTCTACGCCGACATCGATCGCGAGAAGGCCGAGATGGTCGGCCTGACGCCGAGCGACATCTTCAGCACGCTCCAGGTCTATCTCGGATCGCAATACGTCAACGACTTCAACTATCTGGGTCGCACCTACGAGGTCATCGCCCAGGCCGATGGCGCGTTCCGGCGCGATCCCGGCGACATCACCCGGCTCAAGGCGCGGAACAGCGCCGGCCAGATGGTGCCGATCGGCACCGTCACCCGCCTTCGCGAGATCAGCGCGCCCTACCGTGTCCCGCGCTACGACCTGTTCCCCGCCGCCGAGATCATGGGCACCGCGGCGCCCGGCATCGCGACCGGGACGGCGCTCGACCGGATGGAGCAGCTCGCCCACAAGGTCCTGCCCCCCGGCGTCGGCTTCGAGTGGACCGATCTCGCCTTTCAGCAGCAGCAGCAGGGCACCTCGACCCTGCTCGTGTTCGGCGCGGCGGCCCTGTTCGTCTTCCTGGTCCTGGCGGCGCTCTATGAAAGCTGGCGACTGCCGCTCGCGGTGATCCTGATCGTGCCGATGTGCCTGCTGGCCTCGGTGACCGGCCTACTCGCGCGCGACATGCCGATCGACATCCTCGCCCAGATCGGGTTCGTGGTTCTGGTCGGGCTCGCGGCGAAGAACGCGATCCTGATCGTCGAATTCGCGCGCCAGGCGGAAGACGGCGGCGCGAGCCCCGAACGGGCCGCGGTCCACGCCGCGCGGACGCGGCTGCGCCCGATCCTGATGACGTCGCTCGCCTTCATCATGGGCGTCGCCCCGCTCGCCGTCGCGACGGGCGCAGGCTCCGAGATGCGACAGTCCCTCGGCACCGCGGTGTTCTTCGGCATGCTCGGCGTGACCGCGTTCGGGCTTCTGCTGACGCCTGCCTTCTACACGATCGTCCGGCGGTTCGGCCGCCGGGCGCGCGCGCGGATGCTCGCGCGCGCCTGAACCGTGGCGGCACCGGGTCGCTGCACCGCGCGGCGGCCGACCAGGTGGCGCCTTCCCGCCTCCGATCCACGTCACGTTCCCGAGAGTGTCCGTGGAGGGGGTGGCCGGGCCGCGGCGCCGCCCTTGTTGGAACAGAGGAGACGGCTGAAATATCGCTGTTATGACGTTGGCGGCAGAATGTCATGCAGCTGGTCGATTTCCGCCTCGAGTGTCCTGGCGAGATCAGGACGGACGTCTGCATCATCGGCAGCGGACCCGCTGGTCTCACCGTCGCACGCGAACTGACCGGCAGCGGGCTCTCGGTCGTGATGCTCGAGAGTGGCGGCCTCGGCGAGGGTCCGGCTCATCCCGACGAGATCGAACGCTCCGCGTCGTCCTTCATGTTGAACCCCGGAGCCGCGCGGAACCGCCGGTTCGGTGGAACCACCGCCACCTGGAGCGGACGATGCATTCCGCTCGACGATCTCGACTACCAGTCCCGCCCCTGGATCCCGCACTCCGGCTGGCCGTTCGCCGGGAGCGAGATGGAGGAGTTCGCGACGCGTGCCGCCCATCATCTCGGCATCCTTCCCGCTACCGCGTGCGCCGGTCTCGTCCCTCCCGCGGGTGAATTCATCTTCGATCGAAATGTCCTGTCTCCGGTTCGCTGGCAGTTCAGCTTCGACCAGGCGGCGCCCCGCGATCATCTGCGCCTCGGGACGCACGTGCTGCGGCAGGACCAGACCGATGCGCTGGTCCTCCTCCACGCGACCGCGACGGAGATCGAGCTCGACGGGACCGGCCGGCTCGCCGAGACGGTCCGCATCGCGAACATGGCCGGGCGGCGCGGAACCGTCCGAGCGGGGGCGATCGTGCTTGCCGCGGGCGCAATCGAGAACGCGCGCCTGCTGATGTGTTCCGACCGCGTGGTGGAGGGCGGCATCGGGAACGGCCGCGGTCTGGTCGGCCGCTTCCTGATGGATCATCCGCGCGGCCTCGTGGCCGATTTCGATCCCGCGAGCCGGACGATACGACGTCGTTACGGACATCACCGCGTCACCCGGGGCCGGCGCCGCCTCGAATTCCTCGACGGTTTCTCGCTTGCCCCCGCGTTCCAGGAGCGCATGCAGACCGCCAACGCGGCGGCATGGCTCTTCGAGGAACGGGCGGACCGGACCCCGATGGCTGCACTCGCGCGGCTCGCGTCGCGGCGATCGCCGCATCGCCGGGCCGATCTCGGAATGGTTCTTCGCCACCCCCGGTCGATGGTGCGGAGCGGGATCGAGCTTCTGGTCCACGGCCACCGGGCGGTCCACCCGCTCCGCCGTCTCGGGTTGATGTGCATCGTCGAGCAGGTTCCGGATCCGGCCAATCGTGTCCGACGGGGCAGCAGGCGGGACGCGCTCGGCATGCCGATCGTGGGTGTCGACTGGCGGATCGGCGACCTCGAGCGGGACACCGCTTCCATCCTGGCCCAGACGCTCGCCGACGAGTTCGCCCGGGCGGGTCTGCCGGCGCCCGCGCTGGCCGACTGGATCAGGACCGCCGACTACGATGCCTGCGATTTCTACGACGTCTCCCATCCCGCCGGCACGACGCGAATGGCCGACGATCCCTCACGCGGCGTGGTCGACCGGAACGGTGCGGTACACGGTGTCGACGGGCTGTTCGTGGCCGGAAGCTCCACGTTCCCGACGTGCGGGCACGCCAATCCGACCATGATGGTGATGGCGATGGCGATCCGGCTCGCCGATCACCTGAGAAGCGCCACGCGGACGAGAAGCAGATGGTCGAACGTCCGGGCTTTCGAGACGGCGGTCAGCCACTGACCGTCCGGGGAGGCTCTTGCCGCCTCCGGCCGTTGCGGGCAGATGGTCTGGTGGACGATGATGCCGTGAGCGGAACCCTGGCCTTCCGCGCCCGCGACACCAGGCTGATCGACGGCAGGGCGATCGCCGCCGCGATCAAGCGGGAGGTCGCCGACGAGGTCGCGGCGCTCTGGTCGGCGTCCTCCATCCGGCCCGGCCTCGCCGTGGTGCTGGTCGGGGACGACCCTGCCAGCCAAATCTATGTCCGGTCGAAGGCGAGGGAGGCCCGGATCGCCGGGATGAACTCGTTCGAGCACCTTCTCCCGGCCGACATCTCGGGCGAGACGTTGCTCGGCCTGGTGGCGAGGCTGAATGCCGATCCGTCCGTGCACGGGATCCTGGTGCAGCTTCCGCTGCCGGCGCAGATCGACACGCCGTCGATCCTGGAGGCGATCGACCCGGACAAGGATGTGGACGGGTTCCACATCCTGAACGCCGGACGGCTCGCGACGGGGCTGCCCGGGTTCGTGCCGTGCACGCCGCTCGGCTGCATGATCCTGATCCGGTCCGTGCTCGGCGACGATCTCGCGGGCCTGCGCGCGGTCGTGATCGGCACGTCGAACATCGTCGGGCGCCCGATCGCCCAGCTTCTGCTCCGGGCCGACTGCACGGTGGTCAGCACGCATTCGAAGACGCGCGACGTGGCTCGGGAAACGCGGAGTGCCGACATCCTGGTGGTCGCGGCAGGATCGCCCGGCCTGGTTCGTGGCGACTGGATCAAGCCCGGAGCGGTGGTGATCGATGTCGGGATCAACCGGGTGACCACCGAGGCGGGCAGCCGGCTGGTCGGCGACGTCGCGGCCGAGGAGGCGATCGGGATCGCGGGCGCCCTCACCCCGGTTCCCGGCGGCGTCGGTCCGATGACGGTCGCCTGCCTGTTGCGGAACACGCTGGACGCGGCGACGCGATCCGGGGCGCTCCGACGAGAGAACCATCCGGCAGCTCAGGCCTGACACGCAGGAGCAGCGCGAACCTGGTAACCGGGCCGGCGAGGCGGAAGGCGGAACGACGAGGCCGAACGGCGTAGGCCGCGCATGCCGATCGAGGTGACGACCGGCTCCGGAGACGACCGCGGGGTACTGGGGAGAACCCGCTTAGCCGAAGAGAGTGTCCCGGAGCGCGCGCCAGCTGCGCTCGTCGGGGGCGCAGAGCAGGCCTCCGGCTCGATGGGACGGCCGATACGGCGTGCCGTCGAGCC
>CAXUBX010000001.1:3863-72070 GCA_964249405.1 uncultured Acetobacteraceae bacterium | reverse complement strand
GTTCGGCGGTGGCGGGGGCGGCGATCCGTTCGGCGGCGGCGGTGGCGGCTGGGACGACGGCGGGAGCGACGGCGGCCTGTTCTGACTGTCCGGGACGGGTCCGGGCGCGTCGGTGTCGGGCACGTCGAGCGTGACCGACACCGGACAATGGTCCGACAGCCGGTCCTTGTCCGCCGGATCGTGGTCCCGGTACACCAGCACGCGGAGGCTGCCCGGCACGATCCAGTGCCGCGCCGGCCCGCCCGCGAGCACGTGGTCGATGAAGTCCTCGCCGCCCCAGCACGGGCTCGACAGGCCGGCATCGGGATCGGCGAGCGGTCCGGCGTCCGACAGCGCCGCCATCACGCGGTCGCCGCCGACGCCGAGATGGCGGTTGAAGTCCCCGAGCACGAGGAACGGCACGCCTTCGCGGGTGCGCGCCCGGATCCAGTCCGCCAGCACCGGGATCTGCCGGTCGAGCACCAAGCAGGCGCGCCGTCCCTCCGCGTCCTCCCCGTCGCCCCAGCACCCGGTCTTGAGATGCACCGCGAGGATCCGGATCGCGGTGCCGCCGACCGTCACCGTCGCGTCGAGCCCGCTCCGCAGCCGGTGACGCGCCCCGGGCTCGACGTCGAGGCCCGCGAGATCGGGGTGGCGTACCACCGCGAGCGATCGCCGCACCACCAGCCCGACGCGCTGCACGACGTTGTCGCCGGTCATCAGGATCGTGTAGTCCCGCGGCGGGAACAGCAGGGCCGCCGGCGCCGCGCCGTCCACCTCCTCGATCGCCACGACGTCCGGATGCAGCCGCGCCGCCGCCGCCGCGAGCCGGGTGAAGTCGGCCGGCGCCCGCGTCTCGACGTCGTCGGGCAGCGACGGATCCCCGGTGTGGCGGAGCGTCAGCCAGTCGAGGTTCCAGGTCGAGACCCTGACCGGGACCGCCATCGCCGGCGACGCCGCGAGCAGCCCGGCCAGCGCGAGCCCGCGGCGGCGCATCCTCCCTCGCCTCCGGACCGGCCGCTCAGTCAAGCCGGCCGATCGCGTCCGCGAGGCTGATCAAGCCGCGCGTCCTCTCGTCCACCACCGACACGGTGCCGCGCGCGATGTCGTAGACCCAGCCATGCAGGGCGATCCGGTTTTGCGCGAGAGCCGCCGCCACCGCGGGATGCGTCCGCAGATGGGTCAGCTGGAGGCGGACGTTCTCCTCGACCAGCGCCGTGAGATCCGTCCCGACCTCGGGCGGCGACAGCGCCGCCGCGACGCGCTCCGCCGCCACGGCGTGCTGCAGCCACGAGCGCACCGTCGGCATCGCGTCGAGCCGGTGCGCGTCGGGCGCCAGCAGCGCCTTCATGGCTCCGCAATCGGTGTGCCCGCAGACCACGACGTGGGCGACGCCGAGGGCGGCGACCGCGTATTCCACCGCCGCCGACACCCCGCCCAGCATCTCGCCGTAGCCCGGAACGATGTTGCCGATGTTGCGGAGCACGAACAGCTCTCCCGGCCCGGTCTGCGTGATCAGCCCGGGCGAGACCCGGCTGTCGGCGCAGGTGATGAACAGCGTGTGCGGCGACTGGCCCTGCGCCAGCGCCTCGAACAGCGCGCGGCGCTCGGGGAACACCTCGCGGCCGAACCGGTCCGCGCCGGACAGGAGCCGCCGCAGCGACGCGGCCTCGGGCCGCTCTCGTTCGCTCATCTGCCGCTCCTCGCCAGCCACCGGGGTCCAGGGTATGCTCGCCCGCATGAGCGTGCCGAGCGACCTCAGGGTGGCATATCATCGGCCCGGCGCCCTTGGAACGTCCCGCCGCGACGGGAGCGCGCGTCGGCCGTGACCGCGTCGCCCGATGGCCCTTCCGAGGCCCTGGCCCGCGCGATCGCCGGATGCGATCGCGAGCCGATCCACGTCCCGGGCGCGATCCAGCCGCACGGCGTCCTGTTCGCCCTCCGCGACTCCGCCCTCGTCGCGAGCAGCGCCAACGCGGCGGTCGACCGGCTCGACGACTGGCTCGACGCCGCCGCCGCGACGCGCGTGCTCGCCGCCGCTGCGGCGGCGGACAGGCGGGGCGGCGAGCGGGGCGACGCCGCGATCCGGGTCCCGTTCGTGGACCTCCGCGACCGCCACGGGCATCCCTGGACCGGCACCCTCTCCCGCCTCGCCGCCGCCGCGCCGTTCCTGCTGGCGCTCGAGCCCGAGCCGGAGCCCGATCCGTCGCATCGGGCCGGCCTCCTGCTGTCGTCCGCGGCCGAGACGAGCGATCGGCTCCGCGACGCCGGCACGGTCGCGGACGCGGCCCGGGTCGCCGCCGAGGCGATCCGCGTGCTCACGGGGTTCGACCGGGTGACCGCCTACCGCTTCGATCCCGACTGGAGCGGCGTGGTGATCGCCGAGAGCCTCGGCGACCGCGACGGGATCGCTTCCTTCGACGGTCTCCGCTTCCCGGCCTCCGACATCCCGGCGCAGGCGCGTGCCCTCTACGGGATCGAGCGCGTCCGGATGATCCCGGACGCCACCGCCGTCGCCGTGCCGCTCCGGGCCGCCCGGACCGGTCCGGGCGGCCCGGAGCGGCATGGCGTGCTGCCGCCGATCGACCTGTCGGGCGTCCCGCTCCGCGCGGTGTCGCCGGTGCACCTCGCCTATCTCGCCAACATGGGGGTCCGGGCCTCGATGTCGGTGGCGGTGACCGACGAGGCCGGCGCGCTCTGGGGACTGTTCGCCTGCCACCACGAGCGGGGGCCGTTTCGGCCGCCGCCGCCGGTGCGGATCGCGGCCGGCCGGGGGGCGCCGGCGCGCGCGGCCCGTGGCGCCTCGCTCGCCGCGCGCGGGGGGGCGGCCGGCCGCCACCGTGTCGCCGATCTTCGCGAACGCCTCGTCGCCGAGCTCGCGCTCGGGGTCGGCGACGTGCTCGCGCCGCTGGGCACGCCGCTCGCCGCCGCCCTCGACTGCGAGTGCGTGGTGGTCGTCGAGGGGGCATCCACGCTGTTCCGCTGCCCCGCGGGCGCCGCGGCCCCCGCGGGGCTCGGGCCGAGCCTCGACCGCGCGGCGCCGGACGGCGAACTCGCGACCGACCATCTCGCCGCGAGCGGCCTCGGCGAGGCCGGCGACGCCCTGGTCGCCGCCGGCTTCGCGGGCCTCGTCGCCCACCGCCTGGTGGACCGTCTGCTCAGGGGAGCGGCCCCGGAGGACGGCGCGATCTGGATCGCTTGGCTCCGGCCCGAGCGGCGACGCGACGTCGTCTGGGCGGGAAACCCCGACAAGAGCCCGGTCACCGACGCGAACGGGCTCGCCGTGCTCTCGCCCCGCCGCTCGTTCGCCGCCTGGAACGAGGAGGTCCGCTTCCATTCGGACCCGTTCGGCGGCGGCGACCGGGCCGCCGCCACGGTGATCGCGGCCTCGCTCGCGCGCGCGCTCGCCCAGCGGCACGCCGCGACCGCGCGCGCGATCCGCGACCTCCGGGTCCGCAACGAGCAGATCCGTTTCTTCGCTGACGCCGCGGTGCACGATCTCCGCGAGCCGCTCTGGCAGATCCAGGTCTTCGCCGGGCTGCTCCGCGAGCAGATCGCGGACGGCGCCGCGTCGGCGGACGGCGCGGCGATGGCCGAGGTGATCGAGAACTCGGCGTTGCGGATGCGCGACATGGTGGACGATCTGTCGCGCTTCGCGATGGCCGGCGCCGATCCCGACCGGCTCCGGGACTGCCGGTTGCTCGAGCTCGTGCGGGAGGCCGAAGCCGATCTCGGCGAACGCCTCGCATCGGCGGGGGGCCGTGTCGTGCTGCCGGAGGAGGACCGCACGATCCGCTGCGACGGCGCGCAGATCCGGCGCGTCTTCCAGAACCTCCTGTCCAACGCGGTGAAGTATCGCGACGTCCGGCGCGCGCCCGTGATCACGGTCGCGCTGCGGCGCCGCGAGGGCGGCCGCGTCGAGATCGAGATCGCCGACAACGGAAGCGGCTTCGACCCGGCCGACAGCGAGTACATCTTCGAGCCGTTCCGCCGCCTCCGCCGGCAGCCCGAGGCGGACGGCTCGGTCCTCGACGGGTTCGGTCTCGGTCTGGCGATCTGCCGGCGGATCGTCGAGGGCCACGGCGGCACCATCACCGCCGAGGGGTCTCCGGGCGAGGGGGCCCGCTTCACCATCGTGCTTCCCGAGGATGGTCCGCAGACGTGACAGCAACCGCATCCGGCCGTACGGCACCGCGCCCGCCCGGCGCCGCGACCGCACGCGGCCGCGAACCGCGATGAGCGGCGTGGTTCCCGCCGCCGAGTCCGCCGCGCCGATCCGGCTGCTGCTGGTCGACGACACGGCGCTCGTGCACCGCACGCTCTCGGCCATGCTCCTCGCCCGGCGGAGCGCGCGCCGCTACTCGGTCGACCTCGTGCAGACGGTGGCCGAGGGCGAGGCGGCCATCCGCGCCGCGACGCACGATTGCTACCTCGTCGATCACCGGGTCGGTCGCGAGAGCGGGGTCGAGATGATCCGGCGCGCCCGCCTCGCCGGCGTCACCGCGCCGATCATCGTGCTCACCGGCACCGAGATGGTCGAGCAGGAAGCGGCGGTCGCCGGCGCCAACGACTTCCTCATCAAGGGCCATTTCGACACGCCGACGCTCGAGCGCGCGATCCGCTACGCGATCGGCAATGCCGACGCGCTCGCCCGGCTCGCGACCCTGAACGCCTCGCTCGAGGAGCAGGTCGCCGAGCGGACCCGTCAGCACGTCGAGACCAACGCGCGCCTCGTCGAGCAGATCGCCGCCCGCGAGCGGGCCGAGGCGGCGCTGCTCCGGGCCGGCACGCTGGAGGCGCTCGGCCGGATGACCGGCAGTGTCGCACACGACTTCAACAACATCCTGACCGCGCTGTTCGGCAGCCTGGAGCAGCTGGAGCAGCGGCTCGGTCCCGAGATGCCGCCCCGGCTCCGCCGCCCGCTCGACAACGCCCGCGAATCCGCCCGTCGCGGCGAGCGGATGATGGAGGGCCTGCTCGCCTTCGCCCGCAAGCGGCCGCTGTCCCCGGAGCGGATCGAGGTGAACGCGTCGATCCGGCATGCCCATGCGATGGCCCGCCTCGCCGCCGGCGCCGCGGTCCCGCTGACGCTGGAACTCGCCCCCGACGTGCCCGACATCCTGGTCGACCGGGACCAGTTCGAGCGGGCGCTGATCAACCTCGTCACCAACGCCCGCGACGCGCTCGAAGGACGGCCGGACGGCCGGATCACCATCGCGACCGCGCTCGACGATCACCGCGCGGCCCGGATCAGCGTCGTCGACAACGGGCCCGGCATGCCCCCCGAGGTCCTGGCGCGCGCCTTCGAACCGCTGTTCTCGACCAAGGAGGACGGCCGCGGCACCGGTCTCGGGCTGGCCCAGGTCTACGGGTTCGCCCAGGCCTCCGGCGGCTCCGCCGATATCCGAACCACGCCGGGGGAAGGGGTCTCGGTGGTGCTGACGGTTCCCGCGGCCCCGTAGAGCACGATCGGCTCGGCACGAGCCGATGAACGTGCTCTACGGACATGCCCTGGATCAGCCGCCGTGGCTTGCTGATTGCCGCGGGACGGCACGCTGCAGGCAGAGCCCGCCATGCTGGAACACGCGCTTCGAGCATGACCGGCCGATCTCGCGCGTGACTGGGGTTCCCACACCGCGCGTCGGCACGTTCGAAGTCGCGATTCTCAGCCCCGAGCGACCTTCCCGCGTACGGGACCCTCGGCGATCCTGTCTCGGCCCTCCCGCTTCGCCTGATAGAGAGCGGCGTCGGCGCGACCGAGCAGCGACTTCCAGTCGTCGCCGTACGTGGCCCAGGCGATCCCGACCGAGCACGTGAGGCGGAGCACTTTGTCGTCTGACGAGTAGGGCGCTCCGCGGATCATGTGGTGCAGACCCAGGATGCGGTCGGCGGCGCAACCATCGGCGTCGTCGAGCACCAGCAGAAACTCCTCGCCACCGTAGCGGCCAGCGCATTCGCCGTCCCGAACGTGACGGGCCACGACGCGACCGAGCGCGTGAAGCACGTCGTCGCCCGCGAGATGTCCATGGGTGTCGTTGACCTGCTTGAAGTGGTCGATGTCGATCAGCGCCACCGCGATCTCGTCATCGGCCGACCCGTCCGCGAGCCGCGCCGCCAGTCGCTCCTGTATCTCGGCTCGGGTGAGGAGACCTGTCAGCTTGTCGTGCGAAGCCAAGAACCGAAGCTGCGCCGTCTGTTCGGCAACCAGGCGCCGAAGCTCCACCTGGCGCGCGTAGATCGCCCGGTAGCGAAACCGCATGACGCCGTAGACCGACACCGCCGTTGCGAGAAACGAGAGGAAGGCGACGACGCCCTCGAACCACCAGCGTTTCCACCACGGCCAGGCGATCTTGATGGTGAGCGCGATTGCGGTCGAGGTCCGATGGGTGAGGCTGTCCACGCCGAAGATGGTCAACGTATGCCGCCCGGGCGGCACGAACGGGTAGGAGACGATGCCGGAGGTCGAGGTCTCCCAGTCGCTGTCCACGCCTGAGAGGCGATACTCGAACCGGACCGACTGCTCGACGCCGTAGTTCGCCGTGCCGAGCTGGACGGAGAACGGGGCACGCGTGTAGGCGACCTGCTGGCCGGTCATCGGGCGCGCGCCCAGCGTTGCCTGGCCGACGATGACCCGAAGCGGTCGTGCGCGGAACAACGTCGCGGGATCGAGCAGGTGGGACAGGCCTTCCGCGGTTGCGATCCAGACCGATCCATCCGGGTCCTCTCGGAGCCCACCCTGGTCGACATCGTCGCCGATCAGTCCGCTGCTGGTGTCGATCGAAACCCACTGCCGGCCGTCGAAGACGCTCACGCCGAGGGATGTGCCAGCCCAAATCCACCCGCGATGATCCATCATCAGCGCGATCAGCGCATTCGTCTGCGTGTCCGCAACCGGGATGGCTCGATACGAGACAATCTGATCGCCGGAGAGCCTGAAGCGGAACAGGCCCCCCGCTCCAGCCAGCCAGACAGCGCCGGCGTGATCGATCACCAGCGCGTCCGGTTCGAAACCACCGCTGGGCCAAGGGCCGGAAACCGGCGTGTCGACGCCATCTTGATGCCGATGCCGCAGGCGGTTGCCCGCGATGTAGAAGATGCCGCCGGCGCCGTCCGGCTTGATGTCCAGGACCGGCGTGCGTGAGGCGGTCGTTCGCACGACAGCCGGCGAGAGCGCGTCGGGATCGTGTGCCTGAAACAACCCCGCCTCGGTGCCGATCCACATGGCGCCGCTCGGATCGGCCGTCATGACGTCGACGGGCGGCACCTGGATCCTGGTGACAGCACCGGTGATCGGATGGACGATGCGGCCGCCGTCGCTCCCGTGAGAGCTCCAGACGTCGCCGTTCGGAGCCACCGCCAGGGCGAACGACGGTCCAGGAACAACCTCTCCCGCCTCGAGCGTGCCATTGTCGCGCGTGACACGGTCGAGACCGGTGTCGGTCGACACCCAGACCGACCCGTCGCTCGTGCGCACCGTCTGCCAGGCGAGCCCGGCCGAAAGCCCGTCACCCTTCTGGAGGCTCTCCCATTGCCCATAGCCCACCCACCGGACGAGGCCGCGGCCGAAGATCGCCAGCCAGAACTGTCCGCTGGCATCGGCTCTCGCCGCCAGGATCGTGCCGCCCGGGACGCCCTCCTTGGCCGACAGGGCCTTCCATCCGCCCGGCCCGAGGATGTCAAGTCCTTGCGCCGACTGGGTGACGAACTGACCGTCCGGTGTCCGGAACAGACCGAGTTCGTCCTGGTAATCGACGTAGCTCCCGCCCTGGTCCGGCAGAGTGACCACGGACCAGCGGTGCGATCGTGGGTCGAGCGTCGCCACCGACGAGGCGGAACGCGCGAGCACCTCTCCATGAGGGCCGGCCACGACGTCGAACCATGGACCGGTTCGGAGATCGTCGGCCGCGTCGTAGCATCTGACCGCTCCGGGATCGGCCAGGCAGAGACGATCATCGTCGAACGACTCCCAGAGGTGCCCCCGCGCGGCGAACACGGCTCGGGCACCCGTCAGGGTGTCCTGCTCCGCACGGTCGTAGGACATCGCCTCGAAACGGGCGGTCTGCCCGCCTGAGACCGGAATCCGGAACGTCAGACCGTTCGCGACGAGGACGAACCCATCCCGCCAGGCCACCAGACGGTGCGGGCTGCCATCGTTGTAGAACGACACTTCGGGATGGAGGACCGGACGGAACGACAGCGAGCTTGGAGGATGGCGGGCATCGTCGGGACCGGTCGAAACGAAAGCACCATCGACGTAGCTGACGGCAAGGCGGCCATCGGCGTCGGTCGCCATGTTGTACACCTCGCCGCCGTCGCGGAGGCCCTGGGCGACGCCAAGGTTGACGAAACGGCGCCCGTCGTAGGTGTAGACGCCATGCTGCGTGCAGACCAGCAGGAGGCCCGCCCGGTTCTGGTCAAGGCAGGAGACGCCGACGTCGGTCAGACCTTGATCCGGCCCGTAGGTGCGAAGGGTGGAGGGCGCGGCGTGGGCCGGGGCCGCGGTGAACAAGGAGGCGACGACGACCGTCGCGGCGACGCCCGCCGTGATTGGCCCGGAAGACGGTGAACCTGACCGCCCGAATAGAGCCATGGACCACCCTGTGGCCGGATCGTTGTCCCACAACGGTCTGACCGTAATTTGGGCGTGGCGAGACTAGTCCAAAAATCGGACCGCCAAAAGATCAAACTGCCGCGCGCCGACCGGCGACGCTGACCAGGGTCGCCACCCCGGCCCCGCCGATGTTATTACATCGACGAAGCGACGACCGGGGGAGTGAGAGGCGGCCTGTGCCGCCCCTCGTCGGAGGTCACGGATAGTGGTGGTAGCAGCCCGGCGTAACGCTGACCTTCGTGACCGCCGACCCGAGCTGCGCGGACGCGCCCTGCTCGCCGGCGGTCACGGACGCGCCATGCCGCGTGCCGGTGTCGCCCACGACCGTCTGGGTCGAGTGCTGGTGAGCCGATGTCGTCGTGACGACTGCAACGGCCAGTGCCATCCCCGATCCATAGGACGCGAAGCGAGTGGGCCGATCGAACATGCCTGGATTCTCCGAACAAGCGCCGGGTTCATCCCGGCCGTGACCCGAACATAGGACGGCGAAGCAATTCAGACAATACGAAAGAATGGCATCAGGAAGAAAAACTGCGATCTATCCTTGGACCAAGCGAATGCATCGAGAATATTCTCCCGGAAAAGACACCATCTTCTCCGTGTCGTCCGATGTATGCATTGGTGTTTGACTTCCTTCCGCCTCATTGGAGAACGGGATACGCCGTGTTTCACTATCCGGATGCATGTCGAAGCCGCTCTCGAACGCTGGTTTCCGGCAACATGCCGGCCCTGGTCTCGACGGAGTACGTGCAGCAATTCCGCATTCGAGATCTGGCCGACACGGGCCAAATGGCGATGAAGCAACGACGGGAGCACCCCATGAGCGACTCTTCGACGGTCCTTGTCGTCGGCGCGGCGGGACGATTTGCCGGCCTGGTCGTGCCGGCCTTGGCGGACCGCGGCGTCAAGGTCCGCGGGCTGGCGCGCGGCGAGGAGCAGGCCAGACGAGCCCGCTCGAACGGCGCCGCCGAGATCGCGATGGGGGACCTGCGGGACCGGGCCAGCCTTGACGCGGCGCTGCGGGGCGTGGAGAGGGCATTCTATCTTGCGCCCGTCTACCAGGAGGACGAGGCCCGGGTGGGTCTGTCGTTCGTCGAGGCCGCCAAGGCAGCCGGGCTGCGGCGAATGGTCTTCTCGTCCGCGATCCATCCGATCATCGGCGTCCTGCAGAACCACATCCAGAAGGTTCCGGTCGAAGAAGCGTTGGTCGGGTCCGGGATGGAGTTCACGATCCTGCACCCCGCCGTGTTCTACCAGAACCTCGCTTCTGCCTGGCCCGGCGTGGTCGAAAGCGGCGTGTTTGCCGAGCCGTTCTCGGCGGCGGCGCGGATTTCTCGCGTGGACTACCGGGACGTGGCCGATGTCGCGTCGGTGGCGCTCACCGAAGACCGACTGCTCAACGGCACCTTCGAGTTGTGCGCGGATGGCGGGATGGATCGCGCCGAAGTGGCGACACTGATGGGCGAAGTGCTCGGACGTCGCATCGAAGCCGCCGCACCGGGCTTCGAAGCGTGGATCTCACAGGCCAGGCTCCCTTACGACGATCACCAGAAGGCCGAGCTGGCGGCGATGTACGCCTTCTATGACCGGCACGGGCTCGTCGGCAATGTCCTGACGTTGCAGGCGATCCTCGGCCGCGCGCCGCGTTCGCTCCGGGACTTCTTCGCTGATCTGGCAGCGGGGAGGCGGACCACGGCCGGGTAGGCGCCTGCGCCTCGTCACCGCGCCCGCATCCACCACCCCGGACGCGAGCCGCGACCAGCCCCGACACGAGCCCGGTCGATTGGAGGCCGCCTTGTTCGGCCGTCGCCGATTGACGTCGCTGACACCTTCCTGTCCTCTCGCCAGGATCGGACAGGGAAGCGAGTCGAACAGGAGAGGCCATGCCGGGCGACACGAACATCCGGGCCGGCCAGTGCCATTGCGCCGCGGTGCGTTTCGAGGCGACGCTCAGCGACGGCTTGAAGTCGATCCGCCGCTGCAACTGTTCCTATTGCCGGATGCGAGGCGCCGTCGTCGTCATGGCGGAAACGGCCGGGATCAGGTTCCTGCGGGGCGAGGATGCGCTGACAAGCTATCGCTTCCATACCGGATCGGCGCAGCACTTCTTCTGTTCTCGTTGCGGCATCTACACCCATCATCAACGACGGTCTGACCCGAACCAGTACGGCGTGAACGTGGCTTGCCTGGACGGGGTCAGCCCGTTCGATTTCGCCGAAGTGCCTGTCATGGACGGCATCAATCATCCGAACGACACCGGCGGCCCGGCGCGTCGAGCAGGCACCCTCCGCTTCGTCCCGGCCGACTGAGGGTCCACGGCAGTTGCTGCAGAATCGGTCCATCGCCGTCGTGCTCCCCGCCTACAATGCCGAACGGACGCTCGAGCGCGTCTGCGGCGAAATCCCCCGGGACCTGGTCGACGACATCATCCTGACGGACGACGCCAGCCGCGACCGGACCGCGTTCCTGGCGAGACGACTGGGTCTTCATACGATCGAGCATCGCTCGAACCGGGGCTATGGCGGCAACCAGAAGACCTGCTATGCCGCGGCCCTGGAGCGCGGTGCGGACCTCGTCATCATGCTCCACCCCGACTACCAGTACAGCCCGCGTCTTCTCGCGGCGATGGCTTCGATGCTCGTGTCGGGGCACTACGACGTGGTGCTGGGATCCCGGATCCTCGGCAGGGGTGCGATCGAGGGCGGCATGCCACGATACAAGTACGTTGCCAACCGCGCGCTGACACTCGCCCAGAACACGCTCATGAATGCAAAACTGTCCGAGTACCATACGGGCTATCGGGGATGGACACGTCAGGTCCTGGAGAGCCTGAGCCTCGACAGGTGTTCCGACGATTTCGTGTTCGACAACCAGATGCTGGCCCAGGCGCTGCACCGCGGCTTCCGGGTCGGCGAGATCTCGTGCCCGACTCGCTACTTTCCGGAGGCCTCGTCGATCAACTTGCGGAGGAGCGTCGTCTACGGCCTCGGTGTGCTGCGGACGGCGGCGGATTACCGGCTTCACCGGCTCGGATGGCGGGAGAGCAGTCTGTTCACCGATGCGTAGGAGCGGCGCGGGGCGGCTGGCACTCGTCGCCGTGATCCTTGGCCTGGGCTGCACCGGTGCCGTCATCGCAGGCGTTAGGCCGAGCACGACGGTCGAGATCGCGGGCGCGCTGGCCACATTGCAGGGCCGGGCCGGTTGGGTCGCCTGGCTTGCCGTTGCGGCGTGCCAGGTCGTGGCGGCGTTGTGCGGGATCATCCCGGCGTCGATGATCGCGGTCGCGGCTGGGATGATCTATGGCACGTGGTCGGGCTTCCTGGTCAGCGCCCCGTCCATCATGCTCGGTGCCCTCGCGGCCTTCCTCCTGAGCCGTTCGCTGTTCCGCGACCGTGTGGCTCGGACGCTCGACCGAGACCATCGCCTCGCCGGACTTGATGACGCTGTCGGCCGAGACGGGTGGCGTCTCGTCTGCCTCCTTCGGCTTTCGCCCGTCATGCCCTTCGCGCTCACGAGCTACGCGCTGGGCGTGACGTCGCTCGATCTCGGTTCCTATCTCCTCGGGACGACGGCGTCCCTGCCGCCGCTCGTTCTCTACACGGCGCTCGGAAGCCTTGCCCGGCACGGGATGGAAAGCGTCTCATCGGGCGGGAACATTCTCCGGCTGATCGTTCCGGCGGTGTCTCTGGCAGCCACGATCCTGTTGGCGGTCAGGGTCGGTCGGATGGTGTCGAAGGCGCTGCGGAGAAGTGGCTTGGCCGTTCCCCAATGACCCCGCGCCGGCCTCACACCGTCGGGGCGGCCCTCGCCGACCTGACCTGCGGGGAGGCCGTCTGGCTCCGGCCGAGGTGTTCGAGGCGTGCCTGCGCCGCCGCCAGGCGGGCCACAGGCACCCGGAACGGCGAGCACGACACGTAGTCGAGCCCGACCTCCTCGCAGAAGCCGATCGAGGCAGGGTCGCCGCCGTGCTCGCCGCACACGCCGAGCTTGAGGTCGGGGCGACGCTCGCGTCCCTTCCGCACGGCGATCTCCACCAGCGCGCCGACGCCTTCCCGGTCGAGCGTCGCGAACGGGTCACGTTCGAGGATGCCGCGCTCCATGTAGTTCGGCAGGAAGCTGCCGGCGTCGTCGCGCGACAGGCCGAAGGTGGTCTGCGTCAGATCGTTGGTGCCGAACGAGAAGAAGTCGGCATGCGCGGCGATCCGGTCGGCGGTGAGCGCCGCGCGGGGAAGCTCGATCATGGTGCCGATCCGGCAGTCGATCGTGGCGCCGGTCTCCCGCAGCACGTCGGTCACGATACGCTCGACGTCGGCACGCACGGTGCGCAGCTCGGCCGCGGCGGCGACCAACGGGACCATGATCTCGGGATCGACCGCTTGGCCCGTCTCGCGCCCGACCAGCACGGCCGCTTCGACGATGGCGCGCACCTGCATCGCGTAGATGGCGGGATAGCTGATGCCGAGACGGCAACCGCGATGCCCGAGCATCGGGTTGGCCTCCGACAGCGCCGCCTGCCGCATCGTCATCGCCTCCACCGTCAGGCCGAGCTCGGCGGCGACGGCGGCAGTCTCGGCCGCCTTGTGCGGGAGGAACTCGTGCAGCGGTGGATCGAGCAGCCGCACGGTGACGGGCAGCCCGCGCATGACGCGGAACAGGGCGGCGAAGTCATCCCGCTGGAACGGCAGCAACGCCGCGAGCGCGCGCTCGCGGGCGCCGTCGTCGTCCGTCATGATCATCTGCCGGACGAGACCGATCCGCTCGGGCGCGAAGAACATGTGCTCGGTGCGGCACAGCCCGATCCCCTCGGCACCGAACCGGCGCGCCACCTCGGCATCCGTCGGGGTCTCGGCGTTGGCGCGCACGCCGAGGCGTCGCACCTCGTCGGCCCAACCGAGCAGCACGCCGAAATCGCCCGACAACGTCGGCGCGATGGTCGCGACCCGGCCGGCGAACACTTCGCCCGTCGATCCGTCGATGGTGATCCACTCGCCGGCCCGCAGCGTCCGGCCGCCGGCCGACAGGCTCTGCTCCCGGTAGTCGACCCCGATGCCGGCGGCACCCGACACGCAGGGACGTCCCATGCCGCGCGCGACCACGGCAGCATGGCTGGTCATCCCGCCCCGCGTCGTCAGCACGCCGCGCGCGGCGTGCATGCCGTGCACGTCCTCCGGGCTGGTCTCGATCCGCACCAGGATCACGGCCTCGCCACGCGCGGCGCGCGCTTCCACCTCGTCGGCGCTGAACACGATCGCGCCCGACGAGGCACCGGGGGAGGCGGGCAGGCCCCTGGCCAGCAGGGTGCGCTCGGCGGCGGGATCGAGCGTCGGGTGCAGCAGCTGCTCGAGCGACGCCGGCGGCACGCGCCGGACCGCCTCGTCGCGGGTGATCAGGCCCTCGCCCGCCATCTCGACCGCGATCCGCAGCGCCGCGGCGGCGCTCCGCTTCCCGGAGCGGGTCTGCAGCATGTACAGGCGGCTTCGCTGCACGGTGAACTCGATGTCCTGCATGTCACGGTAGTGTCGCTCGAGCCGGTCGCGAACCGCCAGCAGCTCGCGATACGCCTCGGGCATCGCGCGCTCCATGGAGACCTCCGTCGTCTCGGCCCGTCCCTCCGACATCGGCTGCGGTGTGCGGATCCCGGCGACCACGTCCTCGCCCTGGGCGTTCGGAAGATACTCGCCGTAGAACACGTTCTCCCCGGTCGACGGATCGCGCGTGAAGCACACGCCGGTCGCGCAGTTCTCTCCCATGTTGCCGAACACCATCGCCTGCACGTTGACCGCCGTGCCCCATTCCGCCGGGATGTCGTGCAGGCGCCGGTAGGTCTTGGCGCGCGGGTTCATCCACGACCCGAAGACCGCGCCGATCGCGCCCCAGAGCTGCTCGTCCGGGGACTGCGGGAACATCCCGCCGGTTTCGACGAGCACGAGGTCCTTGAACTCGTCGACGACGGCGCGCCATGCGCCGGCGTCCAGCGCGGTGTCCTCGACGACACCCTCGGACTGCTTCGCCCGGTCGATGATCTCCTCGAACCGGTGGTGCGGCACCCCGAGCACGACGGAGCCGTACATCTGGATGAAACGGCGATAGCTGTCCCAGGCGAACCGCTCGTCGGCCGACGAGGACGCCAGGCCCGCGACGGTGTCGTCGTTCAGCCCGAGGTTGAGCACCGTGTCCATCATGCCCGGCATCGACACCCGCGCGCCCGAGCGAACCGCCACGAGAAGCGGCGCCTCGGGGTCGCCGAACCGGCGCCCGACCGAGGCCTCTACGGTGTCCAGAGCCGTGTCGACCTGCCCGCGCAGCTCATCGGGGTAGCGTCGCCCGTTCTCGTGGAACGCGTTGCACACCGCGGTGGTGATGGTGAACCCCGGCGGGACCGGCAGCCCGATCCCGGCCATCTCGGCGAGATTGGCCCCCTTGCCGCCGAGCAGGTCGCGCATGTCGGCGCGACCCTCGTTCCGCCCGCCACCGAAGACGTAGACCCATTTGGTCATGGCGCTTCTCCCGTTGGTCCGGTCCGGGGCGGCCTACCGGGCGACTGTCTCCAGTTGCTCCCCGGTCGGTTCGACCCGCGTCGTGTCGGCGGCGTTCCGGTCGCGTCCTGTCGCCGCGCTCCCTGTCCGGGGGCCGCCGCGAGAGAACTGCGCGGTCTCCGTCGATCCTTCCATCGCGGTCGTGGAGGACTGGCCGCCGCCTGCGGTCAGGGCCACGGCGTCGAACCAGCCGGTGCCGACCTCACGCTGGTGCTTGGTGGCCGTGTATCCGTCGGCTTCGGCCGCGAACTCCGCCTGCTGCAGCTCCGAGTAAGCCGCCATGCCGCGTTCGGCGTAGCCGCGGGCGAGCTGGAACATGGAGTGGTTCAGGGCGTGGAATCCGGCGAGCGTGACGAACTGGAACTTGTAACCCATCGCGCCGATCGCGCGCTGGAAGTCGGCGATCTTGTCCTCGGGCAGCTTCTTGCGCCAGTTGAACGAGGGCGAGCAATTGTAGGCCAGCATCTTGCCGGGGAACTGGCGGTGGATCGAGTTCGCGAAGAACTCGGCCTCCGCGAGGTTCGGCTCGGAGGTTTCCCACCAGAGGAGATCGGCGTAGGGCGCATAGGCCAGCGATCGCGCGATCGCGTAGTCGACGCCGACCCCGTCCCTGATCCGGAAGAAGCCCTCCGCCGTACGCTCGCCGGTTAGGAACGGCCGGTCGCGCTCGTCCACGTCGGTGGTCAGCAACTGAGCCGCGTGGCTGTCGGTGCGGCACAGCAGCACCGTCGGGACGCCCTCCACGTCGGCCGCGAGCCGCGCCGCGTTCAGCGTCCGGATGTGCTGGCTGATCGGGACCAGCACCTTGCCGCCGAGATGGCCGCATTTCTTCTCGGAGGCCAGCTGGTCCTCGAAATGGACACCCGCGGCGCCCGCCTCGATCATCGCCCGCATCAGCTCGAACGCGTTGAGCGCGCCGCCGAAACCGGCCTCCGCGTCGGCGATGATCGGCGCCATCCAGTGCCGTTCCCGCTCGCCCTCCAGAACCGCGATCTGGTCGGCACGGCGAAGAGCGTTGTTGATCCGTCGCACCACCATCGGCACCGAGTTCACCGGGTAGAGCGACTGGTCGGGGTACATCTCGCCCGCCAGGTTCGCATCGGCCGCAACCTGCCACCCCGACAGGTAGATCGCCTTGAGCCCGGCCTTGACCTGTTGCATCGCCTGGTTGCCCGTCAGGGCACCGAGCGTGCTGACGTAGGGTTCGTCCTTCAGCAGGCGCCACAGGCGGCGCGCGCCTTGCTCGGCCAGCGTGTGTCGGATCCGGAACGAGCCCGCCAGGCGCGCCACGTCGTCGGCCGTGTAGTCGCGCCTGATGCCGGCATACCGTTCGGGATCATCCTGATCGAGCTCGTCGGTCCGCGCCATCAGTCTCACTCCTGCCCGAGAGACGTCCTCCTTGCCCGATGCCGCTCGCGGCGGGAATGCGTGAACGGCTCCCGCGGGCGCGACGGCGTCTGCACCTTCACAGACCTTCCGCACGTCTTGTAAAGGTGTAAAGTTTTCGCATGGCAGCACCCGTCATCGGTCAGGCGATCAGGCGGCTGAGGCACGAGCGTGGCCTGTCGCAGGCCGCGCTGGCAAGCCGCCTCGGCATCTCGGCGAGCTACCTGAACCTGCTCGAGCACGACCGACGCCGGGTCACGGCCTCGCTCCTCATCAAGCTGACGCGCATCTTCGACGTCTCGCTCGATACCCTGTCCGGCGAGGAGGAGCGCCTGCTCGCGGCAGGGGTGCGCGAGGCGCTCTCCGACCCGATGCTCGGGGCCGAACCCGTGCCGCCGGAGGACCTCGCCGCCCTGGCGTCGCGTCCGGCACTCGCGCGCGCGGTCGTCGCGCTGTCGCGCGCGCTGCGGGTCGCCCGCGAGGACGCGTCGGGTCTCGCGCTGCCGTCGGGCCGGCGCGTGCGCCTTCCCGCCGAGGAGGCCCGGCAGCTCTACCAGGACCGGATGAACCACTTCCCGGGTCTCGAACGAGCGGCGCAACAGGTCCGGGCCGAGATGCAGGCAGACGCCCTCTTCCCGGGGCCGGTGCTCGCGCCCGCCCTCATGAACCATGCGCTCGCCGAGCGGCTGCGCCGCAATCACGGCCTGGTCGTCACCGTGGCGCCGCTCGAGGACGCGACCCGCCGCTACGACGCCGCCGCGCGTCAGCTCGTCCTGTCCGACATCCTGTCCCGCGAGAGCCGTGGCTTCCAGCTCGCGTTCCAGCTCATGCTGGCCGAGGGGGCGGACGCGGTCGCGTCCGTGATCCACGATGCCGCGCCCAGCTCGCCCGAAGCCCTGACGCTGATGCGCATCGGCCTGACCAACTATGCCGCGGCGGCGCTGCTGATGCCGTTCGACGCGCTCGTCGATGCGGCGGAGGCGCTCCGTTACGACGTCGAGCTCTTGTCGGCGCGGTTCTGCGTGTCCTACGAACAGGCGGCGCACCGCCTGTCGACGTTGCAGGGGCCGGCGCGCCGCGGCGTGCCGCTGTTCTTCGCCCGGATCGACCCGGCCGGCAACATCACCAAGAGCTTCTCGGTCGCCGGCTTCCCGATCGGCCATCACGCCGGCTCGTGCCCGCGCTGGATCGGAAACACCGCGTTCACGACGCCGGACACCATGCGCCTGCAGGTCGCGCGCTTCACCGACGGGGGCACGTTCCTGTGCTTCGCCCGCACGGTGCGGGCGCGCGCGCTCGCCTGGAGCGACGCGCCGCCGATGCATGTGATCGCGATGGGCTGCGACGCGTCGTATGCGTCCCGGATCACGTATTCGGACGGGATCGACGTCGCCAAGGCGTCGAGCCCGGTCGGCACGTCATGCCGGTTGTGCGACTGGCAGGACTGCCGCTCGCGCGCCCACCCCCCGCTCGATCACCGGTTGACCCTCGACCCGAACCGCCGCGCCCTGTCGCGCTATCCATTCGCGTCCTGACCCACGTCTCTCTGCTCGTCCGGACACGCGCCGCCGTCAGCCCGCGAGCATCCGCCACACCGCGTCGCCGGCGGCGTCGATCGTCTCGGCGGTGCAGGGGAACGCCCCCGCCTCGGCGTCGCGCACGAAGGCGGCGAGCGCGCCCGAGACGAGGCCGAGCAGCGCCGCCGCGGGGAGCGCCGTGCGGGGGAGGCCGGCCGCGCGCGCCGCCTCGACCAGCGCGAGCGGCCCGTCGCCGGCGCGGTCCGAGAGCGCGCGGCTCTCGGCGTCGAGATAGTCGGCATGGTGGTGCAGCTCGAGGAACCGGAATGCGACGATGTCGGCGCGCGCGGCATCCACCACGCGCCGCCACATCGCCCGCGCCTGCTCGGCCGGCGTCCGGCCCGGCAGCGGGACGAGGGCGGTGGCGGCGGCGAAGGCCCGCTTGCGCTCCTGGAACACGGCGTTCACCAGCGCCTCCTTGGTGCGGAAGTAGCGGTAGATCGTTCCGGTGGCGACGCCGGCGCGGTCGGCGATGTCGGGAACGCGGGTGCCGTGGAAGCCGCGCTCGGCGAACAGCGAGAGCGCCGCCCGCATCACCGCGTCGCGACGATCGATCGCCTCGCGAGGACCGACCGGCTCCGCCATCACGCCGTTTCGGTGTCGCGCATCAGCCGGGCCGCGATCCGGGCGCCCAGCGCCTGCGGGATCAGCCGCCCGCCGATCGCGCTCAGCGTGTTGGCCCGGCCGGCGACCACGATCGGCCGCCGGCGGAGCATCCCGTCCACCCCGATCCGCGCCACCGCGTCGCTCGACATCACGGAACCGCGCTGCACGCGGTTCATCCGCTGGCCGGCGACGCCGAAGAACTCGCTCTCGGTGGTGCCGGGACAGAGCGTGGTGCAGGTGACGCCGCTGCCGCGGAGCTCGTCGTTCAGCGCCACCCCGAACGAGGTCACGAGCGCCTTGGTGGCGCCGTAGAGGGCGTAGGACGGCACCGGCTGGAACGCCGCGATCGAGGCCACCTGCAGGATCCGGCCCCAGCCGGCCCGCCGCATCCCCGGCAGCGCGAGATGGGTGAGGTGGGCGAGCGCCTCGACGTTGACCGCGAGGACCGGCCGCAGCCGCTCCCAGGAGGCGTCGGCGAACGGGCCGTAGACGCCGAGACCGGCGTTGTTGACCAGGATGTCGACGCCCGCGATCGCGTCGGCGAGCGCCTCCCGGGCGCCCGTGTCGGCGAGGTCCGCCGGCCGCACGGTCACGGCGACGCCCGTGGTGCGCCGCAGCTCGTCGGCGAGACGGGTCAGCGCGTCCTCGCGCCGCGCCACCAGCACCAGGCCGGCGCCGCGCTCGGCGAGCACGCGGGCGATCGCCGCGCCGATGCCGCTGGAGGCGCCGGTGACCAGCGCCGAGTGACCATGGAGGCGTTCGTTCATGATGTGCTCCCGTGAATGAACGTTCACTCACCGAAGCAGGGAATGGTCACCTGAGAGCGGGTTGTCAAGCGTGGACGCCCGAAAGCGGAGGGCGCGGCTCGGTCGAAAGCGGACCGGCCGCTCTTGAATCGTACATCGAATTTCAAGTTGGCCGCTCGGGCGGCCCGTGAAGACAGGCCTACGGTCGCGCCGACCCCGTGGCCCCGAGGCGGAGAACCCGTGATGCCGACGCCCGCCTCCGTGTTCCGGCGCGGTCGATGCCGGCGCGAGGGAACGTCCGTCTCGGCCGGTCGGCGTCGGTCGTCCCCTCGGACGCGCGACCGGTCAGCCGGGAAGCAGTCGCGCGAGACCGTCCCCCGCGCGGAACGCGATCGCCTGCCATCCGGCCCGCCGCGCGCCCTCGATGTTGGCCTCCCCGTCGTCGACGAACACGATCGACCGGGCCGGAACGTCGAGCGCACGCCCGACCGCGTCGTAGGTCGCCGGATCCGGCTTCTTCGCACCGAGCTCGGCCGAGAAGAACATCCGCTCGAACGGCGACGCGTCGAAGACCCGCGTGATCGCGCGCGGGTTGTTGGTGAAGACGCCGAGCCGGAACCGCGTGCCGAGCGGCGGCACGTCGTCGAGCACGGCGCGCTCGGGCGCGAACGGCGACAGCCAGAGCCGCCAGGCCTCGTCCGTCCCGATCGCGCGTCCGAGCAGGGCGCCGAGGAACGCCCGGAGCGCGTCCTCGTCGGCGCGCCCGGTATCGAGGCGCTCGGTGATGCCGGAGGCCGCGATCCGCGCGCGGACCGCCGCTTCGCCTTGGCCGGACAGCGACCCGAGAAGCGCGATCCGGCGCTCCGGCTCGAAGCGGAGCAGCACGCCCGCGAGGTCGAGCAGGAGCCACGGCCGCGCCGCCGCCATCTCAGGGAGCCATGGCCTCAGGCATAGTCGGCGACCGGCGCGCAGGTGCAGACAAGGTTGCGGTCGCCGTAGGCGTTGTCCACGCGCTTGACCGGCGGCCAGTACTTCGCCTGGTGGAGCCAGGGCAGCGGCCAGGCGGCGCGCGTCCGCGTGTAGGCGTGCGTCCATTCGTCGGCCGTGACCTCGGCCACCGTGTGCGGCGCGTTCTTCAGCATGTTGTCGTCGCGCGGCAGCCGGCCCGACGCGATGTCGGCGATCTCGGCGCGGATCGCGATCATCGCGTCGCAGAACCGGTCGAGCTCTTCCCGGGTCTCGCTCTCGGTCGGCTCGATCATCAGCGTGCCGGGCACCGGCCAGCTCATGGTCGGCGCATGGAACCCGTAATCGCCGAGCCGCTTGGCGATGTCCTCGACCTTGATCCCGGCTTCCGCGTCGAACGGACGGCAGTCGACGATGCACTCGTGTGCGCAGGTGCCGTTGCCACCCATGTAGAGGAGGGGGAAATGGTCGCCGAGCCGCGCCGCGACGTAGTTGGCGCTCAGGATCGCGATCTGGCTCGCGCGCCGGAGCCCCGCCTCGCCCATCATCCGGATGTACATGTAGGGGATCGGCAGGATCCCGGCGCTGCCGAACGGGGCGGCGGCGATCGGACCGATCCCGGTCGCCGGTCCCGCGTCCGCGCGGAGCGGATGGTTCGGCAGGAACGGCGCGAGGTGCGCCGCGACCGCGATCGGCCCGATCCCCGGTCCGCCCCCGCCATGCGGGATGCAGAACGTCTTGTGCAGGTTGAGGTGGCAGACATCCGCCCCGATCGCGCCCGGCGAGGTGAGCCCGAGCTGCGCGTTGAGGTTGGCGCCGTCCATGTAGACCTGGCCGCCCGCCGCGTGCGCGACCGCGCAGATCTCCCGGATCGCGTCCTCGAACACCCCGTGCGTGCTCGGATACGTCACCATCAGCGCCGCCAGCCGGTCGCGGTGCGCGTCGGCCTTCGCCTGGAGATCGGCGAGGTCGACGCTGCCGAGCCGGTCGCAGGCGACCACGACGACCCGCATGCCCGCCATCGCGGCGCTCGCGGGGTTGGTGCCATGCGCCGAGGACGGGATCAGGCAGACATCGCGGGCGCCCTCGCCGCGGGAGGCGTGGAACGCGCGGATCGCGAGCAGGCCGGCGAGCTCGCCCTGGCTTCCCGCGTTCGGCTGCAGCGACACCGCGGCGAGACCGGTCGCCGCCGCGAGCCAGCGTTCCAGCCGCGTGATCAGCGTCCGGTAGCCGCGCGTCTGGTCCGGAGGCGCGAACGGATGGAGGTCGGCGAACCCGGCGAAGCCGATCGGCATCATCTCGGCGGTCGCGTTCAGCTTCATCGTGCAGGAGCCGAGCGGGATCATCGAGCGGTCGAGGGCCACGTCCTTGTCCGCGAGGCGGCGGAGATAGCGCAGCATCTCGTGCTCGGCATGGTGGCGATGGAACACCGGCTCGGCGAGGATGGCGTCGCTCCGCGCGAGGCCCGCCGGGATCGACGGCGGCGGCACGTCGGCGGTCGCCGCGTGGGCGCCGAGCGCCTGCGCGAGATGCGCGACCTCGTCCACGGTCACCGTCTCGTCGAGCGCGATCGAGACCGCGTGGTCGCCGAGGCGGCGGATGTTGAAACCGGCCTCGAGCGCGGATCCGACGAGCCCGTCGGCGCCACCCTCGGCGTCGATCGTCACGGTGTCGAAGAAACGGTCGTGCCGGACCGCGTGCCCGGCCTCGCGCAGCGCGGCCGCCAGGGCGCGCGCGCGTCCGTGCACGGCGTGCGCGATGCGTCGGATCCCGTCCGGTCCGTGCCAGACCGCGTAGAACCCGGCCATCACGGCCAGCAGGACCTGGGCGGTGCAGATGTTCGACGTCGCCTTCTCGCGCCGGATGTGCTGCTCGCGGGTCTGCAGCGCGAGGCGGAACGCGGGCAGGCCCGCCGCATCGACCGAGACGCCGACGATCCGGCCCGGGAGGCTCCGCCGCCAGGTGTCGCGCGTCGCGAAGAAGGCGGCATGCGGACCGCCGAAGCCCATCGGCACGCCGAACCGCTGGGCCGATCCGACCACGACGTCGGCCCCCATCTCGCCCGGGCTGCGCAGGATCGCGAGCGCGAGCGGGTCGGCGCTGACGACCGCCAGCGCGCCCGCCGCGTGCGCCGCCTCGATCTCCGGGGCGAGATCGCGGAGCGCGCCGGTGGTCCCCGGATACTGGAGCACCACCGCGGCGGCGCCCGTCTCCGCCAGCGCCGACCGGAGCGCGTCGAGGTCGCCCGCCGGATAGGACGTGATCGCGGTCCGGAGCGGGGCGAAGCGCGCGCCGATCACCGCCCCGGTCTGCGGATGCAGGTCGTCGGCGAGCACCACGCCGCGTTCGCCGCCGCGGACCACCGCGCGGGCCATCGCCACCGCCTCGGCGGCGGCGGTCGCCTCGTCGAGCAGCGAGGCGTTGGCGACCGGAAGCCCGGTGAGCGAGGCGATCGCGGTCTGGAAGTTGAGCAGCGCCTCCAGCCGTCCCTGCGCGAGTTCCGCCTGGTAGGGCGTGTAGGCGGTGTACCAGGCCGGGTTCTCGAGCACGTTGCGGGCGATCACCGGCGGCACGTGGGTTCCGTGATAGCCGCAGCCGATCAGCGAGCGCACCACCCGGTTGTCGGCGGCGAGCGCCCGCATCTCGGCGAGGGCCGCGGCCTCGGATGCCGCGTCGGGCAGGCCGGGCGTGAAGGATGCGGCGATCGCCTCGGGCACGGTGCGCGCCGCGAGCGCGTCGAGGCTCGGGCTGCCGACCCGGTCCAGCATCGCCCGGATCGCCGCCTCGTCCGGCCCGAGATGACGGGTCGCGAACGGCGCCGCGCCGTCGGAGGCGGCATCTCCCGGGGACGCATCTCCCCGGAAGGTCTCGGCGCCCGGGAACAGCGTTCCGTCCGCGACCATCAAAGCGTCTCCAGGAGGGCTTCGTAGGCCTCGCGATCCATCAGCGCCGCGAAGCCGTCGTCGTCGGCGGGTTCGATCCGGAAGAACCAGGCCTCGCCCTCCGGGTCGCGGTTCACGAGGCCCGGTTCCTCGACGATCTGCTCGTTCACCTCGGCCACCGTGCCGCCGAGCGCCGCGTAGACGTCGCTCGCCGCCTTGACGCTCTCGACCACGGCGCAGGCCTCGCCGTCCACGAGCGTGCGTCCCGTCTCGGGCAGCTCGATGAACACGATGTCGCCGAGCGCCTCCTGGGCGTGCTCGGTGATGCCGATCGTCGCGGTCCCGTCATCCTCCAACCGCACCCATTCATGTTCGCGCGTGTATCGCGTCTCGGCCATGTGCGCATGTCCTCCGGGATGTCACGGGATCAGCGGGAAGCGCGCGGCCGCGCCCCCGGTGGCACGAACGGGAGCGTTGTCACGGCAGCGGGAACCGCGCGGCCCCTGATGTCCAGCATCACGACCTGGCCCGGCTCGGCAAGATCCCGTCGGACGTATCCCATCGAGATCGGCGCGCCGACGGTCGGGCCGAAGCCTCCGGAGGTCACGCTGCCGGACGCGGTCCCGTCGGTCGCGCTGATCGCGACCCCGGTCCGCGCCGGCGCCCGCCCCTCGGGACGCAATCCGACGCGCCTGCGGTGCGGCCCGCGCCGCAACTGGTCGAGCAGCACCGTCTCGCCCGGAAACCCGCCCTCGGTCCGGCGGCGGCGGCCGATCGCGAACACGATCCCGGCCTCGACCGGCGTCGTGAGCTCGTCGATGTCGTTGCCCCAGAGCGGCAGTCCCGCCTCCAGGCGCAGGCTGTCGCGGGCGCCCAGTCCCGCGGGACCGACACGCTCGTCCGCGAGCAACGACACGGCCAGCGCCGCCGCGCGGTCGGCGGGAACCGAGATCTCGAACCCGTCCTCGCCCGTGTAGCCGCAGCGGGCGACGATCGCGTCCGCGCCGTCGAACGGCACGGTCGCCGCATGCATGAATGGGAGGGAGGCGCTGCCCGGCAGGAGGCGTCCCACGGCGTCCGCCGCCGCCGGCCCCTGGACCGCGAGCAGGGCGCGCGCCTCGTGCGCCTCCACCTCGACCACGCCGGGGAGGGCGCTTCGGAGATGCGCGAGATCGGCTGCGCGACGGGACGCGTTCACCACCAGGAACAGCCGCGCGTCGCCGAGCTTGCTCACGATCAGGTCGTCGATGATCCCGCCTGCCTCGTTCAGCAGCACCGTATAGCGCTGCTGCCCGTCGCGGAGGCCGAGCACGTCGGCCGGCACCAGTCGCTCCAGGGCCGCCGCCGCCTCCCGGCCGTGCAGCGTCAGCTGCCCCATGTGCGAGACGTCGAACAGGGCGGCGGCGGTCCGGCACTGCCGGTGCTCGTGCAGCACGCCGGTCGGATACTGCACCGGCAGCGACCAGCCGGCGAACGGCACCATCCGGGCGCCGCGGGCGCGGTGCAGCGCGTCGAGCGGCGTGGTGCGGAGCGCGCCGGTCGTCTCCGCCGCCTCGCCGTCGCCGATCACCGTCTCGCCCATCCCGCCACCCGATCCCACGACGACCCGCCCATGCGTTGCAAGGTCCTCGCCGTGGACAACGGGCCTTCCTGCGCCTGCGAACCGAGCGTGCCTGCATGCCCCAACGCATGCGCCGTCGCAAGGAGAACGGCTGACGCTTTGCGGTCCGGCCCGGCAACACCCTATATGAACGGCAGCGAACCACCCGCCCCGGCGAGAGAAGGACCGCGTCTCCGCATGCCCGACCAGAATCCCGGCCTTCTCGGGACCGTCCTCGACCGAGTTCTTCCCGCCGCGCCCGCGAAGCGCCGGCTGCGCGTCGTCCTCGCAGGACCGCGCGGCTTCTGCGCCGGCGTCGACCGCGCGATCCGCGTCGTCGAGGAGGCGCTCCGCCGCTACGGCGCCCCCGTCTACGTGCGCCACGAGATCGTCCACAACCGGACCGTGGTCGAGGCGCTGGAGGCGCAGGGCGCGATCTTCGTGGAAGAGCTCGACGAGGTCCCGGGCGACGCCCCGGTGGTGTTCTCGGCCCACGGGGTCCCCAAGACGGTGCCGGCCGAGGCCGAGCGCCGCCACCTCCTCTACCTGGACGCGACCTGTCCGCTGGTGTCGAAGGTCCATCGCGAGGCCGAGCGCCACTTCGCGGAAGGCGGCCCGGAGCAGCGTCACATCCTGATGATCGGTCATGCCGGGCATCCGGAGGTGGTCGGCACGATGGGCCAGCTGCCTCCCGGCGCGATGACGCTGATCCAGTCCGCCGAGGAGGCGAGAACGGTCGAGCCCCGCGATGCCACGATGCTCGCGTTCATCACCCAGACCACGCTGTCGGTCGACGACACCGCCGAGATCGTCGGCATCCTCCGTCAGCGGTTTCCCCTGATCGAGGGGCCGAAGCGGGAGGACATCTGCTACGCCACGACGAACCGTCAGGAGGCGGTCAAGGCGATCGCGCCCTCGTCCGACCTGGTGATCGTGATCGGCAGCCCCAATTCGTCGAACTCGCAGCGCCTCCGCGAGGTCGCCGAGCGGAGCGGCGCCCCGCGCGCGATCCTGGTCCCGAAGCTCGCCGACCTCGACTGGTCGGCACTCGATGCGGTCGGGACGCTCGGCATCACCGCCGGCGCGTCGGCCCCCGAGACGCTGGTCCAGGAGATGGTCGAGGCGCTGGCCGAGCGCTACGACCTCACGATCGAGGAGCGGATCGTCAAGCAGGAGGACGTCATCTTCAAGCTTCCGGCTCCCCTCGAGCGCGTCTGAGCAGCGGCGCGGCCGGTCGAGGACGCGCGAGCCGCCTGTCGCGCGAGGAGGGCTCGGGATAGGTTCGGTCCGTTCCGGACCGGGCCGAGAGAACGCGAGAATGGCCGTCTACACCGAGATCTCCGACGAGGCGCTGGCCGAGTTCCTCGCCGAGTACGACCTCGGCACCCTGCTCGCCTTTCGCGGGATCACCGAGGGCGTCGAGAACTCGAACTTCTCGCTCCGGACCACCGCGGGCGACTTCATCCTCACGCTCTACGAGCGGCGGGTGGACCCGGCGGAGCTCCCCTGGTTCCTCGGCCTCATGCGCCATCTCGCCGCGGCCGGCGTGCGCTGTCCGCTCCCGGTGCCCGGTCTCGACGGCAACCCGCTCCGGATGCTTGCCGGGCGGCACGCCGCGATCACCACCTTCCTCGAAGGTGTCTGGCCGCGCCGGATCCGGGCCGCGCATTGCCGTCCGCTCGGCGAGGCGATGGCCGCGCTGCATCTCGCGGGCGCGGGATGGCCGGCGACGCGCCCGAACGCGCTCGGCCCGGATGCCTGGGGACCGCTGGTCGCCGAGAGCCGCGCACGGGCCGACGAGATCCAGCCGGGTCTCGGCGCCGAGATCGACCGGCATCTGCAGACCACGCTCACCCGATGGCCGCGCGACCTGCCGCGCGGCCACATCCACGCCGACCTGTTTCCGGACAACGTCTTCTTTCTCGGCGAGCGCGTCTCCGGCGTGATCGACTTCTACTTCGCGTGCACCGACGCGCTCGCCTACGACCTGGCGATCTGCCTCAATGCCTGGTGCTTCGAGCCGGACCGGCAGTTCAACGTGACCAAGGCACGCGCGCTGATCGCCGGCTATGCCTCGGTGCGGCCGCTCGAACGCGCGGAACGTGCAGCGCTGCCGACGCTCGCCAAGGGAGCCGCGATCCGCTTCCTGGCGACCAGGCTGTACGACTGGCTCCACACGCCGGAGGGGGCCGTGGTGACCCGCAAGGATCCGCTCGAATACCTGCACAAGCTCCGCTTCCACGCGAGCGCCACCACGGAAGCCGCCTATGGGATCTTCTGACGATCAACTCGAGACCTTCGGCGTCCGCGCGGACGCCGCTCGCGCTGTCACGGTCGAGATCTGGACCGATGGCGGCTGCAAGCCCAACCCCGGCCCGGGCGGCTGGGCAGCCCTGCTCCGGTTCGGCGATCACGAGCGCGAGCTGTCCGGCGCCGACCCGGCGACCACCAACAACCGGATGGAGTTGACCGCCGCCGCCGAGGCGCTGGAGGCGCTGAAGCGACCCTGCCGGATCCGCCTCCACACCGACAGCGAGTATCTGCGGAACGGCATCACCCGCTGGGCGACCGGCTGGATCAGGAAGAACTGGCGGTCCTCGACCGGCGATCCGGTCAAGAACATGGATCTGTGGCGCCGCGTGCTGGCGAGCGCGAAGCCGCACGAGGTCGAATGGCTCTGGATCCGCGGCCATTCCGGAGATCCCGCCAACGAGCGGGTCGATCAACTCGCCACCGAGGCGAGGCTTCGGCTTCCGTAGCGCGGCCGCGCTCGATGGGTGTCCCGGTCTGCCGGTTGCTGTCGGCGCTCGCGCCGGCCCCGGCGTTGGTGACCGTTTGCCTGCTGACGGAGCCATGTCGTGGAAGAGGGGGAAAGGAGAGACAAGATGTCAGACCGCAGCCTGCATTGTTCGTCGACCCCGACATATTCCCTGGCAGAGCGTGATCGCCGCTGGGACCTGGCCCGCAAGTTCTTGGATCGCGAGGGCCTCGACGCGATGCTTGTCTTCGGTGAGCACGAAGATGCCGGCCCAGCGCCATTTTGCTTCGACACCTGGTTTACGAATGACCGCCCGGGCATGACCGTCTTCTTTCCGAGGACTGGCGAGCCGACCGCGTTTGTGCCGATCTCGACTTACGTCCTCGACCATCTGGAGGCTTGGCGTCGGGACGATGGCAGCTGGATCGTGGCGGAAGGCCTCCGAGTCGGTCGTCACTCGGGCAACATCGTAGAGGTGCTCAACGAGCACGGGCTGACGAACGGAACGATCGGAGTGATCGGCCTGGAGCCGTATCGCCCGTGGCACACCGAGGGGATCATTCCCTACCAGCTCTGGAAGGCCATTTTGGCTGACTTCCCCGAGATCGAGTTCAAGCCGGCGGGCCTGGCTTTCGCGCGTCTCATGATGCGATTGAGTGAGGAGGAGATCGCGGTCGTGCGACACGCCGCGAGCATCGGGGATGCCATGGCTCGGGCCATGGTCGACGCAGCCCGCCCTGGCGTTTGCGAGACCGAGGTGTATGGGGCGGGCATGGCTGCGGCGTACGCGCGAGGGACAGTCGTTCCGGGAATGCATTTCTGGTCGGGGCCGGCCCCGGCAGCTTCCGGGCCGCCGCAATGGGCTTATCGACCGCAGGCCCCGCGAATCCTGCGGGATGGTGACGTCATCGTCACCGAGGTGTTTTCCGGCTTCGGCATGCGCCAGACGCAACACCAAGTGGCGATTGCGATCGGCAAGGTGCATGAGGAAATCGAACGCGCTGCGCTTGTCGCTCGCGCGTCCTACACCGCGGGTTTGTCGGGACTACGAGCAGGGAGGCGGTTCGGCGAAGTCGCGGAAGAGATGCTCAAGCCAATAGAGGAGGCCGGCGGCTGGGTACGCGGCCCACAGATCCACGGCCTCAACCCGTTCGGCCTGATGTGCCGGGTCCCCGAGGCCCTTGGTCGCGTCGACGGCGCCGAGCGCTACCCTCGCGTCGCGAGTTCTCCAACGGCGTTCGGCGAGACGGAGCTTGAGCCCGGTATGACCTTCGCGCTCGAGCCCAGCTGCGGGTTCGGACGCCATATGGTCACCCTCGGGGGTACGGTGATCGTCGGTGACGATCAAGCGATCGAGCTGAACCCATTTTCGGCGCAGTTGCTGCGTGCCGGAGCGTAGTCCGCCGCCCGGATCGTCCGGGCGGGGAATACCGCACGAAATCGTTGGCCGGCACGGTATGCGACGACGGGACCTGCTCGGCTAAGAGGAAGCGTCGGTCATGTCGTCGTCTCGCCTTGAGCTGCGTTCGACACGGCCTCCCACGCCTCCCAAGTCGCTATGCGGCTGGCGTAGGCGGCGCGCGTCCGGGGCAGCACTCCGGCACCGACCGCAAATCGCAGCGGCGGCTCCTCCGCATCGACGATTTTGAGGATGGCGTCCGCTGTCGCTCGCGGATCGCCGCGTTTCTCGCCCGACAGGCGATCCTGGATCTGCTTGCGAAGGTCGTCGTAGATGTCGAGATCCGTTGCCATTTTGCGTGACGATGGACTGGCGAAATCGGTCGCGTAGGCGCCTGGCTCAAGCAACGTGACCTTGATGCCGAAGTTCTTCACCTCCTGCACCAAGCTCTCGTGCAACGCTTCGATCGCCCACTTGGTGGCGGAATAGAAGCCAATAAGTGGAGGCGCTACAAGTCCGAGGCCGCTCGACACGCCAACGATATGCCCGTGTCCCTGCTTCCGCAGGAACGGCAGGGCAGCTTTTATGACGCGAAGCGTGCCGAAGAAGTTCGTTTCGAAGACCGCGTGAACGTCAGCCTCGCTCGCTTCCTCGATCATCCCGAGCAGCGTATACCCTGCATTGTTGAGCACGACGTCGAGCCTGCCGAAACGATCGTGCGCCTGTGAGACCGCTTGTTGGACTTGGTCGGGCTTCGTGACGTCGAGCCCCAACGGTATCACGGCATCTCCGAACCGACCAGCGAGCTCGGCGAGGCTCCCGGGGTCGCGTGCGGTGGCCGCGACCTTGTCGCCGCGCGCGAGAGCCGCCTCGGCCCAGATGCGGCCGAAACCGCGTGACGCGCCGGTGACGAACCAGACCTTGTGAGCCACGCGATACTCCTCCGAATGGTGGATCGTTGCCCGTCAGAACTTGCTGACCGTATCGCCACAAAGCGTCAAACCGAGCCCGGTTTCCTGCTTCCGTCCGCTCGTCGGGACGCTGTCTCCCGACATGAGCGTCGGGCGCTTCGCCTCGTTCGGCGGCACGTTTGCAGCCGGCTGAAGGGTCTCCCGGGTTCGGCCAGAGTTCGCGCCGTTGGTGATGTCGTGTCCGGCGCTGCCGACGTCCCGGGCGGCGGTGTCGCGAAGCCCGACGGGACCCGTCAGTACCTATGGGCGATCCTCAGCTCCGGCCCGGGAGCGGGCGGCCGATTGCCGCGGGAAGTCGCCCGGTGCGTCCGACGACCGCGAGGATCGTGAGCGCGGTGAGGTAGGGAAGCATCTGCAGAAGATAGGGGTTCGCCCCGACGCCCGCCGCCTCGAGATGGAGTTCGAGCGCCTCGGCGCCGCCGAACGCGAGGCAGGCGACCGCCGCCCCGAACGGGTTCCACCGACCGACGATGAGCGACGCGAGCGCCAGATAGCCGCGTCCGCCGGTCATGTCGTCGGTGAAGGTGCCGACCTGCTGAAGCGGCAGCACCGCGCCGCCGAGACCGGCGATCGCGCCGCACGCGATGACCGCGAAACCACGGATCCGCATCGGATCGGCGCCCGCCGCGAACACCGCATCCGGGTTCTCGCCGGTCGCCCGCAGCGCGAGGCCGAGTTGCGTCCGGCGCAGGACGAACGACGACGCGGCGAGCAGGAGCAGGGCGAGCCAGGTCAGCGGCGGCTCGGCGAACAACGTCCCGATCACCGGAAGATCGGACAGGATCGGACATCGCCAGGCGCCGAGCGGCTGCAACCCTGGGAGCCCGCCCGGAATCAGCCGGAGCGCGGTGCTCGTGGCGCCAACCGAGAGGATGTTGGCGGTGAGCCCGGTCACCATGTGGTCGGCGCGGAAGCGAACGGCGACGATCGCGACCGTGAGCCCGACCAGCGCCCCGCCCGCCGAGGCCGCGACGATCCCGGCCGCAACGCCGCCGAAGGCGGTGCCGAGCACGGCGGCGAACGCGCCCGCCAGCATCATGCCTTCCAGTCCGACCGCGAACACCCCGGCGCGCTCCGAGATCAGCCCGCCGATCGCGGCGAGCACGAGCGGTGTCGCGATCCGGATGGCGGAGGCGAGGAGATCCATGTCTCCGCCCCGGTCAGGCGCGGACGCGACGCGCGGTCGCCGCCAGGACCGCGAGCACGATGACCGCTTCGAGCACGAGCACGACGGCGGACGGCACCCCGGTCTGGCGCTGCATCGCCGCAGTCCCGGTCTCGAGGAAGCCGATCGTGAGGGACGCAGGAATCACGGCGAGCGGCTCCAGCAGGCCGAGCAGCGCCACGGTGACGGCGCGGAAGCCGAAGCCGAGAGAAAACCCCTCGACGAGCCTGCGGTGCAGGCCGAGCACCTCGACCGCGCCCGCGAGACCGGCGAGGCCGCCCGCCAGCAGCATCACGGCGGCGACGAGGCCGCGCGCGCGTTCGCCCGCGTAGAGTGCGGCCGTTCTCGACTGGCCGAGCAGCCGGAGCGCGAAGCCGAACCGCGTCCGCCAGAGCAGCCACGAGAGGGCGATCGCGAAGGCGACGGCGACGAGGAGACCCGCATGGGCATCGATTGCGGAAAGGCGGGGCAGGCGGGCCGCGCGCGGGATCGGCGGCGTCTCGAGGAAGCCGGCCCCGGGCTCGCCGAGCGGACCCGCGAGGAGAAGCTGCACCAGGAGAAGGGCCACGAAATTGCCGAGCAGCGTCGCGAGCACCTCGTGAACCCCGCGCAGCAGATGGAGGGCGGCGGCGAGGCCCGACCAGAGCGCGCCGGCCAGCGCCCCCGCCGCCAGTGCGACCGGGACCGCGATCAACGGATCGGTGGCGCGCCAGCAGAGCGCGCTTGCCGCAGCACCGAGCCCGCCGAGCGCGATCTGCCCCTCGGCGCCGATGTTGATGACGCCGGCCCGGAAGCAGAGCGCGACGCCGACCCCCGCGAGCAGGTAGGGCGTGCTGCGGTCGAGGCCCTCGCCGATCGCCTCACGCGTCCCGAACGCGCCCTCGAGGAAGGCGCGGAGCGCGACCGCCGGGTCGCGGCCGGACGCGACGGCCAGGACGGCGGCCAGCAGCAGCGAGGCGAGGAGCACGGACGCACCGAAACGCCTCACGCGTCACGGCCGCCGGACATCCAGAGCCCGAGGCGCCGCACATCGACCGCCGCGCGGTCCAGCGGACCGAGGAGACGGCCGCCGGACAGCACCGCGACCCGGTCGGCGATCGCGAGGATCTCGTCGAGCTCGGACGACACGTGAAGGATTGCGGCCCCTCGGTCCCTGAGGGCCGCGATCCGTGCCAGCACGAAGGCGCCCGCGCCCGGATCCAGTCCGGAGGTGGGCTGGTGCGCGACCAGGACCGCAGGACCGGCACCGATCTCGCGCGCCACCACGATCTTCTGCTGGTTGCCACCCGAGAGATCGCCCGCCTTGACACCCGGGCTCGCGCTTCGGATGTCGAACTCGCGCATCGTGGCGCGCAGGTCCGCCGGTCCGGGACGACGGCGAAGGCGAAGATTGTCGGCGACGCTCATCCCGCGCGCGAGACTGGTGCGCTGCCGATCGGCCGGCATGGTCGCGAGGCCGGCCCGGAGCCGGGCGCCGACCGAGGACCGCGTGATGTCCCGCCCGTCGAGCGCGAGCGTCCCCGAGGCCGCGTCGCGCATCCCCGCGAGCAGTTCGACCAGCTCGACCTGTCCATTGCCGTCGACACCGGCGAGGCCGAGGATCTCGCCCCCGACGAGGTCGAGATCGATCGCCGGCACGCCACGGCCGGCGAGATCGCGCGCCCGCAGCCGGACGATCGGCGGACCCTTCGTCGTGATCGGCCGGGGACGCGGCAAGGACGGCGGCGCGGTCCCGATCATCGCGGTCGCGAGATCGTCGCGTGATGCGCCGGCGGTGACGCGACGCGACACGACACGGCCCGCACGAAGCACCACCACCTCGTCGCAGACCGACAGCACTTCGCCGAGCTTGTGCGAGATGAAGATCACGCCGCTACCTTCCGCGCGAAGACGACGGAGCACCGCGAGCAACCCGTCGATCTCGGTTGGCGCGAGGTTCGAGGTCGGTTCGTCGAGGATGAGGAGATCGGCGCCGCGCAGCACCGCCTTCAGGATCTCGATGCGCTGCCGACGGCCGAGCGGGAGCCGCGAGACGGTCGCGTTCGGATCAAGATCAAGGCCGAGCCGCGCACTGGTCTCGCGGATCCGGGACGCGATCAGGCCCCGTCGAAGCAGCCGCCCGGCTTCCTTCCATCCGAGCATCACGTTGTCGAGGACGGTCGCCTCGTCGACCAGCATGAGATGCTGGTGGATCATCGCGAGCCCGGCCTGCATCGCCTCGGCGGGATCGTGGCCAGAGAGCGCGCGTCCCTTGAACGTAATCCTGCCGCCGTCCGGCCAGGTCATCCCGAACAGCACCCGCATGAGCGTGCTCTTGCCGGAACCGTTCTCGCCGAGCAGGCCGACGATCCGGCCGGACGCCACGTCGAGATCGATCCCGTCATTGGCGATCACCGGTCCGAAGCGCTTGACGATGCCGCGCATCGAGAGAAGCGGGACCGCGTCCGCCAAGGGTCAGCGTCCGGCCCTGGCGTCCTCCCGGGTCGGCTTCAAGCTGTAGGACCGCGACCGGAAACGGGCTTCGAGCGCGTGGAGCTCGCTCTGCACCGCGGCGGGAACCACCGGGTTGAACTCGGCCGTCGCGTCGTAGCGAAGCGAGGCGCCGGTGACCGGCGCGGTGTCGTAGCCGTACTCGGTGAAGGTCCCGGCGACCTTGCCCTGCTTCACCGCCTCGGCGACCGGTCGGAACATCGACGGCCAGTCCTCGATGATGTTGGTGAGCACCGCCCGTGGCGCGTCCTTCGTATCCTCGAGCGAGCGGCCGGTGACGAACACCCCTTTCTCGCGCGCGGCTTCGACGAGGCCCGCCTCGGCCGCGTTCAGCTTCCCGGTCAGCACGTCGTTGCCGTCGGCGATCAGCGCGAGCGCCGCCTCCTTGGCCGCGGCGGCGTCCTCCATGTCACGGACATAGAGGATCGTGACCGTGGCGCCGGCCTTCGCCGCACAGATCCGGAAACCGCCCGCCTGGGCAGTGATGTTGGGAACGCCCCGCAATCCGTACACGCCGGCGACCTTGTGGGTGCGGCTCATCCTCGCGGCCAGGGTGCCCAGCTCGCAACCGAACTCGGCGTTGTTCCAGTCGATCGAGAGGACGTTCGGAGGCGCGCCGGCATCGCCGGACGTCACGATGAACTGCGTGTGCGGAAAGTCCGGTGCCACGTCCTCCATCGCCGACATGAAGCGTCCCGAATGGCCGATGACGATCGCGTAGCCACGGCTCGCGTAGTCGCGAAGCGCGTTCTCCTCGTCGGCGTCGGCGACGTTCTCGGAATACGCGGTCTGGAACCCGTCCGCGTGCAGGCTCTGGAGGATGCTGTAGCCGAGCGCGTTCCAGCTGTGGTCGTCGATGCTGCCCGGCAACAGGATGGCCGCCTTGTCAGCCGCCGCCGCCGCCGCCGACGCCAGCGAAGCCGCGACCAGCACCACACACCGGCACCAAGACCATATCCACACGACCGGTCTCCCCCCGAGCCCGCCCGGGTCAATTCAAGTTTTGTGCCGTCACCCGAAGCGTCACGCGGTTGGCGGTGTCGGCGAGCCAGAGGCGCATCGCAGCCTCGGTGTCGAAGCGGCCGGCTGGCGGAAGCTTCCGCGCCTCCGCGGCGAACGTCACCGTGTCCGCACGGAACGGCCAGGGCGAGAGGGCGAACCGCGAGAGATCCTGTTCGGCCGTGACCCGGACGGTCCCGAGATCGGGAGCCTCGATCTCGATCGGCACCGGAAGCTCGCCGCAGAACGCGAGCGACAGCGTGTCGGCAAACGCGATCAGTCCGGTGTCGTGCGCGAGCGTCGCCTCGTCGAGATCGAGGGCTTGCGCCCAGGCCGACTCTTTCGATGCCTGCTCCCGCAGATAGCGTTCCGCGGCGTCGGCGTCCGACGGCCCGAGCCGGTGCCGGTCAACGAAGCGCCGGTAGATCACGCCCCCGTGGCGCGAGATCAGGAGGGCCGGGCGCATCCCCCAGGCATGGGACGCACGCTCGACGCCGCTCGTCCACATCGGCGCGTGCTCGGCCGCCCCGATCGCGCGGAACAGGTGCGGGCGTCCGGTCTCCGGGTCGAAGCTCGGCGCCGTCTCCCAATCCAGCCAGGCGAGGTCGTGCTGCTCGGCGGCGAGCACGACCGGCCGGTCGAGCGCGACGTGCCATTCCGCGAGGATCTGCCCCGAGATCCAGGCATGCGCGGGCTGACTGATGGCGAGGCCGCCCGCTTGCCGGTTCCGGAACAGCATGGGACTAGCTCGCTCCGTCGTCTGCGTGTTCGTGCAAAGGATAACGTGCTCGAGTATCCGAACGGATGGTCGAGTTTGCTTGTCCCCGGAGGGCGGAGCAACCCTGTCTTCCGCCTCCCGTGTGGGGAAGCGTGCCGGAGGCGACATGGAGATCGATGACGACGCGACCCGCCGCGAGGTCGAAGCGGCGTTCGCCCGCTACGAGGCCGCGCTGATCGGCAACGATCTCGCGACGCTCGACGCCCTGTTCTGGCAGGATCGGCGAACCGTGCGCTACGGCGTTGCCGAAGCGCTCCACGGCATCGAGGAGATCCGCGCGTTCCGGCGCGGCCGATCCGCCTCCGGCCTCGGGCGCGCACTGCGCCGGACGATCATCACGACGTTCGGACGCGACTTCGCGACCGCCAGCACGCTGTTCTCCCGCGAAGGCAGCCCCGGACAGGTCGGACGCCAGCAACAGAGCTGGGTCCGCTTCCCCGACGGGTGGCGGATCGTCGCGGCGCACGTCAGCCTCGTCGCCGACGGTGACGCCGAGACGGCTGCCCGCCCGCGATAGAGGCTCCTGATCCGGGCCTCGCGCCAACGAGGCGTTCCAGCACCCGGGACAGAGGGTTGATCGCTGGTCCTCAGAGCGGGAGCGATCGCTGTTCGTCGTCGGGCGCCGCCGCGGGTGCGGCCGTCTCCGGCGGGATCCACCCACGCCGTGCCTGCTCGTGGCGGGCGCTGAAACGGACATCCTCCCTGTGCCCGCTGTCCGGCGCGGCAAGACGGGCGAGCGCGTCATCGTCGAGCTCGCGCCAGCGCCGCCCGCGGAACGGTCCGAACGGGACGCGCGCCAGGAGCGCGGGCTCGGCCGACCAGCGGAGAAGGTCGGCAAGCGGCGCGGCTCGAAGCAGGTCACGAAGATGGTGCGCGGTGACGTAGGCGTCGGGACCTGCGCGGTGGGCCGGGAGCCCCGTCGCACGGTCGAGTCCGTCAGGGAACCGCCAGTAGCGGAGCCCCTGGTTCGAGTGTGTCGGCGCCTCGGGCCAGACGCGGAGCGCGCATTTCCAGGTGCAGATCCAGGCGAGGCCGCCGGCGAACGAGCCGCACCAGCGCTGCTCGAAGCCCGCCCTGTGCGCCGCGAGCGCGGCAAGCGGTCGCTCGCCTCCCGGCTGGAGCACGGCCTGCGCGATCTCCGGCCAGGCGGGCGCGTCGGCGACGTCCTCGTCGATGATGTGGTGGATCGCGGCGGTTGCCGGCGTGATCCCGTGCGGCGGCCGTACCAGGCGGGACGCGGGACCTCCCGGCGCGACGCGCCAGGCCGAAACGTGGTCCGTCCCGACATCCTGCCAGCCGATCTCGACCACGCCGCCATCCGCGAAGCTGTTGCCGGTCGTCTCGAGGTCGATCACGCGGATGGCGACAGGACCAGGAGAGGTCGCTTCCGGTTCGCTCATCCGCTCGTTCTTCCGCCGATCCGTGCGGCGACGTGCGGGCGCACGCATCGTCGATGCGGGGCAACGCCCCTGGGCACGACGCGGAACCTCGTGAGCGGCGTTGAAGACAAGGTCATATTTCCGTTCCTGTAACGCAACAAGTTGGCAGCCTGCCGACTGCGGGGAGAGACGGATGAGCTTTGAACAGGCGTTCGCCCTGACCGTGTCGCCGTCCGTCGAAGGCGGCTATTCGTGCACATCGAGCGACCCGGGCAACTGGACCGGCGACAGGGTCGGCGCCGGAGAACTGCTCGGCACGCAATATGGCATCAGCGCGGCGTTCCTCCACTCGCTTCCGGCGGGGGATCCCTATGCCGGTCGTGCTCCGAAGTCGCTGACGCTCGCCGAATGCAGCGCGATCTATCGTGCGCATTTCTGGGACGCGGTGCACGGCGATGCGCTTCCGCCGCCGGTCGCGGGCCTGCTGTTCGACACCGCGGTCAACCAGGGAACCGGCTGGGCGCCATGCTGTCTTCAGGCGGCGCTCGGGGTGGTGCCGGACGGAGTGATCGGACCGAAGACGCTGGCCTCCGTCCGGGCGGTACGGCCCGACACGCTTCACGCGGAGATCGCGCGCGTCCGGGATGAACGCTACCGCGCCTCGACCGACTGGCCGGTGTTCGGCGTCGGCTGGATGCGCCGGCTGATGACGGTCGTGGCCCTGACCAACGCCTTCACGTGAGTGCGAACGGTCGTCCGTTCCCCAGAACAAGGGAGTCCCGCATCGTGAGATTGAGGCTGATCGTGTCCTCGGGCCTGCTGCTGCTCGCCGGCTGCGGGGGGAAGGTCGAGACCGGTGCCACCGCGGTCACCGCGACGGCCGCCGCGCTGACCGACGCGGAGGCCGTCCTGACCGCGCTCGAAGCCCGGAACGCACCGACGGCGCTCGAGGCGGATGCCGGCAGGGTCGTCGCGAGCCTCGATGCCGTGCTCGCCGCCGCGTCGGCGACCGGCGGCGCTCCCGACGCGGCGGCGATCGCGACCGCCGAAGCGGCGGTGGCGGCGGTGAGCGCGGACGTCCCGAGTGCCGCGGTCGGCATCGCCGGGGCGCAGGCGCGCGCCTCGCTGACGGCGCTCGGGGCGGGAAGCGGCACTCTCGCCGTGGCCGAGGCAGCCGCGGGCGCGTTGCTGCTGGACGCGCTGGCGACCGAGACGGGGACCCGGTTGCTCGCCCAGGACGCCGCACGATGACCTGGCTCGTCGAGCTCCCAGACAGCGCGGGAAACGCCATGCTGGTGAACATGGATGCGCCGATGCTGCTCCAGCCGAACGGGCCGCAGACGGTGATCACCACCGCGATCGGGCAGTTCGCCGTCGGTCTCGGCTACGACGCGCTCTGCGCACGGCTCCGGCTCAACCAGGCCGACCGGATGACCGCCCCGGAGGCGGCGCGGAAGCTCGGGCGGAAGCCGGCGAAGCGGGACAGGCTGGTCCCGCGTCTCGGCGCGGTCGCGCCGTCGCTGCCGCCGGCACCGCCGTCCTGCACGGAATACGTGGACGCGGTCCCGGCCTGGATCCTCGGCGCGAACGACCGGGTCGGCGACTGTACTTGCGTCGCCCCGGCCAACATCATCCTGGCTCTGACCACGCTGGCGCAGCGGCCGGTCCGGCTCGCCGACGCCGAGATCCTCGCCTTCTACGCCTCGGTCTCGGGCTACGACCCGGCCGATCCGGCGACCGATGAGGGTGCGATGGTCGAAGACGTGCTCGCGGCCTGGCACGCGCGAGGGATCGCGGGGGACCGGCTCGACGGCTTCGCGTCCATCCCGCTCGACGATCATGACCGGGTACGGCGGGCGATCGCCCATCTCGGCCCGGTCGATCTCGGCGTGAACCTGCCGCAAGGCTGGTTGCAGGCCTCGACCTGGGACGTCGGGACGGCGGGGCAGGGGATCGCGGGCGGCCACTGCGTGACCGCGGTCGGCTATGACGACGAGGGCCCGCTGGTGGTGTCGTGGGGACAGGTCTTCAGGCTGAGCTGGGCAGGCTGGGATGCCTTCGTCGAGGAAGCCCACGTGCTGCTGTCGCGAGATGCACTGCGCGCGTCGGGCAAGGACGCGGAGGGTGTCGACTGGGCAACGCTCGCAGGCTTCATGCAGGCGATGGAAGGAGCAGGGGCATGACGATCACGCGGAGCGGCATTCTCGCCTGGGCGCGGCAGCCGACCACGATTGCGGGGCTCGCGACCCTGCTCGGGGACGCCGTCGTAGCCGCGACCGCAAGCGCGTCCTGGCGGGTCGAGCTGCCGCTCGCCCTCGGTTCGGCCGTCGCGATGGCGCTGCCGGACAACACCGCGGCTTCGGCGCTCGCGGTCCGCACGCTCCGAGACGTGCTCGCGGCGTTCGCCTCGAAGGATCCGACCGCGATCCAGGCGGCGATCGCGGACGCGGAAGCGCTGGTGGCGACGGTCGCCACGAAGATCTGAACGTTAACCGTTTCGAAACGGGTGCTGCCCGATCATCACGGGATCCGAAAACGGAGCTCGTGATGGTCGCCCCTCGTGTCCGTCTCGCGCATGGCGACAGGATGTTCGTCAACGGCGCGGCACCCCAGTTCCCCGGAAGGCCCGCGCGGGCGATGCCGGCGAGAGCGAGGCCGCAACCGTGTAACCGCGGTTGCTGATCACGCTGTTCCGCTCGACGCCCAGCTTGGCCACCACCCCCGGTCTGCTCGAGCGGATCCACGCCGGCTGACGGGCCGCGAGAACGCCGTGCTCGGACACCGGTCGAAGCGTCGCAAAAAATCCGGTTGCCTTCACCGCTCGTTAGGAGAGGCCGCGCCTAATGCCGTCTCCGAACCAACCCGGAGAAAACCTGTGGCCTTCTCGATCAACACGAACGACGCGGCTCTCGAGGCGCTCGCGAGCCTGCGGCAGACGAACAGCGCACTGACCACGGCCGAGAACGAGGTCTCGACCGGCAAGAAGGTCAACACGGCGGCCGACGATCCGGCGATCTACTCGATCGCATCGACGATGAATTCGCAGATCTCGGCGCTCTCGGGCATCAGCACCGGCATGCAGGTGACGTCGCAGATCGTCAGCACGGCACTGACGCAGGCGTCGAGCAGCCAGACGCTGCTCAACAATCTCGCAAGCACCCTGAACGAAGGCCAGACGAGCGGCTTCGATCCCGCGACGATGAACCAGACGATCACGGCCGATCTCGCCCAGATCGACGCGAACGCGCAGTCCGCCACCTTCAAGGGCGTCAACCTTCTGGCCGGCGCGACCGGTGACGGCGTCACCTCCACCTCGGCGAGCGTCGTCGAGAACCTGACCGGCACGCTCTACACCCAGTCCGGCTACAACGCGACCTCGGCCGGCCTCGGCCTGAGCGGGCTTTCGGTCGATCAGGTCGGGCTGCAGGTGACGACCGGGACACTCGCGACCGCGAGCGGGGGCGCGACCACCCTGTCGCTGCAGAACATCGCCGCCACGGATGGCAACGGAACAGGTGCGAACCCCGCGACGACCACCAGCTTCATCATGAACTCCGGTGGCACCGGCGCGGCTCCGAACACCGGCAACGGAAAGGCCCAGGCGCAGACCGCGCTGGCGTCGGCGATCGGGGCGGCGTCGTCGGCTTACGCCGGGAACGCCGTCACCGCGGTGACGATCGGCGCCGGCGGCGCGCTGTCCTTCACCGGCACCGGCATCACGACCGCCAAGTCGACCGACGCGGCCGGGGACACGGTCTACACGCTGAGCGGAACCGGCGTGAGCAACACGGTGATCACCGCGAGCACCACGAGCGACGGAAATACGGTCTATTCCGTCTCGCAGGCCACCGATTCGAACGGCAACACGACCGCGGAGGCGAACGTCGTCCTCGTGAACACTTCGGCCTCGACGAACTCGTCGCTGGTCAGCTCCCTCGCGACCGCGGTCTCGGACCAGGGTTTCGGCGTCTCCGAGGATGCGAACGGCAATCTTTCGATCGCGGGCGGCAATCTCTCGACGACCGGTGCCTCGATCACCAACGCGACCGGGGGCGCGACCACTGCGGACAGCGGTTCGACCTACGCCGTCCTTGCGGTCAGCGCGGCGGTCAGCAGCCTCGAGAGGATCTCGTCCTCGCTGGGATCGTCCTCGAACGAGATCACCGGCCTGCAGAACACGGTGACCTCGCTCAGCAGCGCGCTGACGTCCGGTGTCGGCGCGATGACGGATGCGGATCTCTCGGCCGAGAGCGCGCAGCTCACCTCGCTGCAGACGAAGCAGTCGCTCGCCATCCAGGCGCTGTCGATCGCGAACTCGCAGCCACAATCCCTGCTCTCGCTCTTCCGTTGATCGTGGCGTCTTCCGGCCATCGCTGCTGCGGTGGCCGGAGCCGTCATCCTCACCCGTCATGAACAAGCCCGGCAGGGATCACCATGAAACCCTTCGTCGCCTATGCCCAGTCGAGCGCCCCGAGCACGATCCGCGAGCAGGAAGCGCTGGTATTCAGGCTCGCCTCTCGCCGCCTGCGCGAGGCCGACGATCGCGCGGGCCGGAACAAGGCGCTCGGCATCAATCACGAGATCTGGTCCTACGTGTTCCGCGAGCTGAGCGGGACGGGGTCGCATCTGCCGGCCATCCTCCGGAGCGACTGCCTGACGCTCGCGCGGTTCTCCCTCGACTACAGCACGAAGGCATTGCTGCACGATCTTCCCCTCGATCCGCTGATCACGATCAACGAGCGGATCGCCGAAGGCCTCGGCTCCCGGTCCGGGGCCGCATCGACCGTAGATCCCGAACAGCGCGCCCCGAAGCCGCTGCTGGCGATGGCCTGATGCGATCGCTCAGGTCGAGCGGTCGACGGTAGCGTCGCGCGGGGAGGCGCCGCGATCGATCAGGCGCTCAAACGCCCTGCGGACGCGCCCGATCGCCTCCCTCTTGTAGGGAAAGACATCGACCGGGTCCCGGTCATGCACGATCATGCCGGTCTCGACTTCGAACACCACGATCCGGCCGTCGGGCGCGAGCCCGCAATCGAGACCGAAATAATCGAGACCGACCACGGCGCCGATCACCCGGAGCGCGGCTGCGGCGACGGCCCCTAAAGCGCCATCCATGTCGGCGAGGAAGCGCGCCTCCTCGGCCCGCCTTCCGGGGTGACGCTCCATCCCCGCATTGTAGTACCAGACACCCCAGCCGTCGTGCACTGCCATGTGAACCGGGAACGGTTCGCCAGCGACGAAGACGACGCGATATTTCCGGTAGAGCCCGTCGGCGCTCCTGGTCTCGACGAAAGGGGTCGCGAAGAACGCCGCCCGGTTCGCACCCGCTGCGGCCAGGTAGTCCCGAAGGTCCGATGCGCTCAGGATGAGGGCGAGTGCCCGTCCGGCATGGGATTCGAGCGGACGGAGCAGGAACGGAAAGGGCGGATGCAGGCCCGACGCGAGCGACGTCCTCGTCATGCGGTGCGGGCGGGGCACGATCGCGCCCGGTGTGTCGGCGAGGAGTTCGGCCGAACCGTCGCGCGTGAGCCTGGCGATCCGTGCCCCGTCGTTGATGACGGGCCGGCCGATCCGCTTCGCGAGCACGTCCGCGGCGGCGAGATGACGTTCATGCCGGCCATCCTCGGCGATGCCGACGAGGACGCTGTCCACCGACCGCAGCGAGGAGGCGAACGGCCCGGGGTCGGACAGGATCGCGTCCGGATCGCCGAGGAACAGCGTGTGGAGCAGGGTCGAACCGTCGAGGAGCATCTCGATCGGCAGGTTGGCCTGGAAATCCCCCGGAGCCGCGAGGCGCAGCAGCGAGCGCAGCGGGCGCGCGCCGGAGAGCCTGCGCGTGCGAAGGGGGGCGGCACGGACCGCGAGGTCGAGATAGGCGAGCGCCGCGTCACGGTCGCCGCAGGCCTGGCACGCTTCCCAGAGCGCGTAATGCGCCTCGATGCGCGCCGGCCCCTGCAACGCCCCATCGTGCAAGGCCGCCTCCAGCCTCCGGCGAAGATCGGCTGGGGCCAGGGTCGGAGCCGTCGGATCGGTCATCATCCGAGGATCGTCGGAAAGGCTTGACGACCCGTTGACGCCCTTCGCGGTCCAGCCTCCGTCCCCATTCACCGGTCGTTAAGCGAGACCATGCTGTTCTCGCGGCAGCAGCGGGAAGGGAGCGGACGATGAGCGGCACGATCGGTCTGTCGCCCATCGCCTCCTATCTCGCCATCGAGAAGAACGAGCTCGCGGCGGCGACGGAGGCGGAGAAGGCCAGCGCCTCGACGCAAACGGTGCTCGCACATTTCAGCAGCACCGCATCGACGATGACGTCGGCGTCGCAGCTTCTGTCCGATTATGATTCGCTGTCCGTCGTGCTCGGCGCCTACGGACTCTCCGGCCTGGCGGGAGAGACGGCGGTCGTGAAGGATCTTCTCACGCAGTCACCGAACGCGAGCAGCTCGCTCGCGGCGCAGAGCGGCAACGCGGCCTGGATCAAGTTCGCCCAGGCGATGTCCGGCTGGTCCTCCGGATCGACGCCGTTCTCGAACCCGAGCAGCGTCTCCTCGATCGCCGATCTCTATGTCGAGAACCAGTTCGAGACGCAGCAGGGCAGTTCATCACCCGCGGTCGGGGACGCGCTCTATTTCAGCCGCACGATCGCGAACGACGGCACCAGCCTCAGCACGTTGATGTCGGACACCAAGCAGCTCGGCGTCGTCGAAGAGGTTCTCGGCCTCGACCCCGACGATTTCGGCTCGCTCGACTACAGCCAGCAGGTGCAGATCCTCACCAACCAGCTCCACTGGAACGCCTTCTCCTCGACATCCTCGATCCAGCGTTATGTCGAGCAGTACCTCGTCGAGGCCCAGATCGACCCGCCGTCCACGGCATCGAGCTTCACGCTCGAGAACCTGTTCGAGACCGGCAGCTCGTCCGACAGCCTGCTCAGCATCATCGGCGCGAGCTTGTCGCTGTCGGTATGAAGCTCGCTCGCGCGGCGCCGTCGGACGGGCCTGGATCCGGCCGGACCTCCTCCGCTTCATCCGTGCATCGCCGCTCCGAGCGCGCTTGCGATCGCCGACAGCGAGGCGGACCCCGCATCGCACACCGCACCGAGGCCGACGAAGCCGTGGATCAGACCCGGATTCTCGGCGAGCGTGACGGGCGTTCCGGCCCGCCGCAGCGCCTCCGCATAGGCGGTGCCGTCGTCACGCAGCGGATCGAAGCCGGCGGTCACCACGAGGGCCGGCGGCAGTCCGGCATGGGAGGCGGCCCGAAGCGGTGCGAGGCGCGGGTCCGCGCGGTCGGCTGCCTCCGGTGCGACCTGGTCGAAGAACCAGACCATGGTCTCGCGTTCCAGCGAATAGCCCGTCGCGTTCGCCTCGTAGGACCGGGTGTCTGTCCTGGTGTCGGTCGCGGGATAGATCAGCAGCTGGAAGCGGAGCGCCGGACCGTGCTCCCGTGCATGGAGTGCCACCACGGCGGCGAGGTTGCCGCCCGCGCTGTCCCCGCCGACCGCGAGACGGACGGGATCGATCCCGAGCGTCGCGGCATGGGAGGACGCCCACTCTGTCGCGGCCACCGCGTCTTCGACGGCGGCAGGAAACCTGTGCTCGGGTGCCAGACGGTAGTCGACCGCGAGCACCCGGACCCGCGCCTCGCGGCAGAGCGCCCGGCAGACGCCGTCGTGGCTCTCGAGATTGCCGAACACCCAGCCGCCGCCGTGAAAGAAGATCAGCCCCGGCGTCAGCCGATCGCCCTCTCCCTCCGGCACGTAGAGCCGGGCGCGGATCTCACCATCGGGCCCAGGGAGGACGAGCGCCTCGGTGGCGCCGACCGGGGCCGGCGGACCTCCGAGCGTCAGGCGGAGCCGGTCGAAGGTCCGGCGTGCCTCCTCGATCGGCAGCTCCTGGAGCGGCGGCGCGGGCGGGTTCCGCCTCGTCTCGTCGAGGAACGCACTGATCTGCGGGTCGAGCGTCATCGCGCTTCTCCTGGCCGTCCCTTGATCCGGCGCCCGGATGGTGCGGAGCGTCAAGACCGCGCCCGGGCTTTTGACGGGGGCGCGTCGCCAAGGTAACGGCAGCCCTGATGGTGACGCTCGCTCCCGTCGCGTCGCTCGGGCGCGGCACGATCGCCGGCCTCAGGATTGCGGGCGCGATCACGCTGTTCGCTCTCTCCGGGCTCGGTCATCTCGTCCGGCCACCGTTCTACGCGCGCGCGTTCGGCCTCGCCTTCGCGGAATTCGCCTTCTTCTCGCTGCCCGTGGTCGCCCTCACGGCGCTGTTCTCGGGAGCGGTGATCGCGCTCCAGTCCTACACGGGGTTTGCACGGTTCGACGCGCAATCGGCGATCGCCGGGATCGTGGTGCTGTCGGTGGTGCGCGAGCTCGGCCCTGTGCTGGCCGGGCTGATGGTGGCCGGGCGGGTCGGCGCCGCGATGGCGGCCGAAATCGGCACGATGCGCGTGACCGACCAGATCGATGCATTGAGGACGCTGTCGACCGACCCGGTCAAGTTCCTGGTCGCACCTCGCCTGCTCGCGGGGCTCCTCGCGCTGCCGCTGCTCGTGGTGGTTGCCGACATCCTCGGTGTGCTCGGCGGGTTCACGGTCGCGGTGGCGACGCTCGGCTTCGACCCCCACGCCTACCTCGTGGCGACGTTCGGAGCGATGAAGACGGAGGACGTGACGGTCGGACTGGTGAAGGCGGCGGTGTTCGGCTTCGTGGTGGCCCTGATGGGCTGCTATCACGGGTATCGGAGCCGGGGAGGCGCGGAAGGGGTGGGCGGCGCCACCACCGCGGCCGTGGTCGCGTCCTCGATCCTCGTTCTCGCCTTCGACTACCTGCTCACCGAGCTCTTCTTCGCGAAGTGAAAGGGGCTGACATGAGCGGAAGTGCCACGCCCAAGATCCGGGTTCGCGGGCTCCGCAAGTCGTTCGGCTCGAAGTGCGTGCTCGAAGGGGTCGATCTCGACGTGATGCCCGGAACGTCAACGGTCGTGATCGGCGGGTCGGGCTCGGGCAAATCCGTGCTCCTGAAGTGCATCCTCGGCCTGATCGAGCCGGATGAGGGCGAGATCGCGATCGACGGTGTCGACGTGCTTCGGCTCGGACCGCCAGAGGCGGCGACGCGACGGGCACGCATCGGCATGCTGTTTCAGAACGCGGCGCTGTTCGACAGCCTGCCGGTCTGGGAGAACGTCTCGTTCGGGCTGCTCGCCGGACAACGGGGCGGACGGAAGCTCAAGCGGCCCGAGGCGCGCCGCGAGGCCGACCGGCTGCTCGGGCTCGTCGGGCTCGCGCCGAGCGTCGGCGACCTGTCGCCGTCCGAGCTTTCCGGAGGCATGCAGAAGCGGGTCGGTCTCGCCCGAGCGGTGGCGGCCGACCCCGACATCATGCTCTTCGACGAGCCCACCACGGGGCTCGATCCGATCATGGGCGCGGTGATCGACGAGTTGATCGTGGACCTGGTCAAGCGTCTCGGCTCCACCGCGATCGCGATCACCCATGACATGGCGAGCGCGGTCCGGATCGCCGACCGGGCGGCGATGCTGCACAAGGGGCGCATCGCGTGGGAGGGCGCCGGCGCGCAGCTGATGTCGAGCGGTGTGGCCGTGGTCGAGCAGTTCACGCATGGGCGAAGTGAGGGGCCGATCACGATGGAGCTGCGGCGCTGAGGCCGGGTTGCCTCCTCGTCGCGGCGTCGATGCTTGGCGGAGCCGCGCCCTCCGACACCGCGGGACAGCTCGTCGGCGCGTTCGACCGGTTCTGCCTGCCGCACGTCGGCGACGCCGCCGGGCTTCGTGCGGAGATGGCGCGCGTCGGCATCCCGCCGGTGCCGGACGAGGCGCCGGTCGCGATGCTCGCGCGCCCCGGTCATGTGTTCGAGACGGCGACGGACGTGTGGCTGCTCTCGCTCGACAGCGGGCTCTGCGGCGTGATGGGGGGGGCGGTGGACGGTGGCGCCGTGCTCGGGGATTTCGCGGCGGCCATGAAAGCGCGAGGCGTCGACGTCGCCTCGGTCGGAAATGCGCCGCTCGGTTCGTCGCAGGCCTACCGCCTCCGCGGCCCGACCCTGGACGTGGCTCTGATGCTCGGCATCCATGGCGTGCAATCCGGCGCGGCGACGGTTTCGATGCTTGCGGCACCGGGCCGGGGCGGACGCTGAGATGGCGGCGCGCGGCACACGGTATGTCTGCGCCAACTGCGGTCACGCGGAGGCCAAGTGGACGGGACGCTGCGAGGCCTGCGGCGAGTGGAACACGCTTCACGAGGAGGAGGGAGCCGGCGGTCCGGCCCTGGGAAGTCCCGGCCGGGACGCCAGGGGCTCGGCGCCGAAGGTCCGTTTCGTCGGGCTGGAGGGCGAGAGCCGGCCGCCGCCGCGCACGCCGACCGAGATCGACGAGCTCGACCGGGTCCTGGGCGGCGGCCTCGTGCCGGCGTCCGCCGTGCTGGTCGGCGGCGATCCCGGGATCGGCAAGTCGACCCTGCTGATCCAGGCGGCGTCCGGCGTCGCGCGAGGCGGCGCCCGGGTGCTCTACGTGTCAGGCGAGGAGGCGATCGACCAGCTTCGGCTCCGGGCCGGGCGGCTCGGATTGCGCGCGCCCTCGCTCTCGCTCGCCGCCGCGATCGACGTCCGCGCGATCGCGCGCGCGATCGAGGCGGAGCGGGACGCGCGGCTCGTGGTGATCGACAGCATCCAGACCATGTGGCTCGACGGGATCGAGAGTGCGCCCGGCTCGGTCGCGCAGGTCCGGGCCGCCGGTTTCGAGCTGATCCGGCTCGCGAAAAGTCGCGGCTTCGCGCTGATCCTGGTCGGCCACGTGACCAAGGACGGTGCCCTCGCGGGCCCGCGCGTGCTGGAGCACATGGTGGATGCGGTGCTCCATTTCGAAGGCGATCGTGGCCATCAGTTCCGGATCCTGCGTGCCAACAAGAACCGGTTCGGCGCGACCGACGAGATCGGCGTCTTCGAGATGACCGCGAGCGGCCTCGCCGAGGTCGCGAACCCGTCAGCGCTGTTCCTCGCCGAGCGGCGCGGCAACGTGTCGGGCTCGGCGGTGTTCGCCGGCATCGAGGGGACGCGGCCGGTCCTGCTCGAGATACAGGCGCTGCTGAGCCCGAACGCCGGCGGCGGCGCACCCCGCCGCGCGGTGGTCGGCGCCGACGCGTCGCGCCTCGCCATGCTGCTCGCCGTGCTCGACGCGCGTTGCGGCCTCAAGCTCGGCGGGTTCGATATCCATCTCAATATCGCCGGCGGCCTCCGGGTGAACGAGCCGGCCGCCGATCTCGCGATCGCGGCGGCACTCGCCTCGGCCGCGGTGGACCGCCCGACCGACGCCGATGCCGTCTATTTCGGCGAGGTCGGGCTCTCGGGCGAGGTCCGGCAGGTGGCGCAGGGGGATGGGCGGCTCAAGGAGGCGCAGAAGCTCGGGTTCTCGCGCGCGGTGCTGCCCCGGCGGGTCGCTCGTGGCGGCCGGGCGCTCGCTCCGCCGGAGGGGCTCGCGCTCACCGAGATCGGCCACCTGTCCGATCTGGTGTCCGGTTTCACGGGGGCCGAGGCGGATTGACGGCCTCCCCGCTTCGTGCCCTCCAAACCGGTGTTCCGCCACACGATATGACCGCGTGTCGGATCCCCCCTCCGGATGGCAAGGCATGAACCCGGTCGATATCGCGGCGATCGCGATCCTCGTCATCTCCGCGCTGTTCGGTCTGGCCCGCGGCTTCGTTCGCGAGGTGCTCGGGCTCGCGGCCTGGGTGGGTGCCGCGATCGGCGCGTTCGCCCTGTTCCCGCTGCTCGACCCGCCGTTCCGCCGTTTCGCGCTCCGGCTCGGCCTCGAACCGCTCGCCGGCGACGCGGTCGCGGCGGCAATCGGCTTCCTCGTTCTGCTTCTGATCTTCTCGGCGGTCGCGAACGCGGCCGCGCGGCTCGTGCAATCGACGCCGTTCGGCGGGATCGACCGGGTTCTCGGCTTTGTCTTCGGCGCGATCCGCGGGGCGGTGCTCCTGGCGGTCGCCTACGTCGTCGCCGGTCTGGTCACCCCACCCTCGGAGTGGCCTGCCCCGTTCCGCCGGGCGGCCGCCGTGCCACTCGCTTTCGCCGGCGCCCACTGGGCGGTGACGATCGTGCCTGCGCCGGACCGGCCGAACGTGGCACCGCCGCCCGCCGACAAGGGACCTGTCGACGGGCAGAAGGTATAGGATGGAAGACATGCAGGACAGCGCGCTCCGCCTCGACCCGTTCGGGGACGACGACCATCCGCGCGAGGAATGCGGCGTCTTCGGGATCTGGCGTAACAACGACGCCGCTGCCCTGACCGCGCTCGGCCTGCACGCGCTCCAGCATCGCGGGCAGGAGGCAACCGGGATCGTCTCGTTCGACGGCGCGCGCTTCCACCAGCACAAGGCGCTCGGGCTGGTCGGCGACACCTACGGCGACGCCAGAGTGATCGCCTCGCTCTCCGGCCACGCCGCCGTCGGCCACAACCGCTACGCGACCACCGGCGATACGGTGCTGCGCAACGTGCAGCCGCTCTATGGCGATTTCGAGTTCGGCGGGTTCGCGGTCGCGCATAACGGCAACCTGACCAATGCGTTCGGGCTGCGACGGCAGCTCGTCCGCCGCGGCTGCCTATTCCAGTCGACGACCGACAGCGAGGTCTTCATCCACCTGATCGCGATCAGCCTCTATTCGACGGTGGTCGACCGGTTGATCGACGCCCTGAAGCAGGTGGTCGGTGCCTACTCGCTGGTGGCGCTCTCGCGCGACGCGCTGATCGGGGTCCGCGATCCCCTCGGCGTACGCCCGCTCCTGCTCGGCCGCGTCCGAGGCGGCGAGAACGGCGGCGCCTTCGTGCTCGCCTCCGAGACCTGCGCCCTCGACATCGTGGACGCCGAGGTCGTGCGCGACGTCGAACCGGGCGAGATCATCATCATCGACGACACCGGCGTCCGTTCGGTCCGGCCCTTCGATCGGCAGGCGGAGCGGTTCTGCGTCTTCGAATACATCTACTTCGCCCGTCCCGACAGTGTGCTCGACAAACGCGCGGTCTACGACGCACGCAAGCGGATCGGCGCCGAGCTCGCGCGCGAGAGCGGGGTCGCGGCCGACGTCGTGGTGCCGGTGCCCGATTCCGGCGTCCCGGCGGCGATGGGCTTCGCGACCGAAAGCGGCGTTCCCTTCGAGCTCGGCATCATCCGCAACCACTATGTCGGACGCACCTTCATCGAGCCCACCGACCAGATCCGCCATCTCGGCGTGAAGCTGAAGCATTCCGCCAACCGCTCGGTGCTCCAGGGGCGGCGCGTCATCCTGGTCGACGACAGCATCGTGCGCGGCACCACCAGCAAGAAGATCGTCGAGATGGTCCGGGCCGCGGGTGCGGCGGAGGTCCACATGCGGATCTCGTCGCCGCCGACGACCCATTCCTGCTTCTACGGGATCGACACGCCCGAGCGGGGCAAGCTGCTTGCCGCCCGTCACTCGGTCGCCGAGATGGCGCGGCTGATCGGCGCCGACAGCCTGGCCTTCATCTCGCTCGACGGACTCTACCGGGCACTCGGCCGCCCCGCACGCGATCCGGCGAAGCCCGGGTTCTGCGACGCCTGTTTCACCGGCGACTATCCGATCGAGCTGACCGACACGGCGGACAGCACGCCGAAGCGAACGCACCAGATGGAAGTCGCGTCGTAGTCGAGGGATCCCGCGCAGGTCGGTGACATCGAGAACAGCGTGGATGGCAGCGATCTTGACTTTCAATCCTTTCCGTCGTCGCGTTGTTCCTGCTCTTGTGCTCCGTACCCGCGGGCGCCCGCTTCCCGTCGTCGCACGTTCTGATGGAGTGCTCGGGCTCAAGTTCGAGCGAGGTGCCGGCGAGCGGCGATGCTTCGTCACCTCCATGCCGAAAGCCGGCACCTATCTCATCGGCCGACTTCTCCACGAAGCCGGGCTCGTCGACCTCGAAGTTCACGTCGACGTAAACGAGACGAGCGACTATCGCGGTGTCGCCAATGCGCAGCGGCTGTCACGAGCACGGACGCTCAGCACGGGTCTTGCCTTCGAGCAATCACTCTCCCTGGTTCATGAAGGCCAGTTTGCCGTTGGACACGTCCCGTTTTCCGAACGCGCCGCGACAGCGCTCGCTGACTTCGCCGTCATCGTCGCACTTCGCGAGCCTCGCGCGGCGCTCCTCTCGATGATGCGTTTCGAGGAGCGAAGGATGCGCGCCGACCCGGAGCGAGGCGACACGCTGCGCCGCGCCTGGATTGCCGAAGCGGCAGGCTCCAATCGGATGGTCGCTTTTCTCGAAACCTTCGGACCCGAACTCATCGGCTTGTTCGCCGGCATCCTCGCGTGGCTCGATCAGCCAGGCGTCATGTCATGCCGCTTCGAGACGCTCATGGGCGATGACGGGATTGCCGCGCGGGATGCTCTCATCGCACGGCTACTCGCCATCAGCGGAGCCAAGGTCGCTGATCCGGCCGCTCTCGCCGATCGAGCCATCAATCAAGACACGTTGACCTTCTCAGGTCAGAGAAGTTGTCTCGAAGGGATCTGGGACGACAGGTGCGAGGCGCGTTTCGCGTCGTGCGGCGGTCTCGCCGCCGACAAGTCCCTCGGCCAGAAGACCGGTGGGAAGGCCGTCGACCTCCGACATGGTGCGTCCTGCTGACGCAGTCCCCCCGGGCCGGGGTCGCACATGCGCTGATCGGCCCTTCCGATCCGGAGATGTCGCAATCGGACCCGGCGACGACGTAGGGTGTGCACGAGTGGGGGACGGCGTCCCGGTCGACCTTCGATCACGCCGAGCCCATAGGATGGATCATCCGTGCGGGGTCGACCACGCGGTCGAACTCGGCTTCGGTGACGGCGTCGAGTGCCAGCGCCGCTTCCCTGAGCGTGATGTCGTGCTCGGAGGCGTGGTGGGCGATCGCTGCCGCCTTGTCATAGCCGATGACCGGGGCGAGGGCGGTCACCAGCATCAGCGAGCGCTCGACGTATTCCGCGATCCGCGCTTCGTTCGGGCGGGTGCCCTCGACGAGGAAAACCCGGAAGTTCCTGCATCCGTCGGCGAGCAGGGCGATCGACTGCATGAGGTTCGCGATGATCAGCGGCTTGTAGACGTTCATCTCGAGCAGGCCGCCGGCGCCGCCGATGCCGACCGCGACGTCGTTCGCCATGACCTGGACCGCGAGCATCGCCAGCGCTTCCGCCTGCGTCGGGTTCACCTTGCCCGGCATGATCGACGAGCCGGGCTCGTTCTCCGGGATCAGCAGCTCGTAGAACCCGGCACGCGGGCCGCAGGAGAGCAGTCGGATGTCGTTCGCGATCTTGTAGAGCGAGACCGCGAGCGTGCGGAGCGCGCCCGAGAGTGCCACGAGGTCGTCGTGGGCGCCTTGCACCGTGAACTTGTTGGGCGCGGTCACGAAAGGATGGCCGGTCAGCGCGGCGATCTCGGCGGCGGCGGCCTCGGCGAAGCCCGGCGCCGCGTTGATGCCGGTGCCGACCGCGGTGCCGCCGAGTGCCAGACGGTGCACGCCGGGCAGCGCCGCCCTGATCCGCTCGATCCCGTCGGCGAGCATCCCCGCGTAGCCCGACCATTCCTGGCCGAGCGTGATCGGCGTCGCATCCTGCATGTGGGTGCGGCCGATCTTGATGATCGCGTCCCACGACGCGGCCTTTTCGGCGATCGCGTCGTGCAGGGCCTGGAGCGATGGGAGAAGTCGATCCTCGGCGCCAAGCGCGGCCGCGATGGTCATCGCGGTCGGAAAATTGTCGTTCGACGACTGCGACATGTTGCAATGGTCGTTCGGATGCACCGGCGTCTTCGAGCCGAGCGCCGTTCCCGCCAGCTGACAGGCGCGGTTCGAGATCACCTCGTTGACGTTCATGTTGAACTGGGTGCCGCTGCCGGTCATCCAGACATGAAGCGGGAACTGGTCGTCATGCGTCCCGGCACGGATCTCGTCGCAGGCACGGATGATTAGCGCGTGCCGTTCGGCATCGAGCCTGCCGCCCTCGTGATTGGCGGTCGCCGAGGCGCGCTTGAGGATCGCGTAGGCGCCGATCAGCTCGGGCGGCATCAGGTCGCGGCCGATGCTGAAATAGTGGATCGAACGCGCGGTCTGGGCACCCCAGAGCACGTCGTCGGGCACGTCGATCACACCCATGCTGTCGCGTTCCTGACGCATGCGGTCCTCCTTCAGTCGAACAGGGCGCGTGGAATGTACAACGAGACGACGACGTTCGGGACGTCGACGATCTCGCTGATCCGGAGATCGGCGGCGACGCTCGCCAGCATGTAGGCCTCGACCGCCGTCATGCCGTGCCGCGCGGTCAGCAGGTCGATCGCCTCGCGGACGGCGTCCCGCGCACTCGCGAGGAGGTCGGGGCCGATGCCCGTCGTGACGTCGTAGCCGCGTGCGTCGAGGTGCGACGTCGGCGGTCCGGGGAGCTCGAACCGCGGGAAGCGCGGCGCCCCTCCTTTCACGATCTCGAAGCGGAGTGCCACCGCCATCGGGCTCTCGATCGCGGTGCCGCATACTTCGCCGTCCCCCTGGGCGGCATGGGTGTCCCCGACCGAGAACAGCGCGCCCGGCACCTCCACCGGAAGCACGAGCGTGGTGCCCGCGGCGAGGTCGCGGATGTCGAGATTGCCGCCGATCCGGCGCGGCGGGACGATCGAATGGAGACCGGGCTCGCGCGGTGCCACGCCGATCGTGCCGGCGAACGGCTTGAGGGGCACGCGGGCGAAGCTGCCGAACAGGGCCGGCGTTCGCGACGACGCGTCGTACTGCCAGAGATGGAGCGCCGGATCCGGGAACTCGTCGGCAAGCAGGCCGAAGCCCGGAATGTTCGCGGTCCAGCCCCAGGCCGCGCCGTCCCTCTCGACCGGAGCGAAATGTTCGACCGCGACGCGAAGGGCGTCGCCGGGCTCGGCGCCATCCACGAAGACCGGGCCGGTGACGGGGTTCACCAGTCCGAAGTCGAGCGCGCGAACGGTCTCGACGGTCGCGCGCGGCGAGAGTTGTCCGCCGGAGCTGTCCACGGTCTCGAACACGATCGTCTCGCCCGGTGCCACGTGCCGGATCGGCGGGAACGCATGGTTCCAGCCATGGTGATGCTGCGCCGCATGGATCGTGTGCCGGCCAGGCGCTGTGTTCATCGGGCGACGTCCCCCCTCGCTTCGTGCATCACGCGAGCTCCAGGCCTCGGATCGTGTCTGCGAGGCGTTCCACGGCATGCGCAGGGAGCGGCAGGATCGGAAGCGGGGCCGGGTGGGGCGTCAGTCCGAGCAGGCGCGCCGCCTCATGGGCGACCCGATACCCGGACCATTCGACGAAGAGGTTCCAGAGCGGACGCATCCGACCATTCCGGGCGCGCGCCTCTCCGAGATCGCCGGCCGCCGCCGCCGCCGCGATCGCGACGCAAGGCGCGGGAAACAGACCGGCGGCGACGCTGTACCAGGCATCGCCGCCGGCGATCAGCGCGTCGGCCGCATGGGCGTCGACACTCCAGCCAACCGAGAAGCCGGGTGCCGCCGCGCGCCGAAGCGAGGTGATCCCGTCCTCGGTCGCGTCCTCGCCGCCGGCCGGGTTCTTGACCGCGACGATCCCGACGACGCGGCTGAGACGGGCGATCAGGGCCGGCGTGAAGGTGAAGCGTGTCGTGACCGGATTGTTATAGAGGCAGAGCGGGAGACCGACCGTGCGCGCGACCGTCTCGCAATGGACCGCGACCTCGTCCTCGTTGAGCGGGATGTAGGAGACGGGCGCGAGCAGCACGGCATCGGCGCCGATCTCGCGCGCATCCTCGCCGAAACGGATGGCCTCGTCCGTCCGGAGCGCGCCGATCCCGACCAGGAGCGGGATCGTCCCGCCGAATGTCTCGACGGCAATTTCGATCGCGCGTCGCCGCTCCTCGCGGGCGAGGGTGACGGCGGAACCCGTGCTGCCGAGAAGCCCGACGGAGCCGAGCCCGGCATCGCGCAGACGGACCAGGGTCCGGGCGAGGGCGGGAGCATCCACACGGCCGCGGTCGTCCTGCGGGGTGACCGGAAAGGCCGAGACGCCACGAAAGATGCTCGTCCGCGGGACGGCCTGGACGGCACTGCCCATCAAGGTGCCGGCGCCGTTCCGAACGTGACGCCGGTCAGCCGCTCGGAGACCGACCAGAGACGACGCCCGGTGTCCGGGTCGTTCGCCTGGGGCATGATGCGGGACGGCGCCGGGGCGCCCTTGATCTCTCCCCATCCGCCGGGGCCCCAGTAGGTGCCGCCACGCGCCTCGGTCCCCGCCGCGGCGACGAGGACGGGGCGGGCGCCTTCCTCGGCCGATTGGCCGACCAGGTTGACGACGAAGCGCATCGCCGGGTTCGCCAGCTGCCGGAGCGGCGAGACGGTCTCGTTCCGGATGATGTCCGTCGCCGCGAACCCGGGATGCGCGGCGAGGCTCGTGAGGGCCCATCCCTGCGAAGTGGCCCGGCGCTGGAGCTCGATCGCGAAGACCAGCATCGCGAGCTTGCTCTGGCCGTAGGCGCGCATCGGGCCGTAGCGCCGCTCGGATTGCAGGTCGCCGAACTCCAACCGCGCGTTGCGATGCGCGAGGCTGCTGACCGAGACCACCCGGCCGCCCCCCTCGGCGCGCGTGAGAGCCGGAAGCAGCAGCCCGGTCAGCGCGAAATGGCCGAGATAGTTGGTGCCGAGCTGGAGCTCGAAACCGTCCGTCGTGGTGCGGCGCTCGGGCGTGCCCATCAGACCCGCGTTGTTCACCAGGATGTCGCAGGCGTCCACCGAAGCGGCGAACGCGCGGACCGACGCGAGATCGGCGAGATCGAGCCTGTGGAACCGTATCGGCCCTGCGGTTCGCTGGTTGGCTATCCGGACCAGCGCGTGCTCCCCCTTCACGCGGTCGCGCCCGGCGATGACGACGGCGGCCCCGAGCGTCGCGAGACCCCGCGCCACCGCGAAGCCGAGGCCGCCGGTGGCGCCGGTCACGATCGCGACCCGCCCTTCGAGGCGTCGCAGATTGTCAGCGCTCACCACCGGTTCCGCTCGCATTCGTTGATCGTCTGACCGAAGCTCGTCGCCATGCTGATGGTTGCGTTTCTCCGGGCGGTGAACGTCGGCGGGACGGGCATGCTGAAGATGGAAGCGCTGAAGGCGCTCGCCTCGGAGGCCGGCCTCCTCGACGTGCGCACCGTCGGGCAGAGCGGCAACCTGGTGTTCGAAACCGCGATGGACGAGGCCGCGGCGGCGTCCCGGCTCGCGGCATCGCTCCGGACGCACATGGAAGCTCCGGTCACGGTGGTGATCCGACCGAGGTCCGCCCTCCGCGGTGTCGTCGAAGCCAACCCGTTCCCCGCGGCCGACCCCGCCAAAATCGGCGTGGTGTTCACCGCCTCGCCGCCGCCGGACGAAGCCGCGACGGAGGCGGCCGGACCGGGCGGCGAGGCGCTCCGGATCGTCGCCGGAACGCTGTTCGTCCACTACCCGGACGGGATCGGGCGGTCCCGCCTCGTGCTGCCGACGTGGGCGAGGGCCGGAACCACGAGGAACCTCCGCACCGTGACCCGGCTCGCCGCTTCCTGATCTTGGGCTCAGGGCTCGTCGAGGCCGATATCGAGCACGCGGGCGCTATGGGTCAGCCAGCCGACCGCGATCAGGTCGACGCCGGTCTCGGCGATCGCGACGACACTGTCCGGGCTCACGCGGCCCGAGGCTTCCAGCACCGCGCGCCGTTCGTTGATCCGGACGGCGTCCCGCAGCATCGCGGGGGCCATGTTGTCGAGCAGCACGTGGCCGACGCCGAGCGAGAGCGCGTCGCGCAGCTGGTCGAGCGTGTCGACCTCGAGCTCGATCACCACCAGATGCCCTGCCGCCGCGCGCGCCCGCAGCACCGCCTCGCGCACGCCGCCGGCGATCGCGACATGGTTGTCCTTGATCAGGATCGCGTCGTCGAGGCCGAAGCGGTGGTTGCGGCCGCCGCCGAGGCGCACCGCCTCCTTCTGGAGCGCGCGCAGACCCGGCACGGTCTTCCTGGTGTCGGTGATCCGCGCCTTCGTGTGGCCGATCGCGCGGACCAGGGAGGCGGTCGCGCTGGCGACGCCGGAGAGCTGGCCCATGAAGTTGAGGGCGGTCCGCTCGGCGGTGAGGATGGAGCGGGCCGGCCCGTCGACGCGCGCGATCACGTCGCCCGGCCGGAGCGTCGCTCCGTCCGCGAGCACCGGGGTGACGCGGATGCGTTCGTCGACCAGACGGAAGGCGATCCGGGCGGCCTGGGATCCGGCGAGCACGCCGGGTTCGCGCGCGGTCAGCGCGAGCGCCGCGACCGTGTCCTCCGGTATCACGGCGTTCGCCGTGATGTCGCCGGCGCGGCCGAGATCCTCGGCGAGCGCCGCACGGACGATCGGCTCGACGAGGCTGTCGGGGATCATGCGCGTCCCCGCAGGCCGGCATGGGGACGGGGTTCGGCCGCGGCGGCGAGCACGGCGTCGGCCTCGGCCAGCGTGGTGAACCGCCGGCGCGGCGTTCCGTCGCGGCCGGGATGATCGGTGCGGGCGTGGGCGCCGCGGCTCTCGGCGCGGGCCAGCGCGCTCGCGGCGACCAGGCGGGCGGCATCGAGCGCCAGCTCGTCGATCGCCGGATCGCCGCGGAGCCTGTCGAGCGCCGCCGCCGCTCGCCGCATTCCCGCCTCGTCGCGGAGCACGCCGAAGCCGCGTTCCATCGCGAGCCGGATCGGCGTGACCTCGCGTCCGCGGCCTGGCGCAAGCGACGCCCGTCCCGACGGGCGCGGCGCGGCCAGGGAGCCGTCGCGAAGCAGCCGCCCGGCGCGCTCGCCGGTCACCGCGGCTTCGAGCAGGGAATTGCTCGCGAGCCGGTTCGCGCCATGCAGCCCGGTCGCCGCCGTCTCGCCGACCGCGAACAGGCCGGCGACGGTGCTGCGACCGTCGCCGTCGACGCTGACGCCGCCCATCGCGTAGTGCAGCGCCGGCCGGATCGGGATCGGTGCCGTGCACGGATCGATCCCGGCCGACACGCAGAGTGCATGGACCGAGGGGAAGCGCTGCGGAAACCGGGCGCCGAGCGCGTCCCTCGCGTCGAGGAACACGCGATGGCCGCTCGCGATGCGTGCCGCGACCGCGCGGGCGACGACGTCGCGGGGCGCGAGCTCGGCCCGGCCCTGCGCCTCGCCGCAGTCGAGCATGAAGCGGTGGCCGGTCTCGTCGACGAGATGCGCGCCCTCGCCCCGGACCGCTTCGGAGGCGAGCGGCATCGGGTCGCGTCCGGCGTCGATCGCGGTCGGGTGGAACTGGACGAACTCCAGCTCGGCGAGGCGCGCGCCGGCGCGGGCGGCGAGCGCGATCCCGTTGCCGCGTGCGCCCGTCGGGTTGGTGGTATGCGCCCAGAGCGCACCGATGCCTCCGGTCGCGAGGACGACCGCGCCGGTCCGGAACGTGATCGACGCGCCGTCCGCGTCGCGGACCGCGAGGACGCCGGCGACGCGACCACGCGCATCGAGCAGCAGGCGACGTGCGGCCAGCCCTTCGCGCACGGTGATCGACGTCGTGCGCCGGACGGCCTCGACCATCGCGCGTAGAATCTCGCGCCCGGTGCCGTCGCCATCGGCATGCACGATCCGCCGTCTGCCGTGCGCGGCCTCGAGGCCGAGGCGGAGCGCGCCGGCCTCGTCACGGTCGAAGCGGACGCCGAGGCGGGCGAGCCGCGCGATCGCGTCCGGACCCTGGTCGAGGATCGATCGCGCGGCGTCCGGGTCGGCGAGCCCATCGGCGGCGGCGACCGTGTCGGCGAGATGAAGCGCGGGATCGTCGTCGACCCCGACCGCGGCGGCGATGCCGCCCTGCGCCCAGCCGGTCGAGCACCCGGTACCGAGTGGGCTCGCGGCCAGCACGAGGCAGGGGCGGGGCGCGAGCGCCAGCGCTGCCGAGAGGCCGGCGAGGCCGGCGCCGACGATGACCGGTCCGTCGACGGGGACGGGCGGGTCGAACGGGACGATGGTCATCGGGGTTCGACTTTCAGTGGACCGCGAGCATCCGCTCGACGGCGAGGCGTGCCCGCTCGGCGACGTCGTCGGGCACGGTGATCGCGCCCTCCAGCGTCTCAAGCGACGAGCGGATGTTGCCGAGCGTGATCCGCTTCATGTGCGGACAGAGATTGCAGGGTCGCACGAAGCGGGTCCGCGGGTTCATCACCGCGATGTTGTCGCTCATCGAGCATTCGGTGAGCAGCAGCGCGGTCGTGGGGGCTTCACGGGCCACCCAATCCGCCATGTGCGCCGTCGAGCCCGCCATGTCGGCCTCCGCCACCACCTCGGGCGGGCACTCCGGATGGGCGAGCACCACCACCCCCGGATGGGCGTCCCGGAAGGCGCGGACGTCGTCGGCGGTGAAGCGTTCGTGCACCTCGCAATGGCCACGCCAGGGGATGATGCGGACCGCGGTGTCCTTCTGGACGTTCCGGGCCAGGAACTCGTCCGGGATCATGATCACCTCGGGGACGCCGAGGCTTTCCACCACCCGGACCGCGTTGCCCGAGGTGCAGCAGATGTCGCTCTCGGCCTTCACCGCCGCCGAGGTGTTCACGTAGGTGACGACCGGAACGCCCGGATGGAGGGTCCGCAGCGCTCGGACGTCTTCGGGCGTGATGCTCTCGGCGAGCGAGCAGCCGGCCCGGTGGTCGGGCACGATCACGGTGCGACCGGGGTTCAGGAGCTTCGCGGTCTCGCCCATGAAGTGGACGCCCGCGACGACGATCACGTCGGAAGCGGTGCGCGCCGCCTCGCGGGCGAGCAGCAGGCTGTCGCCCGTGATGTCGGCGACGCCATGGAAGATCTCCGGGGTCTGATAGTTGTGCGCGAGCACCACGGCGTTCCGCTCGCGCTTGAGCCGCAGGATGGCATCGACATCCTCGGCGAAGCCCGCCCACTCGAAGGGCGGGATGACCGCGCTCACCCGGTCGTAGACCGGGGCAAGACGGTCGAGCAGGTCGCGGGACAGGGGAAGGTTCATGAAGTGATCTTCCGGCTCGTCATGGGTTATGCTCGATTTGAGCATAACTGAACGCTGCCAGAGGTGGGCCGACGCGAAGGTCGTGTCAAGCGCGCCCGGGCCAACCGAACCAATCCTCGGGGCCGCACGTTCGAACCGCCATGGACGGCTTCGACGTTCGATCGCCGCGGTTCGGGCGCCTCATCCTGGGCAATGCGTCGCTGGAGACGCTCGCCTCGGGCTTCCGCTGGCTGGAAGGGCCGGTCTGGGTCGGCGCCTGGAACGCGCTGCTGTTCCAGGACATCCCGAGCAACCGGACCATGCGCTGGTCGGACGAGGAGGGCGCGACCCCGTTCCGCGTGCCGTCACGCTACGCGAACGGCCAGGCGCTCGACCGCCTGGGCCGGGTCGTGTTCTGCTCCCACCACGACCGCGGCATCTTCCGGATCGAGCATGACGGGCGGATCACGACGCTGGCCGATCGTTTCGAGGGCCGTCGGCTCAACGCGCCGAACGACCTCGTGGTGAAGGGCGACGGAACGATCTGGTTCACCGATCCGCTCTACGGCATCTCGACCGACTACGAGGGCGGACGCCAGCGTTCCGAGCAGCGGCCGCGTGTCTACAGGCTCGATCCCGACCGTGGCGCGCTGGAGGCGGTCGCCGACGATTTCGACGGACCCAATGGGCTCGCCTTCTCGCCCGACGAGACGCGTCTCTACGTCGCGGAGACCGGCGATCAGTCCGGCGAGGCGCCCCCGAAGCAATTCATCCGCGCGTTCGACGTCTCCCCGGAGGGCCGGCTCAGCGGTGGTGACATCTTCCACAAGGTCGAGCCCGGCTACGCCGACGGGTTCAGGATCGACGAGCATGGCAATCTCTGGAGCTCGGCGGCCGACGGCGTCCACTGCATCGGCCCGGACGGTTCGCTGCTCGGCAAGGTGATGGTCCCGAAGACGGTGTCGAACGTGGCTTTCGGCGGCACGGCACGGAGCCGCCTGTTCATCGCGGCGTCCGACACGCTCCATGCGATCTTCCTCGGTTGCCGCGGCGCGTCCTGGCCGTGACGGCGCAGCGGCTCAGCCATGTCGGGCTCACGGTGAGCGACGCCGACCGCCTCGCGCGTTTCTACGTGGATGCGTTCGGCTTCGCGGTACTCGACAAGGGGCAGGCGAGCGGCGAGGATTTCGCGCGTCTGTTCGGCCTCCGGGGCGTGCGCGCGGTCGTCGCGACGCTCGGGATCGGCGACGAGCGGATCGAGCTCCAGTCATTCGACGAGCCGGGCCTCGCCTACCCCCCCGACAGCCGGAGCGACGATCTCTGGTTCCAGCATTTCGCCATGGTCACCGACGACATCGAGCGCGCCTGGTCGCGGGCCCGCGACGCGGGCGGGCGACCGATCGGGTCCGACCGCCCGGTCACGCTTCCCGCGGCCTCGGGTGGCGTCACCGCGATCAAGTTCCGCGATCCGGAGGGGCATCCCCTGGAGCTGCTCCAGTTTCCGGCCGCCAAGAGACCGCGCAAATGGGCCGGCCGGCCCGCCGGCCCGCCGGTCCTCGGCATCGACCACTCGGCGATCGCGGTCGCGGACACCGCGCGATCCGAGGCGTTCTATGCCGGCCTGCTCGGGCTGACGGTCGGCGCCCGTTCGCGGAACGTCGGGCCGGAGCAGGAGGCGCTCGACGGGAGCTTCAACGCGGTCGTCGAGGTGACGGCGCTCTCGACGGCCGATCCCGCCTCGCCGCATGTCGAGTTCCTCTGCAACCGCATCCCCGCGACCGGTCGGCCGATCGCGGTGACCGCGCGGCCGAACGACATCGCGGCGACCCGCCTCGTGATCGCGGTCGCCGACCTCGACCAGGTGGTGGACGAGGCGATCGAGAGGCGACTCCGCTTCGTGTCGCGCCACGCCGTGCCCCTCGAACGCGGCGGCCGGGCAGCCCTGCTGCACGACCCGGACGGTCACCTGGTGATGGTGACCGGCGCCTGAGCGCGCTCAGCCAGCCTTGTCCCGGTCCGCGATGAAGCTCTCCGGCGTGCCGTCGCCCTCGTTCACGAAGATCACGTCGCGCGGGTCGCGCCTCGGCGTGTCCACCGCGAGGAACACCACGGGTTCGCCGGCCTCGATCTCCGGGACCGCGTGAACGACGCGCCGCCGGAAGAAGAGAAGGTGGCCCGGCTCGAACGGCGCGCGTTCCGTCTCGCTTCCCGCCCAGAACACGCCGCGTCCGGACAGGACGTAGAGATGCTCGTCGCACGTGGCGTGATAGTGCGGCGGGGTCGGCCGATAGACCCGGAAGATCCGCGTGCTCGCCGCATCCTCGCTGGTCAGCGTGGTGTCGAGGAGGAGCGTGTCGGCCGCGGACGGGAACGATGCCGCGATCGCGGCGGTGTCGAAGCGGGCACTCTGTCCGGTCATCGGGTCCCGTCAGCCTCCCTGCAAGGCGCGGTGATGGGCCTGCAGGGCCTCGATCGAGGCGAAGAACACCCAGTGATGATCGGCGAGCTCGGTGATCGGCAGGATCCGGCGCGTGGTGGTCTGCCCGCTGAAGAGATCGTGGTGCTCGATCAGGGCGAGATCGCCGACGCTGTCCTTGTTCGACGGGAACACGGCGATCACCGCCGCGTGCGACGTCACCGCCCCGTGCGCATCACGGAACTCGAGCCCGGCGCCGAGAAGCGGGTGGGGGTCGGTCGAACTCGTCAGCATCGGAAACCTTTCCCAGGGACGATCCAGTCTGCCCGCTCAGACGAGGCGCGGCAGCAGTTCGATGAAGTTGCAGGGACGGAACCGGTTGTCGAGCTGATGGACGAGGATCCCGTCCCAGGCGTCGATCACGGCGCCGCGACTCCCCGGGAGCGCGAACAGCAGGGTGCCGCCGGCGACCCCCGCGAGCGCTCGCGACTGGATCGTCGAGGTGCCGATCTTGGCGAAGCTGAGGGCGCGGAACAGCTCGCCGAAGCCCTCGATCCGCTTGTCGATCACGCGCTCGAAGGCTTCCGGCGTCACGTCGCGCCTGGTGATCCCGGTGCCGCCGGTGCTCAGCACGATCTCGATCCCGGGATCGGCGATCCAGACGCGGAGCCTCGCCTCGATCGCGTCCGCCTCGTCGGGCAGCAGCGCACGGTCGGCAAGCACGTGACCGGCCGCCTCCAGCCGTTCGACGAGGGTGGCGCCCGAGGTGTCGGTCGCGACATCGCGGGTGTCGGACACGGTGAGGACCGCGACGCGGACCGGCCGGAACGGAAGATCGGGATCGATGTCGGGCATCGGGCGATCTAGCACGCGGCGCGCTCAGGTCGCGAGCCCGAGCAGGCCGCGCCGGTAACGCGCCGTCGGTGCGCTCGGGCCGAGCATCGAGGCGAGCAGGGCGTCGCCGAAATGCGGATCGGCGATCGTGAACGGGGGTGCTCCGTCCCGGCTGACCGTGACGCCTCCGGCGGTCAGGAGCATCTGCTCTCCTTCGCCGGCCCTGACCGGCGCCTGATGGGAGAGCAGGGTCGCGTAGGCGCGTTCGTCAGAGGCCGGACAGGCCGCATGGGCGCAGTAGGTGTCGTGGATCCGGGCGAGTTCGTGGCGGAGCTGTTCGGCCGAGGCGGCGTGGAGGAAGACGGTGCGGATCTCCTTCGGGCCGGGCTCGGCCAGCACGTCGGAGAGGTCATGCGCCGGGCGCGGGAGATAGAGCGCGGAGGCGTAGCCATCCACCACGAGGAAGAAGACGCGCAACCCGGCGCCGTTCTCGACCAGCGTCCGTCCGGCCTCGTCGACGGAAGGCGGAAAGGTGACCCCTCCGGCCGACGCGGCGGCCAGCGCCGCGGGCGCTGCCCCCCCGAGGATGGCCGCCGTGATCAGGGGGGCCGCCCGGAGGCGGCGTGCAGGCAGGCTGGTTCGGGTCATGACGGGGCTGGCACTCCGGGAATGTGTTCGACGGCGATGCCGGCGGCGCGGAGCGCCCGGTGCTCGCCGTCGTAGGGGCGAAGCCGGACCACGCGGCGCCCCTGCCGGCCGAGTTCGACGAGGGTTCCGGCCTGTGGACCGGGCAGCACGACCCGTGTCGCGTCGCGTCGCGCGACCTCGAGCACCGAGGGGCTCTCGTCCGGCGCATGGACGATCACGTCGGCCTCGCCGAGAAGCCGGAGGGCCCGGAGCGTCAGCAGGTCGGCCTCGCCCGGCCCGGGGTCCAGAAGATGGACCAGTCCCGGCTCGGGACCTGCGGCCTCCTCTTCGGCCCGACCTGCGGACCTGTCGAGCTCCTCGCGATATGCCCGCTCCGCGGCCGCCTCGTCGCCCGCCAGCATCAGCGCCGCCGCCCGGCCGCCGAGAGCGCGCTCCAGCATGCGTCGGCGGCGCACGACATCGGGAAGGCGCCGGCGGGTCTCCTCCTTCATCCGCTCGGCGAGCGCGGCGAGGCGCCCGTAGGCCGGATCCACCAAGGTCTCGATCCGGGCGCGGAGCAGCCTCGCGAGGACGGGGGCGCTTCCGGCCGAGCAGATCGCGAGCTGCAGCGGCAGGCGCTCGACCACGGCCGGCGTCACGAACGTGGAAAGGGCGGGCTGGTCGACCACGTTGACCGGGATGCCGCCCGCTCGCGCAGCCTGGTGGAGCAGGCGAAGTTCTTCCGCCGGGGCCTCGGCGCCGATCGCCACGGCGCAACCCTCGAGCGCCGCCGGGTCGAAACGGTGCCTGGCATGCCGAAGGACCGCGCCGGATCTCAGCAACGTCGTCCGCCGTCGCGCCGCCGCTTCGCCGTCGCCGAGCAGGAACGCGGGGCGTCCGGCGAGATCGAGGAACAGCGGAAAGAGCGGCGGAGCCGTCAGTCCGGTCTCTCCTCGCCGTCGGCGGGAACCAGAAGCACGTCGTCGATCCAGCGGCAGAACAGCGGCCCGCTCTCGTCCGTCATCCAGGTCGCGAACATCCGGAACGGGACGACGCCACGGGTCGCCTCCATCCCGGCATCGCCCGTCTCCGCCTCGACCGCTCCCCGCATTGCGTTCGCCCTTACGATCCGACCGGCCTCGTGAACGCGTCCCGGGGAGGACGGTTCAAGCGGCGAGGCCGTGCCCGGTCCGGGCCATGCGGGGTCGTCCGACGCGAGCGAGGCGTCAGTTCGACCAGCCGCCGTCGATGATGTGGGCGACGCCGGTCGTGAAGGCGGCGTCGTCGCTGGCGAGATGGAGCACGAGGGCGGCGATCTCGGCCGCGGTTGCGAGGCGTCCCATCGGCTGGCGCGCGATGAAAGCCTGACGCACCTCGTCCTCGCCCGTTCCCGCGCGCGCGGCCTCGCTCGCGATCCGTCCGTCGAGGGATGGGGATTGCACGGTCCCCGGACAGATCGCGTTGCAACGGATCCCGCGCGAGGCGTAGTCGGCGGCGACCGATTTAGTGAGGCCGATCACGGCGGCCTTGCTGGCGCCATAGGCGAACCGGTTCGGCGCGCCTTTCACGCTGGAGGCGACCGACGACATGTTGATGATCGATCCGCTGCCGCGCGCCAGCATCGCGGGAAGGAAGGCCCGAATGGTCCGATACATCGCCGTGACGTTGATGTCGAAGGAGACCGACCAGTCCTGTTCCTCGGTGTCGAGCACCGTGCCGTGATGGACGAAGCCGGCGCAATTGAAGAGGATGTCGATCGCGCCGACGCGCGCGGCCATCGCCGCGATCGCCTGCCCGTCCGTGACGTCGAGCGCGAGACATTCGATGTTCGCCGCCTCGAAAGGAACGGGGCGGATGTCGGTCGCGATGATCTCCGCACCTTCGGCGGCGAAGGCCGCGACCGTTGCGCGTCCGATCCCCTGCGAGGCGGCGGTGACGAAGGCCCTCTTGCCGCTGAGCCGCATTCTTCCGATCTCCCCTCGCGAAGAGCCAGCCCGACCGGCTACGACACTCCCGCGTCAGGGAGCGTTGTAGCCGGGTTCGCCCGGATACTGGAGACCCTGGCCGCTATGGGCATAGGCGCTGGACGGCGAGGCGACCCCGGTCATCGTGCATCCCGAGATCGCTCCGCCGATCGCCGCCAGGGCGAGCAGTCTTGGCAGGACCCTGCGTAGGCTGGGCAGCATCGGCACGCTCAGAAGAACTGGATGTGGCTGATGAAACCGATCAACGCAGCGTCGGGAAGGTTGGTCTGCGCGTTCGGTCGGATGAAGTACTGGAAGTCCGGCGCGAACGTCACGCCGCGATAGACGTGGATATTGTAGTTAGCCTCCAGATCGATCGTGTGGCTCTGGATGCCGGTCGCGTTCGGCGCCCCCGTCGACGTCACCGCGCCGGTGCCGACGTTCGACGGGATCTCGTTGATCGTGGTCGGCGTGTCGAGCGGGATCAGCTCTCCGAGCTCCTGCTCGATCTCCTCGGCGCGCGTCACGTCGCCGGAGACCTGCAGCCAGCTGAAGCCGATGTTGATCCCGTCGAGCGGGCGGGCCTTCCAGAATCCGGTGTCAAGCAGGCCGAACTCGGCCTGCTTCGACCGGAGCGAGACATCGGGACTGTTCTCGACATAGCCGCCGAGCAGGATCAGACCGGTGGTGTCGCCCGGTCCGTTCCGCATGAGCATCTGGTCGGCCAGGAAGTAGAAGGTGGTCTCGCCCTTGATCTCCCGTGGCGACAGGCCGGACAGCAGGAAAGGCTGATCGTTGATGTCGTAGAGGTCGGACGGGTGGTTCTGGTTGTCGTAGACGAACCCCGCCTTGTAATGGCCCGGCAGCTTGTTCGGACCGAACGCCGGCTCGAAGCCGATTTCCAGCGGGAAGGTCTCGCCGGTGATGTAACTGTCGTCGAAGGTGTAGCCGGAGCGGAAGTTTTCGGCATAGTTGTAGATGTTGCCCTGGTCGAAATAGATGCCGGTCTGGATGTAGACGGGCGCGACCGGCCTGACGCGGGCCCGGATCGACCAGCCGGCGTCGGGATACGACGAGAGGCCGCCATTGTCCGAAGATGATTTCGGGTTTCCGCAGAACGCGTTGTTCTCGAAGTTGCAGTAGAGCGGCGAGGCGAGGAAGTCGTCCAGCAACGGATTGCGGCCGGCGGCGACGTCGAACTTGCCGTTGCCGAGCGTCTCTTCCGCGTACGCATAGACCAGGTGGGAGACCACGTTGCCGCCGGCGCCGTAGATTTCCTGGCTCGGGTTGAGCTCGTCGCCGAACTCGCGGCTGATCGGGATGCCGTAGCGTCCGACCATCAGGAAGTGTGTGGAAAGCCCGGTGATGCCGGCCAGCTTCTCCCAGTCGGTGTCGACCTCGAAGCCGTACTGACCGGCGTTGCTGGTCCCGGTCCGCGGACCGCTGATGACGCTGTCGAACTCGTTCCTGGTGTCGAAGAGGACGGCGATCCCGTCGTTGCGAAGGATCGGCCCGACACCGAAGATGTTCGGGAACAGCGCCTCGGGATGAAGCAGCGGGGTCGCCTGTTCGACGGACGCCGTGGGCCTTGACAGTGCCGAACTCGGCCCGATCGACGTTCCGTTGTTGAGCGCGCCGGGGCTGACGGTGCTGCCTCCGAATGCGTTCTGGGGAAGCGACACGTTGGTGGACGGCCCGATCGACGTGCCGTTGTTGATCGCGCCGGCACTGACGCCGCTCCCGTCTGGCGGCGCGTTCGTCGTGCCATCCGCGCGGGCCGCGGACAACGCCCATGTCGCCGACGCCGCTCCCGCCAACAGAGCCGGCCAGATCCGGTGCCTGCGCCGTCCGCGCTGCTTTCCACCCATGACAATTACCCCCCTACTCTGGAAGCCGGTGGTCGCCGGCTCCGTCCAACCCTCTGTGATGATCCCGCCGCCGATCTTCCCCGATCCCAGTCCCTGCCGGGTTGGCGAGCCGCCTCAATAGTCCGACGCCTCGCCCCGGTAATGGGCGTGGCGATGCGACGGGCGGACCGGCTTGCTGGATTTGTGAGGCTCCGCGGCGGCCGATCGGGACGCAGCCGGTCCGGGTGACGCCCGATGGGAGGACGCAGCCGGATCGGAGGACGCTCTGGCCGGGGCGGAAACAACGGACACGACCGCGAGCGCGGCGCCGCACGAGAGCAGAGATCGACAAGACATCATCCCGAAGACAGACCAGCCAGGACCGACAACCGGGTCCTTACAACACCTTCATCCGACGCGGTCCTAAAATCGGTGTCAGCGTGATGGTCGGCGGCGCAAAAACCGAACGGTGTGGGCGAGCGGACACGATCCGGTCCCGATCCCTCGAAACACGTTCGCCATTCGCTCCTGCAATGGCCGCGGTCGCCCATGCAGCGCCGCGGCGGATGACGTCGCGCCGGGCCTCGGCATCTCCGCCGCTTCTGCTGGCCTCGTCCTTGCTCTAGCTGCGCTCTAGCTGGGCTCTAGCTGCGCTCTAGCTGCCCTCTCACCCCGCCTCGTCGGGAGGGGGCTTCATCATCGGGGGA
>CAXUBX010000001.1:0-3763 GCA_964249405.1 uncultured Acetobacteraceae bacterium | reverse complement strand
GCTCTAGCTGCCCTCTCACCCCGCCTCGTCGGGAGGGGGCTTCATCATCGGGGGAGCAGGATGATTTCGCTCAAATGGCTCGGCGTTCTGCCATGGGCCGCGATGCTCGCCGGCATGCCGCTGGTGAACCATGCACGGCCGTTCGTGCTCGGCCTGCCGCTTCCGCTCGCCTGGTCGATCGGCTGCGTGCTGCTTTCGTCCGTCACGCTGTTCGTCGTGTTCCTGCTCGACCCGGCGAACCGTGCGCGGTGACGGTCGCGACCATCCTGATCGCCGCCGCCGCGGCACTGGCTCTCCTGCTCGGCGTCCTGGCCGGACGCGGGCGACGTCGCGGTCTGGAAGGCTGGAGCGTCGGCGGACGGCGCTTCGGGACCGTTCTCGTGTTCCTGCTGATGGCGGGCGAGATCTACACCACCTTCACCTTTCTCGGCGCGTCCGGCTATGCCTACGGAAAGGGCGCCCCGTCCTACTACATCCTCGCCTATTTCCCGCTCGCCTACGTGCTCTCCTACTGGATGCTGCCGCCGATCTGGCGTTACGCTCGGGCCGAGGGGCTGGTCTCGCAACCGGACTTCCTCGCGCGGAAATACCGGAGCCCGGCGCTCGGGCTGCTCGCCGCCGCGGTCGGCGTCGTGGCCCTCGTTCCCTACCTCGTCCTGCAACTGAAGGGGCTCGGCATCATCGTCGCGACGGCGAGCGGCGGCGTCCTGTCGGCCCCGGCCGGGGCCGCGGGCGGGGCGGCGGTGATGACGGCCTATGTCGTGGTGTCGGGCGTACACGGACCGGCCTCGGTGGCCGCGATCAAGGACGTCGCCATCCTCGTCGTGGTCGTGTCTCTCGGGATCTTCCTTCCCGTGCATATCGCGGGCGGCATCGGGCCGATGTTCGAGGCGATCGACCACGCACGCCCGGGCTTCCTCGCCTTTCCCGCTCGCGGGCAAAGCCTCTGGTGGTTCGATTCCACGGTCGCTCTGACCGCCGTCGGCTTCTTCATGTGGCCGCACTCCTTCGCCTCCGTGTACACCGCGCGGAGCGAGACGACGCTGCGCCGGAACGCCGTGGCGGCACCGCTCTACGGGCTTCTCCTCGTGTTCGCGCTGCTCATCGGCTTCGCCGCCCTGCTGCGCGTGCCCGGCCTGACCGGAAGCCGCATCGATCTCGCGCTGCTCCGGGTGTCGGTCGCGGTGTTGCCCATGCCGCTGGTGGGCGCGATCGGGGCGGCCGGCGTGCTCACGGCGCTGGTGCCGGGCTCGATGATGCTGGTCTCGGCCTCCACGATCCTCGCGAACGATCTCTGGGGCGTCGCGCGGCGCCACCAGGCGGACGCGCGCGAGCTCGCGGTCGCGGCGAAGCTGTTCGTGCCCGCGGTCGCCGCCGTCGCGCTCTGGTGCGCGCTCGCCGGCGGCGAGACGATCGTGGTGCTCCTGCTGCTCGGCTACGCGCTGGTGACGCAGCTGTTTCCGGCGGTGATCGCGAGTCTCGCGCCGCGCCCCCTGTTCACCGCCGGCGGTGCCTTCGCGGGGGTCGTCGCCGGCGTCGCGGTGGTGGTCGCGATGACGCTCGCCGGGCGGACGCCGGCCGCGATCGCTCCGTTCCTCCCCCGTGCGGTGCTCGATCTGAACGTCGGGGTCGTCGCGCTCGCGGCGAACGTGTCGCTCGCCGCCGCGGTGACCCGGATCACGCGGGCGGCGCGGATCGCGCCCTGAGAACGAACGCTCCCCGGGTCAAGGGTCGAGGACGCGGCCGAGATAGCGCACGGTCCTGGCGCCGCCGTCGAACTCGGCGGCCCCGACCGGCGCGAAACCGAGACGCGCATGGAAGGCGTCCGAGACGGGGTTCGGCGGCAACGCGTTCACCTCGCAGCCGAGGAACAGCCGTCCCGAGCTGCGGGCGAGATCGGCGACCGCCTCGTAGAATCGTCTTCCGATCCCGAGGCCGCGGGACGCGGGCGCCACCACGACCCGATCCACGTAGACGAAACGCCTGTACCGCGCGCGGAACCAGAGAAAATTCGGACTGTCGTAGGCGGCCGCCTCGTCGAAGGCGAGGATGAACGCGTCGCTCCGTTCGCTGCAGCGGGCGAGGAAGGCTCCGGCGACGAGTTCCGCGAACCGCTCGGGATCCAGCAGGGAAAGCTCGGCCGCGTGCGCGTTGTTCAGCGCGAGCAGCGCGTCGCGGTCGGCCGTCCCGATCGGGCGCATCACGCCGCGCGACGGCCGGCGGTGTCCGCGAGATCGCGGGCGAGGGCTTCCGCGGTGCGGATCCCGTCGATCGCCGCCGACATGATGCCGCCCGCGTAGCCGGCGCCCTCGCCGGCCGGGAACAGGCCGGCGAGGCTCGGGGACTGGTGGTCGTCGCCGCGCCGGATGCGGAGCGGCGAGGAGGTGCGGGTCTCGACGCCCGTCATCACCGCGTCCGGGTCGTCGAAGCCGGGAATGCGGCGGCCGAACGCGGGCAGCGCCTCGCGGATCGCCGCGACGACGAACGCCGGGAGGCAACGGGCGAGGTCCGTCGGCGTGACACCGGGCTGGTAGGACGGCTCGACGCTGCCGAGCGACAGCGACGGCCGGCCGGCCAGGAAGTCGCCCACGGTCTGGGCGGGTGCGCGATAGCAGCGGCCGCCGGCCTCGAAGGCGAGGCGTTCCAGCTCGCGTTGGAACGCGATGCCGGCGAGCGGGCCGTCCGGGTAGTCGCGTCCGGGCACCACGCCGACCACGAGGCCGGCATTGGCGTTCCGCTCGGCCCGGGAATACTGGCTCATCCCGTTGGTGACGACCTGGTTCGGCTCGGACGTCGCGGCGACCACCTGGCCGCCGGGGCACATGCAGAACGAGTAGACCGAACGCCCGTCGGCGCCATCGCCGCCCGTGCAGTGATGCACGAGCTTGTAGTCGGCGGGGCCGAGCTGCGGATGACCGGCCTGCAGGCCGAAGCGCGCCCGGTCGATCGCCGATTGCGGGTGCTCGATCCGGACGCCGACCGAGAACGGCTTGGCGTCGATCGCGATCCCGGCCGCGTGCAGGGCGGCGAAGGTGTCGCGGGCCGAATGGCCGGGCGCCAGGATGACGTGCGACGCGGCGAGCGTCTCGCCGTTCGCAAGGCGGAGCCCCGCGAGGCGCCGCCCGCGATCGCCGGTCTCGACCTCGAAACCGTCCACCCGCGTCCCGAACCGGTAGCTGCCGCCAAGGCGCTCGATCTCTTCGCGCATCCGCGTCACCACGGTGACGAGGCGGAACGTGCCGACATGCGGCTTGGCGACGAACAGGATCTCTTCCGGAGCGCCGGCGCGGACCAGCTCGGTCAACACTTTTCGCCCCAGACGCTCGGGGTCGCGGACGCCGCTCCACAGCTTGCCGTCGGAGAACGTCCCGGCGCCGCCCTCGCCGAACTGGACGTTGCTGTCCGGGTCGAGCACCCCCTGGCGCCACAGCCGGAACGTGTCGGCGGTCCGCTCGCGCACCGCGCGGCCGCGCTCGAGCACGATCGGCTTCAGCCCCCACTGGGCGAGCAGCAGGGCCGCGAACAACCCGCACGGTCCGGCCCCGATCACCACCGGGCGCGATGCACCGGGTGGCGCGGCTCCGGCGAAACGGTAGGACAGCTCCGGCGTGGCGCCGATCCGGGTGTCGCCGCCGCCGCGCGCGAGGATCCCGTGCTCGAGCGCCGGCTCGAGCGCGACGTCGACCGAGTAGACGAGCACGATCGCCCCCTTGTTCCGCGCATCGTGGCCGCGTCGGGCGATCGTGACGGAGCGGATCCTGTC